>JBBQCH010000051.1:0-18822 GCA_038318485.1 Geobacterales bacterium
AGTAATTCCCATATCCGGTGGCAACACCCAGAAGCAGATCATGCTGATGCAGGATTTTGGAACAACCGCCATGACGGTTACCCCCTCATTTCTGATGTATATCCATGAAGTCGGGATTGAAATGGGGATTGATTTTAAAAAGCTCAATCTCCGTACAGCCGTTCTGGGTGCTGAATTCTGGACAGAGTCGATGCGTGAAATGATTCAGGAATCTTTCGGACTCAAGGCCTGCGATATCTACGGCCTGACTGAAATCACTGGTCCGGGTGTTTCCTGTGAGTGCCATGAAGCCCAAGATGGCCTGCACATAAATGAAGACTATTTCTACCCGGAAATCATCAATCCGGATACGTGTGAAGCTCTACCGATCGGCGCTGAAGGGGAGTTGATCTTTACAACGATTGGAAAAGAAGGACAACCGTTATTGCGTTACCGCACCAGGGATATCACAAGTCTCAGTCTGGAGCCCTGTATCTGCGGTCGTACGCTGATCAAGATGAAGAAATTGATCGGGCGCACCGATGACCTGCTAATCATTCGGGGCGTCAACTTTTTTCCTTCACAGATTGAAGCCATTATCCTTAAACATCGGGGTGTTACGCCCAACTATCTGGTTGTGGTTGATCGCAAGGGATCGTTGGACGAAGTTGAAGTCAGGATTGAAGTAACAGACGAGTATGCAACCAAAGCGGTTCATGAGGCTTTTACGGTAAGTGATCATCAAGTCGTCAGCGATAACATGGCGACTCGCGACATAACGAAGAATCTGGTACGGGATATTAAGGATGTCGTTGGTATTACGGTCAAAGTTACTCTGGTTCCTCCCGGTTCGATACCGCGCAGCGAGGGCAAAGCAAAACGCTACATAGACAATCGTCCCAAGTGATTACGGCAGTATATTTATTCTCATAATTAGACGAAAAGGCGGTGTACATGAAAAAGATTATATCCGGTAACGAAGCAATTGCGTTGAGTTTTGGGGACTCCGGCGGGGTTTTTGCCTCCGGCTATCCAGGTACGCCCAGCACTGAAGTCTTGGAAGAGGTGGCCCGTCTTGGTGAAGTCTACTGTGAATGGGCTCCCAACGAGAAAGTCGGACTGGAATCGGCCATTGGCGCATCAATAGCTGGCGGCCGGACCATGGCCACCATGAAGCATGTCGGCGTCAACGTGGCTGCCGATGCGCTGATGACACTGACCTACACCGGCGTCAATGCCGGCCTGATCCTGATGGTGGCCGACGACCCGGGCATGCATTCCTCCCAGAACGAGCAGGACAGTCGCAACTACGCCAAGTTTGCCAAAGTACCGATGCTGGACCCGTCCGACTCTCAGGAAGCCTATGATTTTGTAAGGGTTGGCTTCGAGATCTCCGAGCAGTTCGATACACCGCTGATGCTCCGTACCACTACGCGTATCTCCCACGCCAAGGGTCGCGTCGAACAAAAGGAAAAAATTTCCGTAAAGATAGGGGAGATGGTCAAGAACGTTCCAAAATACGTCATGCTTCCCAATTTTGGTAAAATCAAGCATGTGGAGGTCGAAGCACGCCTGCTTAAACTACAGGAGTACGCGGAAACAACACCGCTTAACCGGGTGGAAATGGGAGACACCGAACTCGGAATTATCACTTCCGGCGTTTCTTATCAGCATGTCAAGGAAGCCTATCCCAACGCCTCCATCCTCAAGCTTGGACTGGTTCACCCACTGCCTGAGAAGAAGATCCGGGAATTTGCCGGCAAGGTAAAACGCTTCATGGTTGTCGAGGAAATGGATGCAATTTTCGAAGAGCAGATCCGGGCAATGGGTATTCGGGTTGATATCGGCAAGGACAAAATCTCCTATTGTGGCGAGGTTAATGCCGATATTGTCAGGAGTGCAGCAGGCGATTCCCTGACGGCGCCAAGTATGGCTCCTGTCGGGAATCTGCCACAACGTCCACCAACTTTTTGCCCCGGTTGTTCTCATCGCGGATTATTCAGCATATTAAGCAAGCTCAAGGTCTTTGTTTCCGGTGATATCGGTTGCTACACACTGGGAGCACTTCCTCCGCTTAACGCCATGCACTCCGTCATTGACATGGGCGCCAGTATCAGCGCCGCCCACGGTATTGCCAAAGTCAATGAAATCGCCGGGAGAACCGAAAAACCGGTAGCTGTCATCGGTGACTCAACCTTCTTCCATTCCGGGATTACCGGGCTCTTGAGCATGGCCTACAACAACGGCAATGCCCTGGTCATTATTATGGACAACCGCACCACCGGTATGACCGGCGGCCAGGAAAACCCCGGTTCCGGTCAGGTTCTGCAGGGTGGAAGCAGCCAACAGGTCGATATTGCAGCCCTGTGCCGAGTTCTCGGTGTTGAAAACGTGGCCGAAATTAATACCTACAACCTGGCAGAAACCGAAGCCGCTATCAAAAAAGGTATGGATACCCCCGGACCTTACGTCCTGATTGACAAAAACCCCTGCATCCTCCGTTACCGGGTCAAAAATCCGGTAATCAGTGTTGATCCTGATAAATGTACCGGATGCCGTGCCTGCCTGAAAGCAGCCTGCGTTGCACTGGGATTGGGTACCGCTGCAGAAGGTGAAAAACCGAAAGTCAAGATCGACCCCAACATCTGCAATGGATGTGGAGTCTGCACACAGCTTTGCAAATTTGACGCTATGTCAGTGGCGAAAGGATAGGGGGAATAAATGAGCATATTTAACATAGTAATCGCTGGAGTCGGTGGCCAGGGAGTTCTGATGGCCTCAAAAGTACTTGCTGAAAGCGCCTTGGCCTGCGGCATGGATGTCAAACAGAATGAAGTTCATGGGATGGCCCAGCGGGGCGGGAGTGTCATCTCCTTCGTTCGAATCGGGGAACAGGTTTTCTCACCGGTGGTCATGCCCGGATTTGCCGATATTCTGATCTCCTTCGAACCGCTGGAAGCGCTCCGGTATTTGCATTATCTAAAGCCCGGCGGAATGCTGGTTTACAACAAAGTCACCATCAACCCCAGTACCGTTGCCTCTGGCCTGGCCACCTATCCAGGCGATGTGGAGGAACAGATCGCCAAGGCCTGCAGCAATGCCCACGGAATCGATGCTCTTGCCATAGCCCAGAAGGCCGGTAATGCCAAGGCGGTCAACATGGTCATGGTTGGTTCTGTAATGAAGAACCTCCCAATCGATTCACTGGTAGTAGAAGGCGTCGTCAAGTCGCTCTCCAAGGATAAAGGTGTTGATGTCAATCTTAAGGCCCTGAGTGGAGGGGCGTCTGCCGCCTGACTTGATAAACCTTCGGAGTTTCAAAAAACTCCGAAGGTTTGAATAGATAACGGTATTGCTCTGATGTAAAGCATTAACCAGATTAACCAGGGAGGTCCTCATGAAGTTGAAACAGCTGTCAGTTTTTCTAGAAAACTCACCCGGCCGCCTCTATGAAGCCACCCAGGCCTTGGGTGATGCCGGACTAAACCTGAGATCCCTCAGTATTTGCGATACAGCCGGCTTCGGAGTACTCCGTATTCTTGTGTCTGACGTTGTAACAGCTCGCAGAATCATCATGGAAAAGCAGCTGCCTGCGCGCGTTGACGATGTGATTGCCGTCGAATTGGAAGATGTTCCCGGCAGTCTGGCCAATAATGTTCTCAAGCTGTTTCTGAAAACGCAGATTAACATCGAATACATGTATGCCCTTGCAGGTACAGGATCTTCGTCGGGAAAAGCGATTATGGTTTTCCGCTTCAGCGACAACGATCAGGCCATCAGGCTTCTGCTGGATAACAAGATCAAGATACTTGATGCCCAGTCCTTTGGGATGCTTTAAATCCGCAGCTTTCATATTTCAAGGAGTTACGAGATGAATGAAGAAAGCAACTACAAGCCAACCAAATTTGCAGTCATCGGCGCCGGGCCGGTGGGGGCAATAGTCGCGGCCTTTCTATCCAGGGGCGGTTATGATGTTACACTCTGCGACATTATCCCGAGCCTCCTTGAACCGGCCATGAATCCCGGCATCATCATAGAAGGAACCGACAACCTGCAGTCCAGGGTAACCAGAATCACCACCAGTGTCGATGATCTGATCGCCGATCCGCCGGATGTCGTAATCGTTACCGTCAAAGCCACTGCACTGCCCCTGATTGCCTCCGCCCTGGAAGGTTTTGTCGGTGAGGGACGTTACGTCGTAAGTTGGCAGAATGGTATTGATACAGAATTGGTACTGGCTCAGCACCTTGGTGACAAAGCTGTTATGCGGGCGGTCGTCAATTACGGTTGTGTGCCGCTGAGTCCGTGTCACATTCGGGTAGCCTTTCACCATAGACCGCATTATCTACAGGAACTTGATTCCCAGTCAAAGGATGCCGCCATCGGTATCTGTAAAGTACTTACCGAATGCGGCCTTGATACGCACCATACCGACAAGATAACCGACATGGTCTGGCGGAAGACCGTCATGAATTCATGTATGAACGCCATCTGCGCAGTTACCGGAAAAACCATGGTCGAGATCATCATTGATCCGATTCTTTTCAGTCTGGTGGACGCTCTGATCAAGGAGGGGATCGCAGTTGCTCGGGCCAATGAATTTTCTCTTGGATCAAACTATTATCCCTACTGCGTTAATTACATTAAGAATGCCGGCAACCATAAGCCCTCAATGTTGCAGGATATAGAGGCAAAGCGGCGGACCGAAGTTGACTTCATCAACGGCAAGATCATGGAATATGGTGCTCAGGCCGGCATTGACACGCCTTACAACACCATGATCCGCGGCCTGGTAAAGTCGCTTGAGTCCAAATAGGCAAGGGAGTTTTACATGAAGCTTAAACAGCTATCCATTTTTCTCGAAAACTCGCCCGGCCGCCTCTACGAGGTGACCAAGGCTTTCGGTAGTGTCGGCATCAACCTGAGGGCCCACTGCATCTGTGACACCTCTCACGACTTCGGTGTCCTACGGGTTCTTGTATCCGACCTGGACACCGCTCGCAGCATCATCATGGAACGCTATATTCCGGCCCGTGTCGAAGATGTAGTCGCCGTCGAAATTGAAGACAATCCGGGCAGCTTGTCACAGGTTTTGGAGCACTTCCTGGAAACCAAGGTGAACGTGGAATACATGTATGCCGTAGCCGGGGCCACATTTGGCAAAGCGGTCATGATCTTCCGCTTCAGTGATAACGATCTGGCGATCAAGATGCTGCAAGAGAATGGTGTGACACTACTCGATGCCGAAGCCTTCGGCATTCTCGACAGCAAGAATTAGTATTTCATTGCTGCATACAGAGTTCGTCGCCGTTCCGCTTAAAGCCAGAGTTGGCACATCGGCCGTGAGAATGGTTCAAGGAGTATTATATGAACGGAGAAAGCAGTTATAATCCAAAGAAGTTCGCCGTAATCGGTGCTGGTCCGGTAGGGTGTATTGTTGCGGCTTTCCTTGCCAGGGGCGGGTACGAGGTCACTCTATGTGACGTTGTGCCGGCTCTGCTTGAACCGGCCCTCAATTCTGGCATTATCCTTGAGGGTGCCGATAACTTTCAGGCCAGAGTGACAAAGATTATTACCCGCGTGGACGACCTGGCTAACGATCCTCCCGACGTTATTATTGTCACCGTCAAAGCAACTGCTCTGCCACTGCTTGCTTCAGTTCTTGAGAACTTGATGGCCGAAGGACGCTATGTGGTCAGCTGGCAGAACGGTATTGATACCGAACGGGTTCTTTCGCAGAGTCTGGGCATCAAGCCGGTTATGCGTGCGATTGTCAATTTCGGCAGCCTGCTGTTGGCTCCGGGTCATATCAAGGTCGCCTTTCACCATCGTCCCCATTTTCTCCAGGAACTCGACCCCGCCTCAAAAGAAGCGGCAATCGGTATCTGCAACGCACTCACTGAATGCGGTCTGGACACACACCATACCGACCAGATTAGAAATATGGTCTGGACCAAGGCCGTCAACAATTCCTGCATGAATCCTGTCTGCGCCGTAACCGGTAAGACCATGTTCGAGGTCATCAACGATCCGATTCTTTTGAACCTGGTCGATTCACTCCTGAAAGAAGGTGTCGCTGTCGCACGTGCCAATGAATTCAGCCTTGGTCCGGACTTCTATCCTTTTTGTGTCGATTACATCAAGGATGCCGGCCACCACAAGCCATCCATGCTTCAGGATATCGAAGCGGGGCGCAGGACTGAGGTTGACTTTATAAACGGCAAGATTATCGAATACGGCGCACGGGCCGGTATGACAACACCCTTCAATACCACGCTCCGTGCTCTGGTCAAGGCACTTGAGCCTAAATAGGAAGTCGATTGTGATGGTTCAATCATGAATACAAGAGTCAGTCAGGCGGCAGACCAGATACACCGTTATAAATATGATCAATGTTCACTCGTAAGCACATTTAGTTTAAAATATATTGAATAATGATCGAATAATGAGTTGGTAAAGAAAGTTTTAAAGGTAGATTTTATTTATACTGGTTGATTTTATGCAAAGTTACAACAATCTTAAAATATAAACAGAACAGTATTTGACATTGAGTCAGTAATGTGGTACCAGTATGCTTGAAGTTTTGAATTCATGAACTACCGTTCAGCATTATTTAAGTTTTCCCCTGTTCATCGTCCGCACCTTTCGACCCTGTGTTTAACCAACCACAAAGGAGACCAACCATGAAACTGCAGAAAACGTGTCTGATGATTGCCGCTGCAACCATAGCCTTCGGTGCAAGCATAGCCGGGGCCTCACAGGAAGTGATAACCCTCAAGATCGCTCATTTCCTTCCGCCTGGATCGATATTTCAGCAGAAAAATCTTGTCCCATGGTGTGAAAAGATCGGTAAGGAATCTGGCGGGAGACTTAAATGCCAGATATATCCTTCCATGCAACTTGGAGGAACTCCAGGGCAACTCTTTGATCAGGCTCGCGACGGAGTAGCCGACATTATCTGGACGGTCCCGACTTACCAGGCTGGACGTTTCATTAAGTCCGAGGTTTTTGAACTGCCGTTTATGATCAATAGTGCCGAAAAAGGCAGTATGGCTATCTGGGATTACATTCAGAAAAATGCATTGGACGAATTCAAAGGGGTACATCTTATTTTCGCCCATGTTCATGACGGTTCTCAAATGCATTTTGGCAGCAAGTCGGTCAAAACCCTTGAAGATCTCAAGGGATTGAAAATGCGCGCTCCAACCCGTATCGGTGTCAAAACCCTGGCTGCTCTCGGTGCAGTTCCGGTGCAAATGCCGATGCCACAAGTACCCGAAGCGATTACCAAGGGCGTTGTAGATGGTGCCAGTTTGCCTTGGGAGATCACCAATGCTATGAAACTGACTGAAATAGGTAAGACTCACACCGAAGTTGCTCCGGGCCATAAAAAACATTCCAATGCGATTTTTGTCTTTGCTATGAATCAAAAGAAGTATGACAGTCTACCGGCAGATCTGAAGAAGGTCATCGACAACAACAGCGGACGCGATGTGGCCAAATGGGTAGGCAAAATTTGGGATGACGGTGCTAAGGTGTCTCGTAAGATGGCGGTAGATCACAAGAATACTATTAATACATTGAGCGAAGCTGAGTACAAACGCTGGATAAAGGCTTCCGAAAGTGTTGATGACGAATGGGTCAAGGAAGCCAATGCCAAAGGTGCGAATGGCAAGGCACTCCTTAAAGATGCGCAAGACTTATTGAAAAAGTACAAGGATTTAGCTTCGACTTATCGGTCGTATCATTACTATGTTTTTGAACAGTGGCTGAAACATTCCGGTAACTAGAGTCAGTTTAGTGCGAACGGGCGGCGTATCAATAGCCGCCCGTTTTCTTTGTCCTGCATTCAGTACAGTGCCTAGAGGAATGACATGTTTTCAAATCCAGCCATTCTTTTTTGATTCCGGCTTCATTATCTCACTATTGTTTATCGTGGAATTCAAAATAAACTTGACTTGTTTGGGTGTGAAATATATTTTCTTAAGTCAGTAGATATTCTCAGGAGGTATATATTATGGCCAATAAAACCTTATCACTTGATACACTTACATTGCATGCAGGACATTCGCCGGACTCGGACACACTTTCTCGTGCCGTTCCGATTTACCAGACCTCCTCCTATGTATTCAAGAATTCGGAGCACGCCGCAAACCTGTTCGGTCTCAAGGAGTTCGGTAATATTTATACCCGCCTGATGAATCCGACCACCGACGTACTTGAAAAACGCCTGGCCGCACTGGACGGCGGTGTAGCAGCTTTGGCGGTTGCTTCCGGGCAGGCCGCTATTACCTATGCAATCCTGAATATTGCCAAGGCCGGTGACTCGATTGTATCTTCTAACTCCCTTTACGGCGGCACCTATAACCTTTTTCATTACACTCTGCCACGTTTGGGTATTAATGTTACATTTGTCGATGCCTCCGACCCCGAGAATGTTCGCAAAGCGATAACTTCAACCACTCGACTGGTTTACACCGAGTCGGTCGGTAATCCCAAAAACAATATCGATGACTTCGAGGCAATTGCAGCGATAGCTCATGAAGCAGGCTTGCCGTTTGTCGTTGATAACACCGTGACGACTCCAATGCTTTTCAAACCGCTTGAGCATGGTGCCGATATTGTCGTCTACTCGCTGACTAAATTCATCGGAGGTCATGGCACCAGCATTGGTGGCGCCGTAGTGGACGGAGGCAAGTTCCCCTGGGATAACGGAAACTTTCCGGAGTTCACCGAGCCGGATCCATCTTACCATGGCCTGAAATACTGGGATGCTTTAGGCAATATTTCATACATCATCAAAATGAGAGTGTCGTTGTTGCGGGATACCGGCGCCTGCATTTCTCCTTTTAACGCTTTCCAGATTATTCAGGGGATGGAAACGCTGCATGTTCGCATGCCGCGTCACGTTGAAAATGCACGTGCGGTAGCAAAATGGCTGGAAGCACATCCATCAGTTTCCTGGGTGAACTATCCCGGACTGGCAAGCCATAAAGACCATGCCCGGGCATTAAAATATCTTCCAAAAGGGGAGGGTGCCATCATCGGTTTCGGCATCAAGGGGGGACTGGAAGCCGGCAAGAAGTTCATTGATAATGTAAAGCTTCTTTCGCATCTGGCAAACATTGGTGATGCTAAATCCCTGGTGATTCATCCCGCCTCAACCACTCACCAGCAGCTTTCCGCTGAAGAACAGGTCGCTTCTGGTGTAACGGCTGATTTCATCAGACTCTCTGTCGGAATTGAAGCGGTGGACGATATTATTGCCGACATCGAGCAGGCTCTGGAAATCTCCCAAAAATAAGTAAGACAGCATTTTTTATTGTATCTATGGGCAATCCTTGTGGTTGCCCATATTTTTGTGTAATATTCGAAAAGTTTATATTTTTATTGGAAATCATAAAATAGGGAGCCATTAATATGTATATATTGACAATCAAAACCAGCTTTGCAGCCGCTCATAATCTGATCAATTACCAGGGCGATTGTGAAAATCTACATGGCCACAATTGGAAAGTTGATGTATCAGTCATAGCCCACGAACTGGATAAATCTGGTCTCGGGATCGATTTCAAGGTTCTGAAGCGCGATGCAGGCTCAATCATCAATGAACTGGATCATAAATATCTAAATGAAAACCCGGCCTTTCGTGAGGTTTCCCCATCATCTGAACACATCGCTAAATATTTGTATGAGCGCATATCAGAGCGTATGAACAATGAGAACATCAAGGTGGATTCAATTACGGTTTGGGAATCCGACAACGCATCTGCCCGCTATTATGAGTGATTCGATTTACATCAGTGAGCTGTTTTCGTCTATTCAGGGCGAAGGATTGCTTGCCGGGCGGCGACAGATCTTTGTACGATTGACAGAGTGCAATCTTGACTGCCGTTATTGCGATACCGAATTCAGGAAGTCCGATATCGGCAAGATAGAGTCCAGGCCTGGTTCCGCAGATTTGATTGATATCCCGCAGCCAATGTTTCTGAGCGATCTGACCGCCACCATTTCCGACTGGCATGCTCAACTGCCAGAGGCACATCATTCGGTCAGTATTACTGGCGGTGAACCGCTGCTTTATGCCGACTTGCTGGCCGTTCTTTTTCCGGAAATCCGTAAAATCATGCCGATCCACCTGGAAACCAATGGCACAATGCATCTGGCACTCGGACAGGTGAAAGCTTTCGTTGATTTCATCAGCATGGACATGAAACTGCCTTCCACAGCCGGTTGCACCGAACATCTATGGGAAATACATAGGCTTTTCCTGCGCGAAGCCCTGGGATGCAATGTTTCTGTGAAAGTGGTCATCGGAGATACGACTGATCGGGATGAAATAAGTCAGGTCTGCGATATTATTTTAAAGGTTGACAAAAATACGCCACTGTTCCTGCAACCGCTGACATTGCCTGACGGCACTATCGGTATCAAGGCCCCACACCTGCTCCATCTTCAGGAATTGGCTTCGTCTCTTTTACCTGATGTTCGCATTATTCCTCAGATGCATAAATTGCTGGGTACATTATGATTATATCAGATATGACTATGCCTGAGTTTGAGTCCGGCCTTGCGAAGACAAGGATTGTTCTGCTTCCGTTCGGATCCGTGGAAGAGCATGGCCCGCACCTCCCGCTCTCCACTGATACTTTCGAGGCTTATCAGGTCTGCATCAAAGCGGCGGAACGAAGGCCACTGTTCGTTGCACCTCCCATCCATTACGGCAATTGCCGTTCATCTTCCTGTCATCCCGGTACGATCTCAATTTCTACTGCTACTCTTAAGTCGCTCTTTATCGATATTGTCAAGTCTTTACGAGACCAAGGAATTAATACATTCATTGCACTAAGCGGACATGCCGGTGGCGCCCATGGCATGGCTTTGCAGGATGCAGGAGAAGAGTTGATTGCTTGTTTTGATGATATTTCGGTGGCGGTTGTAACCGAATTTTTACTGGCGCGTGATCGCGGGAAAGATCTTATCGAGACACCCGGCGATTGCCATGCCGGAGAAATAGAAACGTCAAGAATCATGCATTCCCATCCCCAGTTGGTCAAAGGTACCGCTCCGGCTGAATACCCTTCATTCCCGCCAGGAATTTTGGTGCGCAACAAGCGCCGCTATTGGCCCGGCGGGGTGTGGGGCGATCCGTCCAAGGCTTCCGCTGAAAAGGGAGCCCGAATAGAAGAAGCGGTAGTTGAAGGATTACTGGACTTGATCCGGGATATTGAGGAGCACTCTTGCTGAAAGATTCAGAAACAATTATGACTTTAAATCTGGACTCAGGTCTTATCATCACGTTGAGCGATGAAACCCGACACTATTTCGGAGGATATTACCATATAAAGGTTCTTGCACATTGCAATGTGCCGCTTGTCAGGGATTATTTTGATGATGAAACCCAGTATCTGGACGCTTGCAAAAAACTGGGTGATTACGTCAGGTTTGAACGGATACTAGAAAAGATGGCCGTGCCGGAAGACGAAATAATTTCAGTTCGAAATCAACTGGTGGGTGCATTCACCGAGACCGCGACCAGATATCTTTCGGCTCCCGATTTTGATCGTCTACTTGTCAGAAAAGAGTACCGAATCCGTCAAGGCAAATCCTTAAACAAATATACTTCCAGGGTGTTATCGTGACATCGCCTGTTACGATAGACAAGCTTGCATTCGGTGGAAATGGCGTCTGCCGGATTGAAGGGAAAGTATGCTTTGTGCCGTACAGTTGTCCCGGTGATTCTGTTAGTCTCCTGGTTACCAGGCAAAAAAAATCTTATTGCACTGCTGAGATAGCTGAAATCCTGCAGCCGTCACCTGATCGAGTAACTCCGCTTTGTCAAATCTTTGGGGCCTGTGGAGGATGCAGTTGGCAGCACATCAAATATCCGGTTCAGCTGGAACAAAAAACTCAGATCTTTTATGAAACGCTATGGCGTGGAGCTCGTGTTGATGCCAATCTTATTACTTCCGCAGTTGCTTCTCCTCTTGAATATAATTATCGAGGTCGGGTACAGTTCAAAGTTTCAGTTACTCACGGCAATCTTAGTATCGGCTTTTATCGAAACGGTACGCATGAAGTTGTGGATGCTACCAATGGATGTCCAGTTGCAAAGCCGTTAATCAATGAGATTATTAAATGTTTCAGGACAGTTCTTGCAGATTTTGATGGTGTCAAGTTTATCTGTCAGATCAGTATCGACACCGGAGAGTTGGGCACGATCGCAATAATCAGCTACTCTGGCAAAGACCTGGACGGCATCAGGGCTTTTCTGGCTGGTCGTTCAACTGAATTAAAGCCTTGCTCAGGACTTTTCCTGCGAACTGGCCATAGGAATTTAATTGAAAAGGTGTGGGGAATTGAAGAAGTCAGTTACAGCATGCCACACTGTAAACCTGACCAGGCACCACTGCTGCTGTCCTATCTGCCAGGTAATTTTGCTCAGGTTAATCAAATCCAGAATGTGGCCATCCTTTCAATAATCAGGCATCTGGCTGACTTCAATTCTACTGACAAACTGCTGGATCTTTATTGCGGCAATGGTAATTTTTCAATACCTCTTGCAGCGAATGTTTTAACCGTATTGGGAATTGAAGGTTCGTCAGACTCGATCAGTTCTGCGAAGTCCAATAAAGACCGAAATGGTCTGCGAAACGTCAAATTTATCTGTGATGATGTGAAAAACGCTCTTCAGAGACTGGTCCGGGATGGACGCTCTTTTGACGTCATACTGCTGGACCCGCCTAGAGCTGGAGCCGGAGAAGCATTGTCAGATATTGTTCGACTGAACCCGGATAAAATAGTTTATGTTTCATGCGATCCGAGTACACTTGCCAGAGACTGCGGTCTGTTTGCCGGGCATGGCTACCACGTTATAAAGTCTGTCCCATTGGATATGTTTCCCCAGACCTATCATCTGGAAAGTGTCACATTACTTTTAAAACAAGAAAGGTTGTAAAGTGAAAATACTATCCAAGCTGTTTTCAAAGTCACCTTCGGATTTTTTGTCTAAAGGTGATCGTTATCTAGATTCGGAAGCTTTTTTCGATGCCAGATCCTGCTATGAAGATGGTCTGCAGCGCTGTACCGGACTGAATTCTTCTGACGATCTTCATAAGACATTTCAGGAAAGGATCAACACTGCCAACTACAAACTGGCTGGACTCAATTTGACCGAAGCCGGATTTTGCATTTCACGTGGAGATATAGTCAAGGCTATTGATCACCTCGAACTTGTAAAAACACTGACTTATGATGCCGATATACGGGAAAAGGCGGATTCAATGCTACTGGAATGTCAAAGTTCGGACGACAGTACTTCAGAGCATGTCAATCCTTCCGCTTGTGGATCATGTTCTGGCGCGACAGGTTCCGATTGTGCAGATTCACTGCATTATGACGAATCTTTACCGCCGATGGAGTATTACGACCTCCTTATTCGCCAACTTCCGGCAGATCAGTATCATCGATATGCAGAATTGGGAGAAGATTTTGCATACGCATACATAGCAGCGAGTCAGGACCGGCATGAAGAGGCATTGTCAGCCATGAAACAATGTGTCGCAGATGTCAGCCAGGATATTTACTTATGTGAATATGGGAAGATTCTTCACCGCCTGGGCAACGATCTTGAAGCGGAGCAGTCATTGACTAAAGCGCTGCAGCTTAATCGTTCCAATACGCAGATCTGGTATAATCTCGCGTTGTTGTTGATTGATAGTGGTCGACTTGATGAGTCTCTGCAAATTCTTGAAACAATGATCAACGAGGGATTGATGCCTGAACAGGCCATGTTGATGCGGGCAGAGATTCTGGAGGCTACAGGCGATTTAGATGGAGCTATCAGTCAGTACACACCTTTATTAACAACACCGTATGCCCGGTCTGCAGCTGAGAAACTCCATGTTGTTCTGCTCCATGCAGGCAGGCAAAGCGATGCAGAGCTTGTTTTCAAAAATTACCTGGGTAAATGTTGTCACTAATATTGAACTTCAGTTTGATTTTAAAGCCAAATATAGCTATACATTGGAGGTTATGATGAACAAATCAGAATTGGTTGAACAGTTGGCTATTAAAAAGGATATTCCCATCAAGCGTGCTGAAGAGGTTGTCAACCTGATTTTTTCTTCTATGACTGAAGCTATGGTAAACAGTGATCGCATTGAAATCCGTGGCTTAGGCAGTTTCGTTATTAAAGATTATGATACCTACACGGGGCGCAATCCGAAAACCGGTGAGCCCATAAAAGTCAGTCCTAAAAAATTGCCATTTTTCAAAGTTGGCAAAGAGTTAAAGGAAATGGTTCTCGGAGAATAACAACAATAGGAACTGGATTCTGATCAACCTTTTCATAACTGGAACCCTATTATTATCTCATCTACGTTAAAGTTCATTATATCAGCCATAGTTGCTTGCCTGGTTCCGGTATGAGCGTTGCCCAATCCCGGCCAATCAGGATCAAGCGGGCTTATCAACGTTTCCTCTGCAGAGACCTTGGACTCCGTCAATATCTGCATCGAGGTGTGGTCGTGTTACGGGAAAAACAGCTCTTTTTCTCAGAATAATTCATTGATCATTCCGGAATCAATCACATCGCCATCAGTTCTCACTAATTGCACTGTTTGCAGAAGATTTTAAACGCTTGAGTTCTTCACCTGTCTTGCCTTAACATTTGCGGAGCACATTGATTTAGTGGAGATAACCTCATGGAACTAACTACATCCTCAATAATAAGGGGAAAAGCGATATCTGCGGTACGATCAAACAAGACTTTTTTTCGCCGGCATTTATTTCTTCTCCTGATAGTTTCTTTAATAAGTGGATGCTCTACAGTTAAAGTTCTTCCTGAACACGTGGCTAACGGATCGATAAATACTGTCGATAATTCCCAGACGATTACACAGAATGATGCTGAAGTATCGGTACGTCTCGATGATTCTGCAATAATCGCCTATAATCTCGACTGCACCGTGACATCTTTCCATATCACCATAAAAAACGAGTCAAAAAAAGAAATCGCCTTCACTGAGGAATCATTTGTATTGGTGGATGAAAATGGATTGCAGTATTCACTCCTTACGCCTGACAAAGTTCGCGATATGTTAAAAAAAGATTCTTATTATTTGATGCCTTACCCATATGTAGGTTTTTATTATCTCGAAGATTATCAAAAAACTATTTTTTACAATCGCTCCAATTCTTCACTACCCTATTATTATGAGCTTTATCCTCAAGATATCTTTACAAAAGCTCTTACTATGGCTTCTATTACACCAGGTATGAAAATTGAGGGGCTAGCATATTTCAAGGTTGATCCTGCCGCTCATCAAAGGATTTCTTTGCTGATATTCCGCAAAGAAACACTCAGGTCCGCTCCCCCCGACTTTACCTTTCCATTCAAGATTATAAAATGAACCATATAGTGAGGCTTAAATGCCTCTAAGTATTTTAGAAGGTGCTTTAGGCGGCATTGGACTTTTTCTGCTTGGCATGAAATTAATGTCAGATGGTATCCGTTCAATAACTGACGACCGCATCAGAAATGTTTTCGCCAAAGTCACTTCCAATAAATACGTTTCACTATTGTTCGGCGTAATTATGACACTTGCAGTCAGCTCCGGGAGTGCTGCAGTTGTCTTTACTATCGGACTTGTAAATGGTGGCGTTCTAAACGTATATCAGGCTCTCTGCGTTCTTGCAGGAGCTTTCTTAGGTTCTGCAATATCGCTGCATTTGCACCTGATACCTTATAGTCTCCTTTCAGGTTTCAGCATTCTGGGCGGTTTCCTGTTAAAATACTTTTCCCGCAATAGACGTAGAGCTCACTATGGCACTTTGCTGCTTGGAGTCGGACTTCTTTTTTTCGGGCTGTCACTGCTGGAAGGAAGCTACCGGCCAATCGATAACGACCATCCTCTCAGTAATTTGATTGAAGGTATGTATCGTTCAACCGCTGTGGCTGCTTTGTTCGGTTCTATGGTTTCATTTTTGGTTCAGTCATCCCAATCCACAATATCAATTATTGATTCTCTTGCAAAAAGCAGCTCCATGGCCAGTTCGCTTTCTTGTGCCATGTCTTGTGGCGGGATGCTGGGTATGTCCGCCATCGGACTTCTGGCAGCGGTTGGCGGTAAATCTGTAGCCAGTCGTGTTGCCTCGCTTCTGATGCTGGTCACGCTAACGGTCTGCCTGCCATTGTTGTTTTTTTCACAGCCATTGTCAGAACTTTCTTACGATATTGCAGCTTCGTTTGGCAATCTTGACAGTAAAGCAATTTTGTCATGGGGCTATACCATATCCTGCCTGTCTGCAGCTCTACTACTCCTGTTCGTTGCTGCTCCCGCTTCAAGGCTTTTGCGCAAGTCCGAGTCGAATAATAACGGCACATCCGGCGGTATTCAGCACACTTCCGGATATCTTGATCGACGCATACTGTCCACACCACCCATTGCACTTGAGCAGGCCAGGAAGGAAGTACAACGAATGGCTGCCGTTGTTTCGAGGATGTTTGCAGATGTGCTTGCCATTCTTTCAGACTTTGATGCACGGAGAGTCGAGACAATACGCCAACATGAACACCTTCTGGATTCTCTCAATTCTGAAATCACATCTTTTTTAGCATTGCTTTCTAAAAGCGCCAGTGGTCCTGACATTGTTTTCGAAGTACCCGGGTTGATTCAAGTTGTTTCTATTCTGGAACATATAGGGGATGTCAGCGAAGATATCCTTGATTACACATTGGATCGCAAAGAAAGTGGCATTGTTTTTTCAGAGGAAGCAATGGTTGATCTCCTGTCACTAGCGGAACAGGTCAACCAGATGATTTCTCAAACTGAAAAGTGCATCTTATCAAGTGAAATGTATAACAAGGATGATCTGCATCATTTAAAAACCCGCACCCGTCATATGTATGACCAGATAAAAGAATCGCATTTCAGCAGAATTTGTTCTGGTGTGTGTCCGCCTCGCTCAGCCATGCTGTTTCAGGAGATATCATCTTCCTGCATGAGGATTGCAGAATTGTGTTGGAATATAATGGGTGTCCCGATCAGGAGACTAGAGTAATCATGATATCTGTTGCAATTGATCTTGGTACCAATACAGCCAGACTGTTGGTTGGAAATATTGAATCGGGCCGGCTTTCAACGCTGCGAGTCGAACGGGAAATTGTCCGGCTGGGGGGCGGTTTTTCTGATGAATCCGGGCTGTCTACTGATGCTCAGCAGCGTGGATTGGATTGCTTGAAACGCTTTTCCGCCATTATGCAGGAATTTGGTGTCAAGCATGTCCGTGCCTCCGCTACCAGCGCTGTCCGGGACGCAGTTAACGGCAGGTTTTTCGTAGATCGCGTCATGCAGGAAACCGGAATTCAGCTGACCGTTATTGATGGTGACCTTGAAGGGCGCCTGACTCTTAATGGTGTTATCTCTGGCCTTGATGTACTCCGTGATAATATGGTGGTATTGGATGTGGGGGGGGGCAGCACAGAGATAACAGTTGCTGAAAAAGGAGTCCCACAGCTTGTTCGCAGTATGCCGTTGGGGGTCGTCAGGCTGACGGAGGGTTTTGGTACATATGAATCAATGAGTCAGAGAATATCAAAGGTTATAAGCAAATTAGAAAGTGAGTTCTCTTTGAAAGGGATCTGCTTGCAACCTGGTTCGGAACTGGTTGCAACGGCAGGGACTGCAACAACGCTAGCCGCCATACAGATGGAGATGGAAGATTATGATTACCGCCGAGTGAACAACTTCCTGATCAGCAGGGCTGAAATTGAAGCAATATACGAGAGATTGTTGCCGTTGAAACCGGTTGAGCGTATTTCAATCCCCGGTCTTGAAAAAGGGCGGGAGGATCTTATAATGGCAGGCATTCTTGTTACAACTCATGTTATGGATACATTCGGATTCAGTAGATTGAAAGTCAGTGACTTCGGTTTGTTGGAAGGACTGGCGCTGTCTGCGGTTGAATCGGCGTAACCGTTTTAACTGCATTTAGTTGTTCATATGTGAGTCGAACTTTTTCTGCCTGTGCACTATTTCCTGTTTTACGATAGACGTCAGCAAGTTGCTGCAGAATATTGAGTGCTTTATCCCTGCGGCCGGCTGACACATTAACAGAGTATGCTCTTTCAAGATATTCTGCCTTTATTTTCAAAGATCCCTGACCATCCGCCACAGCTGCAAGTTTCTCCAGGTCAAGACCAATTTTAGGGCTTGCCCCAATCCGCTTGTCAATCTCAAGCGCTTCCAGGATTAACTTCCTCGCCGCATCCAGTCGCCCACCTTCAAGCTCGATAGTACCCAGTATCCGCAACGAATTCGCTGCCTCCTCAGGCAGTTCATTGTATCGGTTCTCCTTAAGAGCGGCAGTTGCAGACAAAGCAGCTGCATTTGTGTTACCGGCATTACTTTGTATTCTTGCCAACAGGTTTCGACGAACTCCTTTTAATGTTCCCTGCTCTGCATCCAGAGATTTAACGGCCCACCTCAAGGCTTCGTTTTGATTGTCCAGATCAAGTTCTGTATGAGCCTTTTCGTAGGCTGCCTCAGACAGCCACTCAGGGTGTTCAACACAGAGATTCAAAGCCAGGTTGACATAAATCATGGCCTTATCTGGATTACCATTCAGTCTGCTCAGTCGGGCAAGATTGATAATTGCGGCGATCCTGGCCGGATTATCCTCAATAGATGAACTGCTGGCCAAAGCATCATTTAAAAGTTGTTCTGCCTGATGAATTTCACCTTTTTGCTGAGCACGCACACCCCGTTCAAGTGATTTTTCAGCCCGCAATTGCACCTCGGGCCGCAAAACGTTTTTACCTGCACCGGAACAGGCTGCAAG
>JBBQCH010000052.1:0-18499 GCA_038318485.1 Geobacterales bacterium
CCCAGCAGATGATCAGGCTCAAGCCCCAGTGACTGGCGCACCGTGTGCCGGCATTCGTCAACCGACGGCTGGGTTGCCTGCCAGGGGGGCGGCCACTGGATCGAGATGGGGTAACTTTCTACCAGCGTCAGCTTGCCGCCATGGAAGATGGTGGATGACTCATGTTCAATGCGGGTTTCCAGGTAACGATCCACGGTTTCCAGGAAATTCTTGCAATGAAACGGGGTATGGAAACCGAGAATGGTGCTGCCCAGCATCCCCTGCAGCAGTTCCTCGCGCCAGGGACAGATGCCGAAAGACTCCGGGTTTGGCCATGGGATGTGCCAGAAGGTGATTATAGTGGCTTTCGGCAGCAACTTCCGGATCATGCCGGGCAGAAGCGCAAAATGGTAATCCTGCACCAGCACCACCGGATCTTTGCTGTCGGCCTCCTTGACAACGGCATCGGCAAAGCGCTGATTTACCTCCACATACCGGGCCCAGTCACTGGAGCGGAAGACCGGTCGCACATGGGCGTTATGGCACAGCGGCCAGAGTCCTTCGTTGGCAAAGCCGTAGTAATAACCGGCCTCCTCTTCGGCACTCAGCCAGATGCGCCGCAGGGTGTATTCGGGATTGGTGGGGGGGACACCGACACGGTCATGACGGTCAACCGTTTCACGGTCGGCGCTGCCGCTGCCGTGGGCGATCCAGGTACCTGAACAGGCGCGCATGACCGGCTCAACCGCTGTAACCAGACCGCTGGCCGGGCGATTGAATTCAATCCCTTCCGGCGTATTGATATGAATGTATGGTTCCCGGTTGGATACGACGATAACCCGCTCTCCGGCCAGCTGTTTGTGTAGCAGGTTGCGGAGCGATTCGGGACTCCAGGTGATGGTGGCATCGTCGGCCATACGCCGCTCCGCATCGAGACTGCGCAACAGGGACCGCAGGTCAGCTGCCAGCGGCTGCAGTTCCGGACTGGTCGGGTTGCCGAAGGGCTTCAAGAGCCCCTCGCCACGCAGCATGGCCCGCACACCATCCATCCAGCCGCGCCAGCTCAGCTGGGCAACCAGCACTGTTATCAGGGAGGTTACAATGCCCAGCACCGCAAAAAGCAGGATTACATAATGGCGTGTATCGGTGCTGCGGCGCTCGACGAAACTCATGTCATGCACCACCACCAGAAAACCGGTCATCCCCTGGCCGTGATCGAGAGGATCAATGGCAACATGCGCCAGGCCGCGCGGTAGCTGTAGCAGGTGCTGGGTTTCACCGGCCTGGTTTTGGGGAAGAGAACAGGAAAGTGAATCAGGGAAATTGGCCGTGCGGTAAAGCAGCTTTCCATCCTGGCTGCAATAACCCAGGGCCAGCAAACGTTCATCCTGGATAGCTCTGGTAAGCAGGCCGTTGATCTTGCCCTTGTCACCCAAAATCAGCAGGTCTTCAAAAGGATCCTGGAGTGTGCTGGCTATCAGGTGCGAACGGATGTCCAGATCACGCACGAACCAGCGCAGAGTCAGCTTGTCCACCAGCGGCACAACGGCATATGCCAGCAGAGACAATACCACCGCCAGCGGCAGTACGAACCGCAGCGCCAGGCGAAACGATTGGAATGAGAATGTTTTATGTGACGGCATACCTTTTCCTCCTGGAACCAGCTGCCTTCAGAGCGACAGTACTATTTGAAGCCTTTTCGCAGCGACTGCACCATCTCCGCCAATTCCCGCTGATCCTTGACTCGTATGGCCCCGGGCATTTCAACCCGTGAGCCGACCATGATGGCTGTCCCGCCGGCCGCTATCGCCCAGGACATGGCAACCGCATCGTTTTCGTCATCGCCGCAATAGATGATCTGATCCTTCTGAGGATCAACTTTGAGCAGTTCAACCAGAAACGATGCGCCGATTGATTTGTTGAATCCGTCCAAAAATTGGACTTCCAGTACATCCGGACCGCGATGCATAGATACATTTTCAGACCTGGCCCATTCCAGGAAAGTACCAACGGTCTTTTCGAGGCTTGCTCGGCGACTCTTGTCAATATGGATTGCAACCGACCACTGTTTGTCTTCAATTTCGAAACCAGGCTTTTTCCCGAACTTTTCAATAAACGGCATCAACTCCCGGCGACGGGCAAGCAGCGTGTCTTTCTTGCCTGATCCGATGGAAACCCGGCAACCGCCCGGCAATTGCCATTCTATGCCGCTGCTGCCGCCGACAACGATATCATCAAAAGGCACTCGCGGCAGGATGTCCTCCAGTGCCCTGCTTGATATAATCGCAACCCGGTCTGTGGGAGATTGGGAGAGTTTTTTTAGCATGACACCACACTCCGGATGCAGTACGGCCGCATTCCGGTCGGGAACAAGTGGAGATAGAGTCCCGTCGAAATCGAATAACCAGATTCGCATATTATAATTTTCCTCTTTTAGATTCCGGGGCCTGTTGACGGGATTGGTGACGATATTCGCTATCAAGGAGAGTATACAGGTTTTGCAGGGTTTCAAGCATGTTTTCCAGATCCCTGTTCTCAGTTCCTTCCAAACAGTCCGTAGAATTGCCATGATTGAAGTTTTGAAGTACAAGTTCGGCTTCTCTGGCTTTTTCAGTCAACCCGATTTCAACCACCCGCCGATCTGTTTTCGAACGTGTTCTGGTAACGAGCCCCTGTTCCTCGAGTCGATCAAGAATTCGCACCATGGTGACCGGATTCAGATACAAAATCCGTGCAAGTTCCGAGACACGTGGTGAGGTTGAATGTGCTACCGCCAAGATGGTCTGGGCCTGATTCTTGCTCAGTCCGGTTAATTTTTCCACCTCACGCGAATGTTCATCGATCACGCTTGACAGACTATAAAGCCGCTCAAATATTTTTCCGAGCAGCTTTTCCCGCTTCACTGCGGAAGATGGGCTAATTGGACTTTTCATGGATACACATGCAATGGTTGACAACATGGAAGCACACCTTTTTACTTTGACATCAAAATAGTTTATGCTATAAATTATTACCAGCTGAAACATATTGTGTCAATATGTACTATTGAAAGGAGTTTAATGATGAATGTTTTCCGGAGGAGTGTATTAGGAATCGGTTGCCTTGGTGTGATGATCGCTGCCCAGGGTTGTGCCAACAAGGATGTAGTCAAAAAAGAGGAAACTGTTACGACAACCAAAGCACCTGCGGCTCCCGCAGAAGCTAAGGCAGCAGTTTCAACCCAGAAAGCAGTGGAAGCGATCAAACCGGCAGCTGCTGCAGTTCCTGAAGCGTCCAAACAGGAGAGCAGCCAGTTTGACAAGGCAACGGCTCAGAGCGCCTTCGAAAACATCTATTTCGGTTTCGACGGCTCTGATTTAAACAAGGCAGCAAGAGATACACTGGCTGTCAATGCAGAAAACCTGCTGAAGTCTAATCAGGACAAGAAGATAAGCATCCAGGGACATTGCGATGCGCGTGGTTCGGCCGAATACAACCTGGCTCTGGGTGAGCGGCGTGCAAAGGCTGCCGCCAAATATCTGATGACGATGGGGGTCAAACCGGAAAGAGTAGCTACAATCAGTTATGGCAAGGAACGTCCGGCGGTCCAGGGAAACGATGAAGCCGCCTGGTCAAAAAACCGCAGAGATGAGTTTGTAATCCAGAAATAGCTGCGGTGGCACCGCTCCTACCAGGTGTTCTGCCAATATTTCTAATTGCCAGGCAGCGCTTCAGTGCGCTGCCTGGCACCGTATTTCTGTAACATAGGTAGGTACTAGAAGCGCTGACCTCATTTCATGATCTGTGTGCCACGACAAACAACTCCAGGCTGATCATATCATGTACCAAATGCATGCCAAGGCGTTCGAACAGCCTGCTCGAGCCGTAGCAGACATTCCAGAGGGTACGATCAACATCGAAAGCCGCATGCGCCTTGAGACTGCCGTCCGACTGCGGTGCGACGATGGCCTGGAAACTGATCCTCCGTGTGATGTCTTTAATGGCCAGGTCACCTGTGGCAATTCCGTTGGGCGCTTCGCAAGATGCCCCCTCCTGCGCTTCCCATCCGGTCAGCGAAAACGAAGCTGTCGGAAAACGCTCCACCGCAAAAAAATCATCCGACCGCAGATGTTGGAGCAACATTTCTCGCCAAGCCGGGTCCTGCAGGTCCTGGTTGAAAATGGTGTTCATATCCAGCACGATGCTGCCCGCCGATATCCTGCCGTCAATAATAACCAGCTCACCTCTCTGGACTGCAATGCGACCTGAATGCCGGTTGTTGAGGTTGCGTCCGATCCATTCAAGCCTGCTGTTTTCCAAATCGATCCAGTAGGTGCCGTCAGCCATTTCCGGCACAGTCGCAACAGCACCTTCTCCCGTCTCAACCGGCAGACCTGCAGCGCGCCAGGCTGCCAGGCCTCCGGCAAGGATTGACACATTTCGGTACCCTGCTTCTAGCAGCCGTTCCCGGGCAACCTCCGCCGCCATGGTAGTGCCGGTGGCATCATAGACTATCAGCTCGGCTTCGCGATTGGGGGCGCACTCTGAGATTCTATCCAAAAAGACCATCTCGTATATGCAGGCATTTTTAGCACCTGCCGCATGACCGGCAACATAATCTTCAGGCGTCATCACATCGACCATCACCGCACTTTCGCGAAAGTTTTCTTTCAATTCTTCGCAGGTTACAGTGACACTCATGGCAATCAACTCCTTTCCTGACTTGTTCTTGTCTATCTATTCTTCAAATATTATAATAGGCTTATTCGGCGCTGATTTCCAGCCCTTGATTGCTGCCTTAGGGGGCGTTGCCACCCAGCGGGGAAAAGGAGCTGAACTCGGTTAATATATAGGAATAATGTTCCGTTTAGTAAGTTATGAGTTGTATTCTGAAATGTTACAGCAGAAAATGACCTCGTAATGTACTTATTAAGTTTATAAGGACTGCCTTTGAAATGCTTTATTCCAAACTACAGCTTGAATTATCCCTCACAGTCTACAACACATCGATAGTCAACCCCTGATAATTAGAAAGGAACTGAATGAAATGGATGCCGATCTCACCTTGCAACTGAAACGGGTACTCTCGTCGTTACAACTGTTACTGCCCAAGCCTGCCGCTCCTATAAACTGGGCCGTCTGCCATGCGGCCAACTGGCATCGGCATTCCTTTGCCGGATACCTGGAGCAAGTAGAAAGCATTGAGCAGATATGCCTGGAGGATCTGCTAGGAATCGAAGACCAGAAGCAATCTGTAGAAGAAAACACCCGTCAGTTCTTAGCGGGCTATCCAGCCAACAACATCCTGTTGTGGGGCACTCGCGGAACCGGCAAGTCGTCACTGATCAGAGCCGTACTGAACAAGTATGCAGCAGAGGGCCTCCGGGTCGTCCAGGTAGAAAAAAGCGATCTGGTCCATCTGCCCGACATTGTCGACGCAATCAAACACCTGCCGTACCGCTTTATCATCTTTTCCGACGATGTTTCATTCGAAACTGGGGAATCCAGCTACAAAATGCTTAAAAGCGCTCTGGATGGTGCGGTCTACGCCCTGCCGGACAATATACTGATCTATGTCACCTCCAACCGTCGCCATCTGCTGCCGGAATACGAAAGTGACAACCGTGGCGCAATGATGGTCAACAATGAAATTCACCACGGCGAGGGAGTAGAGGAGAAGATCTCCCTTTCGGGACGTTTTGGCTTGTGGGTTGCTTTTCACCCATTCAGTCGGGACCAGTATGTAAGGGTAGCAAGACAGTGGGCCCAGAAACTATGTTCCAAACAGGGGGCAGAACTGCTCTGGACAAAGGAAGCCGAAGATGAAGCGATTCAATGGTCATACATGAAAGGCGACAGCAGCGGTCGGATCGCATATCAGTTTGCCTGCCGCTGGGTCGGTCAACAGATGCTTAACAGGCAAAGCAGGGGCTAAACGTCGTATATTTTCCGAATCGGCCAGACGTATACATTTCGAAGCGTATACAGTCTTGGCGAGGGCTGAAGAGCTGTTTATACTTGATCAAGTCGAGTATCTCAATATTCATCCGAGGGACAGCTTCATGTGTAAAAAGCTTTTTATTGCAGCCACCGGTCAGAACTGCGGAAAAACCACTATCAACCTTTCGCTGATGCACCTTGCGCTTCAGCGCTACGAAAGGGTTGGCTACATCAAGCCACTAGGGCCCAAGTGTCAGGAATTTAACGGCATTGTCGCCGACAAGGACGCAATCCTGATGGCGCGGGTATTCGGCCAGGAAGATCGCCTGGCACTGATGTCGCCACTGGTGATTGGTAAAGGGGCCACCCGCAGATTCCTGGATGGTGAACTGTATCGGGAATGGGCTGCTGAAAAAATCCTCTCGGCCTGTCGGGAGCTTGAATCGCAGTGCGATCTGCTGCTGATTGAAGGTGCCGGTCATGGCGGAGTCGGCTCGGTTATCGGCCTTAACAATGCCGAAATGGCGAAAATGCTGGATGCTCCGGTAATTATGGTAGCGGGCGGCGGCATAGGCAGCGTGGTGGACTCGGTCAGGCTGAATATGGCGCTTTACGAACTGGAAGGCGTGTCAGTCCGGATGCTTCTGGTCAACAAGCTGATCCCGGAAAAGCGGCATTCATCTCTGGCATATCTGGAAAAGTATTTTGAGCCTAAAGGAATAAAAGTTTGCGGCGCTTTCGATTATTCGCCGGTGCTGGCCAACCCTACCCTGCAAAATCTTTCCAAACTGCTTGACCACCCCCTGCAGGGCGATCTGAGCAAACGGCAGCGCATCATTCACAACATACAGCTTGGTGCGGCATCTTCCCAGAAGGTCATTGACCACCTTCAGAACTCGACCCTGCTGCTCACCACCAGTTCACGCGATGAACTGCTGGTGACATTATCTTCGCTCTACAACATCCCGGCCTACCACCGCCAGATAGCCGGCATCGTCATTCCGGGGCATGCACCGGTTTCAGCAATAACCCAGCGAATAATAGACGACAGCGGTATTCCCTATATCCGTATCGAGCAGACCACCGCCGAAGTTTTTACGGCTCTGACTGCGCACGTCTCAAAAATAACTGCCGAGGATACCGAGAAGATTTCACATGTGACCAGTCAAGCCGAGCAGGTCATTGACTTTAACGCCATCGAACACATTCTGTGACAATTGCCGTTGCGTTCAATAATGCGGCGGCGGTTCTTCCTGATCCGGGTCCCTTGTACCGGAAGAATTCATCATCAGAGATTGCTCCTTCAACAGATTTATTTCTCTCTTTAACATTTCGATAGCCAGTTCCTGGCGATATACGATCTCATTCAGCTCCTGAATATTTTTCTCCTGATGCATGTAACGCAGTTCCAACTCATCAATTCTTTTTTCCATAGCTGTGTCTCCTTATCTGCACAAGTTTGCCAAGATTTCATAGCATGCCATACTGCTTAAATACTATCCGATTCTATCAATGTTAATGTTTTACATTAAAGTTAGTTGCAGTATATTCCGATAAGTTTTATACAAAGTCACACACCAAAAAGTGCCTAAGCGACTGAGACAAGTACCGATTTCCAAGGAGAGCTGAATGCCACAAACAGATTTTGCGATTTCATCCACACGAACGGGTAGAAGAACCGGCATTGCCACCAAGATACTAGTGGCAGCCACCCTCTCCCTGATTACCGGTCTGTTGATTGTAGGCGCTTCAGCGCTGTACCTGGAAAAACAGGCTCTGGTGGGACTGCAGAAGGAAAACAGCCTGACCTTTGTCAATGTCATGGCTGACGACATTAAAACTGCCATGATGGCAGACGATATGAAAAAAGTAGATATTTATATCAAAGAAGTAATTGAACGGAAGCGGGCAGCGGCTTTTTCCATTTACAACGAGAAGGGTGAAGAGCGAGGCAGCGGTGCCAAGGGGAACTCGCTCGTAACAGAGGTTTTAAAAAGTAACCAGACAAAAAACTCCGAGGGCATGCATAACGGAGCTCATATTCTTGAGACAATATTACCGCTCCCGAATGAGGAACGCTGCCAGGGTTGCCATGACAAGGAGACCAAGATACTGGGGGCAATCAAGCTGAAAACCAGTATCGAGCAAGGTTATGAGGCCAGCAGAAAGGCCACCTTTTGGCTTCTGGTTTCAGGGGCTGTGGCTCTGGTCGCCAGTTTCATCTGCCTGATGATCGTACTACGGGTGACCGTTACGCAGAAACTTAACGACTTTATTTCCAAGGTAACCGACCTTGCCAGGGGCGAGGGTGATCTCACCAAGCAGATCATAGTCAAGTCCAATGACGAATTCGGGCTTTTGGCCGACGAGATAAACTCACTTGTGGATAAGATCAGGAGAATCATAATCCAGATCGCCCAAACCAGTGAGCAGGTTTCCTCTTCCGCCGTTCAACTGCAATCCAATGCCGTTCAAATGGCAGCCGGAGCCGAAGATGTCGCTGTTCAGGCCGAAACTGTTGCCACCGCAGGTGAAGAAATGTCAGCCACATCCGGCGATATTGCCCAGAACTGCCAGATGGCCTCGGAAGGTTCGCAACAAGCCAATGCCGCCGCTGTTTCCGGTGCCCGGGTTGTGGATGAAACGATTGCGGTCATGAACAGCATTGCCCAACGGGTCAGAAGCTCCGCAAAAGCTGTTGAAAGTCTGGGCAGTCGCTCCGACCAGATCGGAGAGATCGTCGGAACCATCGAAGATATCGCCGACCAGACCAATCTGCTGGCGTTAAATGCCGCTATCGAAGCAGCCAGGGCCGGCGAGCAAGGCAGGGGCTTTGCAGTTGTTGCTGATGAGGTACGGGCACTGGCAGAGCGCACCACCCGCGCGACCCGCGAAATTGGCGTGATGATCAAGGCTATTCAGCAGGAAACCAAAGGGGCTGTAATCGCCATGGAAGAAGGGGTCAGTGAAGTTGCCAAGGGGAGCGAGAAAGCGGCCGACTCAGGCAGAGCTCTCGAACAGATTCTTCAGCAGATCAATGATGTCAATTCACAGATCCATCAGGTTGCCACCGCTGCCGAAGAACAAACTGCTACTACCTCGGAAATCAGCAACAACATGCAGCAGATTACAGAGGTGGTTGCCAAAACATCTCGAGGCGCCAAGGATTCCGCTGCTGCGGCCAACCAGCTTTCTGGGCTTGCGGACGACCTGAAGAGGATTATCAGTCAGTTCAAAATCGCCTAGACATAATGGTTGTCAGTTGACAAGCATTATGTCTAGTGTAGTGTCCCTTAATTGACTATACATTTGTTGTAGTTTGTAACTTTTCTCGTGCCGCATGTATTTTCCGCAGGATATCTTCACCCCTTATATGTATTTATATGCCTTTTTATATACAGGAGTAAACGGCGTGAAAATTAAAACCAAGCTGATCATCAACATGGTAATCGGAGCCGTGGCGATCTGGTCGATTGTTATTACCAGCATCTTCGGCATGACCTTCATCAAAAACAAACTCTCCTATCTGACCCAGAAAAGCACCCCCTATCAGATGCGCACTGTGGAGCTTCAAAAAGAATTGCAGGGAGCCATCACCGATCTTGTAAAGGTTAATGCCGCTCGAAATTTGAATGAGTATCAGACATTCCGGAGTGAGGCCGAAAAAACCCTGGCCAGTGTGAAGACATCTCAGATTGCTCTGGAAGATATGTCCAACTCCAAACTGGAAATCCACGACGAACTGTCCAGAATCAGCCAGGAACTATTTGATGTGGAAGTCAGTAAACTCAAGAGCGAAGCGGCTGCTAACGACGCCAGCAAGAAGATTTCCCAAAAACTTAAGGAATCTTCTGCCCGTTTAAAAGAGCTGGATAAGCGAATTCGCGTCCTCCAGACCGGTCGTTCAAACTCGTTTGCCTTTTCCCTGCGGGAAACCAACCAGTATTCAGGAACTCTTCGCAGCGTGGAGGAGTTGCGTAACCTGATCAAAGATCTGCAGATGATCATGCTGGAGATGCAGAATGCCCAGAAAAGCACGACCGTACTGATTGCAAAAGGGCGCTTAAACTCCGTCAATAGCAGGATCTCCAAAAACAAGTACCAGATAGAAAATATGCAGGTTGCCAATGATTGCAAGGCAATATCCGCAAAAATTGATGAATTTGCCAAACTTCAGGGTGCGGCACTGTCACTGAAAACCGATGAGGCCAGGGAAAAAGCAGTGGCGGCAGGCAAGGAAACTGCTGAGAAGGTAAATTCACTTTTCCTGACTATTGAGCAGGAAGCAACCTTGGCCAACGACAAGTTCGGAATAGAGTCGGGTAAACAGGGAACAATTTTTGGTCAGTCCAATGCCGCCAACAGCATCCTGATCAGCAACTCCGAACTGGTATCGCTTGGCATGTCGCTGGAGGGGTACACCACCAAACTTTTTATGCTTGATAGCGTTGCCGAAATCGACAAAATGGCGCCTGAAATCAACTCTGTTTTCGGCAAGATTAATGACCTTACCAAAAATCTGAACAGCTCACTTGGCAAATTGGGCGTCAAGGAAGAACTCAAGATATTGAATACCGTGCATGGTTCCCTGAACGGCATTCGTGGCGAATTGTTTGCTGACAACGGCATTGTGGCAACCCTCAAGGCTCATTTGAATGCCAATGACCAAGCCATCAAAATCAGTGAAAAATTGCGCCAGCTCGTGATCAAGCAAGCCGAAAAGGGTAAGGAAACCGTTAACGCTGCCAAAGGAGATCAGGAAAAGGCCATTGCCTCGGTCAACAAGCTGGTAACCTCCAACACCATCCTGCTGATCTCCATTGGTTCCATAGCAGCCATCATTGGCACCTTCTTTGGTGTTTGGGGGGTTCCGTTCGGTAATAAAACCGCTCAATCAATTGATTACCGTGGCGGAAAGCGTTGCCGACGGCAACCTGCACATCAGTGACATAAAAAAAGGGACCGATGAATTCGGCCAGGTCCAGTCCGCCATGGAAAAAATGGTGCATAATCTGCGTGACATGGTCGTTCGCATTACGGACACTACTGCTACGGTTGCCAGCAGTTCAGAAGAACTGGCCTCCACAGCCACGGAGCTGGGACGTAATTCCCAGACCCAGAGCAACGGAATAGAAACTACCGTCACTGCCATGACCGAAATGGTGCAAACCATTCAGGACGTGTCCGGTAACGCTATGAACACCTCAGACTCGGCCGGCCGCATGAAGCAGATCGCCATAGAAGGGCAGAAGGCCCTGGATATAACTTCAAAAGAGCTGTTCGCTTTTGCTGATATTGTTCGTCGATCAGCTGAAAAGACAGAGGCTTTGGGAGCAAAGTCCGAAGCCATTAATGATATTGTGGAAATGATCAAGGATATTGCCGACCAGACTAACCTGCTGGCGCTGAATGCTTCCATCGAGGCAGCCAGGGCCGGTGAGATGGGCCGCGGTTTCGCCGTGGTGGCCGACAGCGTGCGCCAGCTTGCCCACCGCACTATCGAATCATCCAACGAGATTGGTCGAACTGTCAAAGATATGCATGACGAAGTTGAGTCATCGGTGCAGATCATGGCTAAAGAGCGCCAGGCAATTGATGGTATCATCGAACACGTAGATACAACCCTGAAGTCCATGAACGACATCGTTCAACATGTAGAGCAGGTCTTCGGCATGGTTCAGACCATCGCAACCGCCACGGAAGAACAGTCGGCCACGGCCGAGGACGTCAACCGCACCATGGTGGGAATCAGCGACGTAACTCGTCAGTTAACCGTATCGGTAGGCGAGATAAAAGGCACGTCCGAGAGCTTTGCCAAACTTGCTGGCGATCTGCAGCAGATGGTCGCCTGGTTCAAGCTTTGATTGTGAATTAACACAAAGAAAAGGAGATCATTATGATACGTGGAATTTTGGTATTTCTATTGTCTTTAGCTGCATTTGCTTCCTCAGTCATGGCGGAGGAGATTAAGGTTGGTGCTGGAGCCGCGCCGACAGAAAACGTTCTGAAACCGATTAAATCAGCATTTGAATTCGCTAATAAAATGGATCTTTCAATCACCGCCAGCGGTCCCAAACAAGCCTTCATCGATCTTGACCGGGGAGCGGTCGATGCCGCCTCGGCAGGCCTTTCTTTTGACGACTGGATGGCCCTGCTCAAGAAGGAAGGAGTGCCGGTTGCTGACGCAACGGCTTACAAGGCGGTTGTTATCGGCAAGGACAAGGTTGTAGTCATTATTCACAAGGATAACAAGGTGGCCAAACTGAACAAAGAGCAGCTCACCGGCATATTCACCGGCAAGATCACCAACTGGAAGGATGTCGGCGGTGCTGATGCCCCGATCCTAGTAGTCTGGGGCGGCCTTACTCAAGGTACCAACTCCATGTTTGTGAAGAACATTATGGATGGTGCCAAACCAACCACTGAGGTAATCAATGCCACCACAGCAGAAGACATCCGCCAGAACGTATCGGCTAATCCCGAGGCAATCGGCATCGGCCCACAGGCTATCGTCAATAATTTAGTCCGCTCACCGGAAACACCGGAAGTGGCACGCCCGATAACCCTGATCACCAAGGGGGGTCCATCGGGTAAGGTCACCAGACTGATCGATTTCATCAAGACAGAAGGTTCTAAATACATCAAGTAAGAGACCAATCCCAAGGAGGAAACACATGTTCAAACGCATCACTCTATTGGCCGCATCAACGATTATCCTTTCCGCTTCACTGGCATTTTCCGCCGAGATAAAGGTCGGTGGTGGCGGAGCATCCGTCGCTTCCGTATTCAACCCAATCAAAGCTGCATTTGAAAAGGCCAGTGGCAACAACCTGATCAACCTACCAAGCACCCCGGCAGTCGGCCTCAAGGAACTGCTTGATGGAAAACTGGACGCCGCCGTTGCCGCCGTTCCACTCGACAATATGATTGCTGGCGCCACCAAGGCAGGAGCACAGGTTGACAAGGCAGCGCTTCAGGTTTTTGAAGTCGCTGTGAATAAAACCGTTGTTTTTGTACACCCCTCCAACAAGGTCTCATCATTGACCAAAGAACAAATGAAGGGCCTCTTTACTGGCAAGATCAGCAACTGGAAGGATGTGGGAGGAAATGACGAGCCGGTTCTGGTCGTCTGGGGCAAGAACTCTCCCGGTCAGAATGCACTCTTTACACAGATAATTCTGGATGGAGAAAAAATAACCGCAGAGAATCTTGAAACAACAGACTACAAAGGAATCAAGGATAGTGTTTCCAGCAACACAGGAGCTATCGGCATCGATCCGCTCGGCATGACTGATGACAGTGTCAAGGCAATCAAGCCAAATCCTGAAACCAACTTTCCGATCATCCTTGTCACCAAGGGGGCTCCATCAGCCTCCGTCAAACAGCTGCTTGATTTTATCAAGGCTGAAGGCAAGAAGTACATCAAGGAATAATATCCGCTGCATACCATTTAGATGGAAAGGCCGGGGGAAACCCGGCCTTTTTCTGTTGCATTGCTATCACCTGACAGGCCAGCTTTTCGCCAGGTCAGGCGGATAGAAATTCTCCCTGGTGCGGTTGTAATAGCCGAACTGCAGCCGCGGGTAATCCTTCTTCAAAAGTTTCAGCAGGTGATACATGCCGATCCCCTTGCCCCTTACCCCCATCTCACGGTTGTAATAATCCGGATCGATTGACAGGTTGCGCATCTGGATCATATCAATGCCGGTTTCTCCCACAAACTTGAGCAGAGCCTCGACTTCCTCCGGAGCATCACTGACGCCTGGCGAGACCAGGTAGTTGATCATCGTGAAACGTCCGGCTTGTTTGGCAATCTTGACCGAGCGCAGCACGTCACCGAAAACATAGCCTTTGGGGCGGTAATAGCGGTTGTATTCCGTTTCACGCACAGAATTCATCGAGAAGCGGAAAGAATCCATCCCGGCCTCGCACAGCAGCGATATTCTGTCCGGCAGGGAACCGTTGGAGTTGAAGTTGATCGTGCCTCTTGAAGTGGCCTTTTTCATTCGTTGGGTGGCTTCGGCAATCGTGTCGGTCTGCAGGATAGGGTCTCCTTCACACCCCTGACCGTAGGAAACAATGGCCTGGTCGGCCTGGTCCAGGTGCGGCACGGCGATTTCACACAATTCTTCGGGAGTCGGGACAAAACTGATCCGTTCATGGTTGGAGGGACAACACTCCGACTCCTGCAGTGAGATGCACCCCAGGCAGGCCGAGTTGCAGACCGGCGAGGTCGGCAGCGGAGCTTCCCAGCGGCGGTAAAAAAGATTTTTGGCAGCAAAGCAATGGTAGTCTACTGCGCAGCGGGAAAGCTGCTCCAGCAGACGATTGTTGGGCAACTCCTGCAACATTGCCCGCACCAGCGGATCGAGGGTCCGGTCATCATAATTGACCGGATTCCAGTTGCTGTTGGAGTCCACTTTGGTTGCCGCCACGACAAAGCAGTCTCGTTCCTCATCCCATCCCACCGCGGTGTAGGACCACAGCGGCAGCTGGGTCGTCTTGGAGGAATAATCGCAGGCTGGCAGCAGCGTCCGCATATAACCTGGCGCCATAAAGACAGATACCGCCTGGATCCGCTGACTTCGTTTCCCATCACGGACAGTATCGACAGTTACAAAGGCTTTTTTACGTGGGTCCCAGGCAATCGGCGGCATGGACGGCATTGTAAAAAGGCGGCTGTCCTCCGGGATCGGTATCAACTCCACATCTTCCGGCAGCAGCGGTACATCCCCGCTCATGCCGGCCATGCAGAGCTCGGGGTGATCGAATATATTTCCTTTTTGATCGGCATAAATCATTTTCGGCAGGCGTCGTGACACTGTAAATCTCCTTGTTAAAAAACGGCTATTAGCCACAGAAGACGCAGAGAACACCGAGAAATTACTTTAGAAATTTTTTTCAAGAATCACCAGTTGATGTAACAGAAAAAAACAATCCTTTTTCTTTTTACTCTGGGAAACTCTGTGTTCTCTGTGGCAAATGTTTTGCAAATTGATTATCTACATTCACTCTAACCTTTTGGATTCAGCATTTCAACCTACAGTTAGCAATGTCATCCATCAATTTGACAACCGCCAGTTCCTTGGCTTTTGCCTCCAGATCCACCGTCATCTCCCGTCCCAGCCAACAGTCAGGGAAATCGGCCGGATCGATGTAATCGGAATGAGGTTTTGGATCACCATTCTGCCAGCCGGTCCGCGGAGAAGACAGGTGGCAATACTGTTCACGACCGAGACTTTGCCATGTTTCAGCGGCCTGATCAGTTGCTTTTGCGACAGAAAATCCGTCAGGATTGCAGCGGTGGTGATGAACATCATAAACCAACGGTATGGCAAGCTGCCTGCAAAGCGGCAACAAGTCCTGAACTGTGTAGCTGATATCATCGTTCTCTACGGTCAGAAGACTTCTGACCGAGTCTGACAGTCTGCCAAAAGCTTCGCCGAATCGCTGCAGAGCCTGCTGTTTGTCCCCGTAAACGCCACCGGCATGAATATTAATGACGTCAGCGCCGAGCGCCTCCGCCAGATAGGCCTGGTATTCCAACTCCCGAATTGAATTTTCAACTACATTCGGGTGCGGTGATGACAACACGACAAATTGATCCGGGTGAAAACTGAGCCGGACCGTATGCTGTCGGGCAAAGTCACGGACTTCACTCAACAAGCGTCCGATGGCGGCACCATCCGGAAGGTCACTCAAAGCATAGCCAACCTCCGGATGAGTCATGCGGGGAAAGAGAGGCGACATGATCCGGAAAGCACCAATATTGAGTCGGCGGACTGTTTCCAGTGCCAGATGCAGATTGAATGTATTGTGCAAGCAGATGCCGGACAGTTTTTGCAGCTGTTCTTCACGCTTCAGCTCTATAAGCACCTTTGCAGTAGTCGTGCGGAACGAAACCTTTTCTTCTTTGAATAGACAGCACAGGCCAAAACGCATAATTTAAATTTCTCCGCTGGTTCAAAAAGCTAATTGACCGCTCGACACTTGCATTTATACAGCATATAACTGGTCTGGACGGGCGGTATCACCTTTCTTGTCTCCCCTTCAGGACCGCAGGACACACCCCCCGCCCCTTAAAGGGGAGGGAGAATTATTATAGCGGAAGATCAGCGTTAATAAGGTTTCCCGAGATTATTTGACGAACGCACCCTGCTTGTACTCCTCAAAAGCGATTTTCAACTCATCCTGGTTATTCATCACAATCGGACCGTACCAGGCAACCGGTTCGCCCAGCGGTTTACCTGAGACGAGCAGGAAACGTACCGCACCTGAGGTCGCAGTAACCTGTATCGCATCGCCGACAGGTTCGAACAACACCACGGTTTCGGCGGTACAAATGCAGTGACGCTCAGTATCAGACCACCCTTGCCCAACCATCTCATAAGCATATTCATCACGTTGATCGTCAAAATATGCATCTCCCGACAGGACATAAGCAAAAGCGGTATGCCCGGCAGGCAGCCTGTGACTGAAAACAGATCCACCTGGCACACAAACATCCAGCATCTCCGGTTCGGTCACGATATCCTCTACTGATCCTTTAACCCCTCCGATTTCACCGGCAATAACCTTGGCGGTAATGCCATCATCCAGTGCCACCTCAGGTATATCGGTCGCCTTGACCTCCCGGTAACGAGGAGCCATCATTTTCCGGGCAGCCGGCAGATTCGCCCAAAGCTGGAAACCCCACATGGTTCCAGATGGGCTCAATTGAGGCATTTCCTGGTGGATAATACCGCTGCCGGCGGTCATCCATTGCACATCCCCGGCACCGATTACCCCTTTATTTTCCATACTGTCGCCATGCTCAACCAGACCCTCCAGAACATAGGTTACAGTCTCAATTCCGCGGTGAGGATGCCATGGAAAACCGGCCAGATATTCATCCGGAGTACTGGTATGAAAATCATCAAGCAGCAGGAATGGATCGAACTGCGGCACCTGTGAATAACCAAAGGCGCGTTTGAGGTGTACCCCGGCCCCTTCAACGGTGGGTTGACTCTTCATGATCTTTGCAATGCGTCGAATGCTCATAACCGGCTCCTTAAGGCTTTAAGTTAATTACAGCCAACTTGGTATCCAAACATAACTTACAGTATAGCTCATTATCTCTGTTTGGGTAAGCATGCAGCGCTTTCCTGTTTGCCAGGTGGTACCGATTGTTTAAGTTCTCTATGGAATCAGCGTCAGCTCCATCCTGAAATCCCCAACAACAACTGTCTAGTTCCTGTGTACACTACCGCCAAAGACATCAACCATCCACATTATTCAATAATTTCAAGTATAAAGACAGCAGCAGCCCCACTGCAACGCATAATTGACTGTATAAGCTTAATATACTTTATTGGCGTTTATCAACTAAGTATTTTTATCTTTAAAACCGTACGTAAAATATATACCTGCAATATTAGCACTTTATCAGCTAATATTTTTTATGCGCTTTTTGGCATACAAGGTGCTCTAGTAATAGACAAGTACTTAGAAAAATTTAAACCGAAAAGGAGATAGCCATGAAAGCCATATCAGCAATAATTACATCACTTATGATCACCGCCAGTCAGGCACTGGCAGCCAGCGGGACAGCCGGTGGTGAAAGTCTTGGTCTTCTGGCAATGCTTTTCATCGGATTCGGAGTTATGATTGTTATATTTCAGTTTATCCCTGGCATCCTGTTGATGTTCGGAATGCTGAAAGGCATTTTCTCTCTGGGGCAAAAGGATGCTCACGAGGCCACCAGTAATAAATAGAAAGCCTGATCAGACAGCACCCAGAAATACACGGAGATAACCCAGTACTCACTGTATTAAAAAAGTAATTACGGGATGTTTCATGCTGGCTGAACAGCTCGCCTGCCTCATCTTAAAGGTAATAAGGAGGTGTCCATCATGCAAGAAAATCTGCTAATACTGGAAGAAGATAAGCAAAGCCTGAGACAAATGTCACGGATGTTTTCCGAGGCCGGTTACCATGTAACAGCTGCTAACTCAGTAACAAGCGCTATGTACGACATTCTTAAGAAGACAGTTCAGGTGGTATTGCTGGGCGGTAAGTTTGATGATCTGGCGGCAGCAGATCTGGTTCCGCTTCTCAAAAAGTGCAACAACAAGCTGCGTATCATTCTTGTCGCTGCCGAAACCTCGCTGCCGCTGCTACGAAAACTGAGGAGGGATGGAATCTTCTACTATGCTCTCAAGCCTCACAGTTCCGAGGATCTGGCTGAAATTCGCCAAGCAGTGGTATGCGCCTTCAGAAACATGAGTCAAATGGAAATTGCTTATAAGTAACAGGATAATTGATATTATTTATGCCTATACATCAGGGCGAGCCAATGGCTCGCCCTACCGGTTTTCCCTTGAAAAGTACACATTTGCTTCTCATAAGAACGATAAATCAGGCAATTTCCCAAAAAAATGGGGATGGCCGAAGCCATCCCCATAATTCACAACATTTATTCAAGTCGATCAGTGATCAATCGCCTTGGCCATTCCGAGACCGGTATTCTGGCGAACGTAGATCTCGTCGAACATCTCTTCGGAGCGCTTGTTCGGGAACAACAGTGTTCCCAGGATAGCAGCGATGAAGCCTAGCGGGATTG
>JBBQCH010000053.1:0-18237 GCA_038318485.1 Geobacterales bacterium
TGCAACATAGTCGGCACGGCGGTTCTGGTAATCCAGATAATAAGCGTGCTCCCACACATCTACGGTCAGCAGAGGCTTAAGGCCTTTTGTCAAGGGAGTTTCGGCATTGGCGGTCTTCACCACCTTGAGCTTGTCGCCATCGAGGACAAGCCAGGCCCAGCCACTGCCGAACTGTGAAACAGCCGCGGCGGCAAGTTCCTTCTTGCAGGCATCAACGCTGCCGAATGATGCCTCAATTTTTTGTTTCAGTGCAGCAGGCGGTTCGCCGCCTCCATTAGGTTTCATGCTGTTCCAGTAGAATGTATGGTTCCAGATTTGCGCAGCATTATTGAAAATCGGAGCTTTTTCTGTCTGTCCTGAGGTTGCGGTAATAATCTTCTCCAAACAAAGATCGGCATATTCTGTTCCTGCGACAAGCTTGTTCAGGTTATCAACATAGGTTTTATGATGTTTTCCGTAATGAAAGCCTAACGTGTTGGCCGTAATAACCGGCTCCAATGCGTTTTCGGCATACGGGAGAGGAGCCTGAACGAGAGGTGCTGCTGACGGTGCAGACGACGAATTGCAGGTTTCATTTTTGTTCATTTCGGTCTCCTTACTGCAGGTGAATGGTTGATGGTCAAAGGTGCTTTCAAGCTCAAATCATCTTTAAGTGGTGATGGACGCTTTCTACTTCAACGTATTGATTATATTTTCGACTTCCTTGGCGCCTTTTGCATAGAACGTCTCTTCATCTGGAGCCAGCTCGCGCAGCAGCCGGAGGAACTCTCCGACGTGAACGAGTTCTTCACCGGCAATCTCCTTAAGGACAGTGATGGCTAGCTTATTGTCAGTTGACTCAGCAAGCTGCATATACAATTGAGTCGCTTCATACTCCGCAGCGATCATGAACCGGATTGCCCGAATAAGTTCCTCATCCGTGAGCTTTCTGTCGTTTGCCAACCCTGAAAAAGGTGCTCCAAAATCTGGCATGAATATTCTCCTTTATGAAGCAAATACGAGTTTTGCTAATATTTAATTAACCTGTTTAATTGCCGGAGTACTAAGGTTAATAGGCTTCATCTCCTACGGGCTTGAAGGCATCCAGTCCAAATGGGGGCTACTCCCGCCGCGAGAATAAGTTACACGCGACTGCCTGTCCCTTTGTAGTATCCATGGTCATTTCCTCCCTTTACTTTGCAGTGCTCATAACGCCGCTACTTCCCCAGCACCTTCTCAACTTTGCCGATCTTTTTTTGAACTTTGCCGGCCATTTTTTCACTCTTGCCCTCTGACTCAAGGCGATCATTCTTGACCACTTTACCGACGGATTCCTTAACCTGACCCTTTGCCTGGTGAAAAGTACCCTCTGCCTTATCCTTAGTGCTCGTTTTCATGGTATTCCTCCTGTTTTAATCGTTTCTACCCGTGGGTTATCTTCTTTGAAGAAACCCCACCACCAACACAATTATGGCTATTACGAGCAGAATATGTATCAAACCACCCATGGTGTATGAAGTTACTAATCCTAAAAGCCACAGCACTATCAGAATCACACAAATTGTCCAGAGCATATTACCTACCTCCAAAGTTATTCACGTTCGCCTCGTCAAGAGAGCGAGTCGGCTGTTTCAGAAGAGTTATTCACAGCTATTTCACACTGAGGTCATTTTTCACTTCTGTTACTCCCGTAATGCCGCGGGCAACTTCACCAGCCTTATTGACATTTTGTGCAGAATCGACAAAACCGCTTAACTGAACTACCCCATTGTAGGTATTAACAGTTATTTGCAACGTTTTGAGCCCCGGTTCGCCTAAAATAGCGGCTTTTACCTTGGTGGTGATTGTGGTGTCATCGATATACTGCCCGGTAGATTCGTGTTTTTGAGTGGCTGCGCATCCCAGGAATGCAGCTATCAGCCCGAAACTGATCAGGGTTCTTACAATACGTTGTAGCTTTAACATGACGTTTCTCCTTTCCATCTGTGGGCAACTACAAAACCAGCCTGTAATTGGTAAAAAAACCGGAGCCCGGAGGCACACAAAGCCCCGGCAAAAGGGAACTACTCGTTGTCTCAAATTACATGACCCATTTACAGCCTGCAATCGCTGCTAATTCCATGAAACTTGGTTTAGAAAGACTCAGTAAAACAAAAAAATCAACGGCACAAACTTCCGGTCATTCCTACTTCGCAAACAATGTGCCAGAAGTTATTTACGCATACTAATAATATAATGGTTTGTTTATACAGGGTTATATGAAAGGTGAGTGTATGTTGCGGTGGAAAATAATCCGGAAGAATCGGTCATTATTAACAGAACTGTTAAATAAGATAGGTCAGTTTAGGCAACAATCAATAAGGATTATGTTTAGAACAAGGCGCCTACAGTTGCTGTCACCCTCAGCGCGAGTGTACCCCAAAAGACGGCTCGCTCAGCCGAATAATGAACAGATGCTCCGCCGGTACGTGCTGCCCGCCCAATAGGGACGCCGCCACTGGCAATAACCCGGCACATATAATCATTATCGATCTTCCCTCACTGTTGCCCGTCATATGTAGCATTAATGCTAATATTGACGGGTTCATCTGGCGGCTTTACTGATCCTACCCAAATACCCATATCTTTTTAACCAGAATAAACAGACCATTACACAAATCATATCTGTAGATATCAGCTGGCATGTTGCTTGCGCTGTTTCTTTGACAAAGCATTTACTCTGCTTAATTTAATCAGGCGTTTCAATTACTGATGAAGGGGTTAAAGGTCAAGAGATGCTACGTCCCTCCACTAGCCAACTAGTCAAGACCAAGAGCATCCTTGAGACTGCCGGCGCGGTACATGCCGATGTCCATTCGGAAGTAATCGGCAAATTTACGGTTTAGACCTGAATCAGTCCGTGGCGGAGAGAGATCAAGAATATCTTCCGGATTGAATCCAGAACAGAAGTCCGTTCACACCCATAACCACATTCAAAGGAGAAGTTGCCATGCAAAAGGCTGAGAGTGAATCAACAAAAAATGAAATGCCTGTTTGGTTTATTACAGGCTGCTCGACCGGCTTCGGCCGCGAACTCGCCATGCACTTGCTCGAGCGCGGCTATACCACAGTCGTGACTGCACGCAACCCCGATGATGTACGCGACCTTGCCAAGGTAAGAAACGCCCTGGTGCTCAAGCTGGACGTCACGGATCAGGATCAGATTGACAAGGCCGTCAAAACGGCCGAAGAAAAATTAGGTCGCATCGACGTACTCGTGAACAACGCGGGCATCGGCTATTTCGCGGCAGTAGAAGAAAGTGAAGAAGAGCAGGTGCGTCGAATGTTCGATATCAACGTATTTGGGCTGAGCCGGATGATTCAAGCGGTTTTGCCGGGAATGCGCAAACAGCGCAAAGGGTTCATCGTGAACTTTTCATCCATAGGCGGGCTTTGTTCATTTCCGGCGCTCGGCTTCTACAACGCGACTAAATTTGCGGTGGAAGGATTGTCTGAAGCACTTTGGCAGGAGGTGGAACCACTGGGTATCAAAGTGATGCTGGTCGAGCCGAGCGGATTCCGCACCGATTGGGCCGGACGTTCGGCAAACGAAAGTAAACAGCTTATAGTTGATTACGCGGCAACGGCGGGTGCATGGCGAAGAAATGTGCGCGCCATATCCGGCAAACAGGCAGGAGATCCGGTGCGCGCGGCACATGCTATCCGGCAGGCGATCGAGTCCCCAAACCCGCCACACCATCTTCTTCTCGGCACTGATGCGTATGAGGCCGCAACAGCAAAACTCGAAAACCTGCATAAGGAGTTTTCTGCGTGGGAAGCTGTTTCGCGAGGGGCTGATTTTCCTGAAACAACATAAACATTAACAGGCCGGACCAAAGAAAGAGCACTTTCATCAATACGAACTGTTTGCAGTCTATGGTCTAGCGTGGGACTGGCGGTCGTATTCGGGATGGGGAGTGGTGTTACAACTGAATACAGAGCTAGGGGTTTTTCATCCCCCGCCTGCCCGCTCCCTGCCTACGGATGGTCGTGAGGGATTGCCTCCAGAATGACCTTCAGGTCGGCGGTCCTCTTCTCAAGAGCGGATAGGTTGACCTCGAGTTCCTGAAGTGCACTGTTGACATCCAATTTTTGAGCCTCTTCCTGTATCGCACCGATTTTCAGGCCGATCAGGTCATTAACCCGTGCTGTTTCTAAATGAGTCATGTTTTTTCTCCTTTCTGAAAGTATGTCTGAGGGCTGCTTTGTTACCGTGCATGTACAATTATAGCAGTACGCCGCGCATTTTCAAGGAGTCCTACCCGTCGGTAATTCAGCCGTTCCTCACGTAGCGACCTGGTAGCCGTCACTTCCCGAGAAGCCGCAGGGTTTGCTTGTATCTTTTTTCCACAGCAAGCCGGTCATCCTTCATCAGGCCGGCTTCCCGGCTGCTTCGCTCCACGAGTACGGCGTGATGTTCAAGGATTTCACGACGTCCTTCCGTGCGCACGTGGGGAGCAATGACGGCTATTGCATCGAGAAGCCGAAGCGTGACCGGGACGTGAATACCGGCGGCATTGCGGATCTGCCCGAACGCGGTGGCCACTATCTCGGCAAATGTGACCGGAATAGTGACGAGCCGCAGTTTCCCTTCCTCGTCGTAGTGAAGCGGCACCGGGAATTTTCGTTGGGCAATGCGGGCCAGCGCCGCACTGAGCCAGTCGATGCAGGTCATGGCGGTGAAGGGGTCATTGATACCGGGGGAGAGGGCACGCAATGCCACCTCGACAAGCTGATTTATCGCGAACCCCATGTCCTGTTCGTCGGAGCGTTGCCGACCTCTTATCATGGCTCTGTTTACTCGCGCAGCCAGCTTTTCGTCCCAATGTTCCCGGGGCCAGGCGTCGGCGAGGATAGCACCTTCGGCAATGAACTCTCCGGGCCGGTGGTGAAGGCGGAGCATGAGATCACCTTCCCGAGCCAGTTCGGTCAATCCCCATGATCGAATCATCGCACTGCAGGGGCTGGGCAGACTATTGACCATACCTAGTCAGAGGCTCCATTCGCAGGGAGGCGTTTCAAAGGTGAGGAAGGTTCCGGAGTGGTTGGAAGCGTCAAGTAAGCCATGACAGTCAAGGATCAGGAAGTCATCCAGGCAAATCTCGGTTACGTATTTAGCAGTTCAATAGCTGTATCCTGGTCAGTACAGCTTGTCTGTGTCTCCGGTTATATGAGGATAAATATCGTGATTCACCTCATGGTCAAGATTGATGATTTTGCCGCAGGAAGCACACAGATATTTATCTCCAAGCCTGGTGTATTCGCTCCGTTCGCATTCTTTACACCAGATCTTGATATCGCACGATTTCTTTTGCTCTGCCATAACAACTCCTTTCGCCAGATCTTTTTTACGTGTGGCTCTGACATTGTCTGCCGCACTCTACATTCAAGTGTAGCATTGCTTCGGTGGAACGCAAGCTGCCCGAATTGCACATCTCCACCTTCCGGCCGATTTGCCTTCTGTTTCTCTCCTTGGTATACTTCGTTGATGTGCCTGTTCCCTATCAAAACCGTTATGATGGTAGCCACCGCGGTATTCAGTTTTCTGAATCATCGGACCATCCGGCTGTCTACAACCATTGGCGTGTTGCTGGTCTCCATGGTTTTTTCCTCGGCATTGCCGGCACAGGAACCTTGCCACCTGTCATTACCTGTCAGGAGTGACCCGTGAGCAGCCCTTCCCGCACCGTCATCCTTGTAGCGCTCACGGCAAATCTGTTCATTGCCGTGACCAAGTTCGTCGCAGCCCTGGTGACTGGGAGTTCGGCGATTCTGGCAGAGGGAATCCATTCCCTGGTCGACACGTCGAACGAGCTGCTGCTCCTCTATGGGCGGCGACGGGCGAAGCTCCCCCCCGATGACCTGTTCCCTTTCGGCCATGGCAAGGAAGTCTACTTCTGGAGTTTCGTGGTCGCAATCCTGGTATTCTCCATCGGATCGGGACTTTCCATCTACGAAGGCATAGATCATCTTTTTAACCCTCGACCGACCGGTCATGTCTACGTTAATTATCTGATCCTCGGCCTGGCAGCTCTGTTCGAGGGATTCAGCTGGAATCTCGCCCGCCGGGAACTGGCCAGGACGAAAGGAGCCCGAGGGTACTTCGCAGCAATCCGCCGGGCTAAGGACCCATCCATCTTCGTTGTCTTCATTGAAGACTCGGCAGCCCTTATCGGTCTTGGCGTCGCATTTGCCGGCATTCTTCTCAGCCAGCTCAGCGGCAATCACGCCTTCGACGCCGTTGCCTCGATCATTATCGGTCTCATCCTCGGAATAACGGCAAGCATCCTTGCAGCCGAGACCAAGAGCCTGCTCATCGGTGAAAGTGCCAACCGGGAGGTTGTCCAGGGGATCAGGCTAATCGCGAGTTCATCGACCGGGATTGAACATGTGAATGAAATTCTCACCATGCATATGGGCCCCGAATTCATCCTGGTAAACCTGAGCGTCGAGTTCGCCGATGCTGCCCTGGCGGACGACATCGAAGCCATGATTGCTCGGCTGGACAGGAAGATCAAAGAGTCCTACCCAAACGTCAAGCGCATATTCGTGGAAGCCGAGGCCTGGCGGACCAGGGTGGGGGGCGTGGAACCGCAGTAATCCCCCTTCTTCTTCTGAATTAGTCAGTTACGTGCATTCAAAAATTATTGACTATCGGAGGTCGTGTCACGGGAGATTATCCTTATGAAATTCATTTGGTTCTTCGGTTGCTGTTGGCTATGCTCTGTGGGGTATTCAATCTGTTTATTGGTCAATTGATGGCGATGAGTTCCTTTTCTTTATTTACCTCGACCAGCGCATATGGGGAGATCAAAACCTGCCTGTCAGTAAGCCAGTTTCCCGTTTCTGCGACCAGAAAGCGAATCGTCCAGTGCTGGTCATCGAAGTAGAATTCCTTGACCTTTCCGAATCTCCTGATCCGCTTTCGCCCAGTCCTGAGCCGCTGGACCACCCTCACGACTTCTCTCCTCGTAGAGTTCATAAGCTCGCGCTTGGCGATCTGCGGCTTCAAATCGGACGGGGACTCTGCCTTGGCTTCAGGTTTTGCATCATCTTTGTCGTCAGGCATAGTCAAAGTAGATGCCGACGGCCTCAGCTGTCATGTGCTCTCCGCTCTTTGGATCGTCAGCAAAGAGCTTTCGAAGATGCAACTCCCGGACTTTCGAATAATGGGCTTCGAGGGCCTGCCATGCCACGAGTTTAGTGAGTGGTGTACTGCTTGTTTTCATGGTCTTGTCCTTTCTATCGCGGAATTGTATTCGCGCGCGGCGCGCAGTGCGGTTGTACTTGGCTCGATGAAACAGAGCTTGCTGTGCCGCCGGCACGTTGGCTTTCTTGCCCTGCCAAAGCTCCCGATAGTCACGCCGGGCCACCTCGGTCTGCGGAATCCCCAAACTGGCAAATCGCTTGTTGCAGGTTGGAGTACTTTCATCCATCGCCAGCAGGCTTTTTTTCCAACGCCGCCACTTTTGCAAGGCGGCGTCTGAACCGCTCGGTTCCCTTGAAACGTGCGCGCAGGAACGTCTGGACCAGGTCCAAAGCAAGCGCATGGCCGGTGACCAGGCCACCCAAACACAACACATTCATGTCGTCGTCTTCCACCCCCTGGTGAGCGGAGAAGGAATCCGTGATCAAGGCCGCTCGTACGCCGGAAACCTTGTTGGCCGCCACACTGGCCCCGACCCCGCTGCCACAGATGGCCAGGCCCCGGGTGACCTCGCCACTCGCCACCGCCCTGGCCATGGGTGCCACAAAATCCGGATAATCATCTCCTGTCACCAGAGCATGGGCACCGAAGTCCACCACTTCATGTCCGTCGGCCTTGAGGGCCGTAGTCAGGTAGGCTTTCAATTCAAACCCGCCATGATCTGCTGCAATGCCAACACACATTATCGTCATTTTGGATTTCCCCACTTCCAGTTGCGGATTTCCGGCATGTCCTGACCGTGCTTGTCGATATACTGCTTGTGCTCGATGAGTTTGTCCTTGAGTTGCTGCTTCAGGTAGATGCCCTTGTCGCCGGTCTGCGGCAGGCGATCAATGGTGTCCATCACGAGGTGAAAGCGGTCCAGGTCGTTCAACACCGTCATGTCGAACGTGGTGGTGATGGTGCCCTCTTCCTTGTAGCCGCGGACGTGGAGATTGTGGTGGTTGGTGCGGCGGTAGGTCAGCCGGTGGATCAACCACGGGTAGCCATGGAAGGCGAAGATGAGCGGCTTGTCCTTGGTGAAGATCTCGTCGAAATCCATGTCGCTCAATCCGTGCGGGTGTTCGCGCTGTGGCTGCAGCTTCATGAGGTCAATGACGTTGACCACCCGGATTTTGAGGTCGGGCAGATGCTCCCGCAGAATGGAAACGGCGGCGAGCGTTTCCAGCGTGGGCACGTCGCCACAGCAGGCCATGACCACGTCGGGTGCAGCACCCTGGCCATTGCTGGCCCACTGCCAGATGCCGATGCCTTCGGTGCAGTGCTTGACGGCGGCGTCCATCGTGAGCCACTGCGGCGCGGGATGTTTGCCTGCGATCACGACGTTGACGTAATGACGGCTGCGCAGGCAGTGGTCCATCACTGACAGCAGGCAGTTGGCATCAGGTGGAAAGTAAACTCGCACGACGGATGCCTTCTTGTTCACCACGTGGTCAATGAACCCAGGGTCCTGATGCGTGAAGCCGTTGTGATCTTGCCGCCAGACATGCGAGGCCAGCAGGTAGTTCAACGACGCGATCTTTCGCCGCCACGGCAGGCCCGCCGTAACCTTCAGCCACTTGGCGTGCTGGTTGAACATCGAATCAATGATGTGGATGAACGCCTCGTAGCAGTTGAAGAGGCCATGCCGCCCGGTGAGCAAGTAGCCTTCGAGCCAGCCCTCGCATTGGTGCTCACTGAGCATCGAATCCAGCACGCGTCCGGTGGGCGCGAGGAATTCGTCGTTCGGCACGGTCGCGGCGTCACATTGGCGTTGGGTCGTTTCAAAAAGAGCGGACAGGCCGTTGGAAATCGTCTCGTCCGGTCCGAAGACCCGAAAGTTTCGCTGTTCCTGATTCAGCTTCGCGACGTCGCGCAAGAAAGGTCCGAGCACACGGGTATCGCCGATGCCGCGCACTCCTGGCGACGGCACCGCCTGCCCATAATCTCGGAAATCCGGCATGCGCAGGTCGCGCAGCAGCATGCCGCCGTTGGCGTGGGGATTGGCGCCCATGCGTCGCTCGCCTTTGGGTGCGAGTTCAGCCAGCTCCGGCTTCAGGCGGCCCTGCTCATCGAAGAGTTCCTCGGGCCGGTAGCTCCGTAGCCAGTCTTCCAGCAGCTTGAGGTGTTCGGGATGCGTGGCCGGGTCGGACAGCGGTACCTGGTGTGCACGAAAAATGCCTTCCACCTGCAAACCATCGACTATCTTGGGTCCCGTCCAGCCCTTGGGCGAATTGAGGACTATCATCGGCCAGCGCGGGCGCGTCAGGTCGCCTTGTGAGCGGGCCGTCTCCTGAATGTTCTTGATCTGCTCCACTGCCGTGGCCAGCGGTCCGGTTTCCGCCTCGCCGTCGCCTACGACGCAGGCGACGATGAGATCGGGATTGTCGAACACCGCCTCGAACGAATGGCTGAGCGAATAACCCAACTCGCCGCCCTCATGGATCGAGCCAGGCGTTTCCGGAGAAGCGTGGCTGGGAATTCCTCCGGGAAACGAAAACAGAAGAAAGAGCTTTTGCAGCCCGGCTTCATCCTGGCTGATATGGGGGTAGATCTCACTGTAAGTTCCCTCGAGGTAGGTGTTGCCCACGACGGCCGGGCCGCCGTGCCCTGGACCGGAGACATAAATCATGTCGAGGTCGTATTTCTTGATGACGCGGTTCAAGTGGACGTAAATGAAGTTCTGTCCGGGCGTCGTGCCCCAGTGTCCGAGCAGCATGTGCTTCACATCCGCGAGAGTCAGCGGCCGCTTCAGCAGCGGATTATCGAAAAGATAAATCTGCCCAACGGACAGGTAGTTTGCCGCGCGCCAGTAGGCGTCCATCTGGTGGAGGAGTTCCGAATTCAGAGTTCTTGTATTCATGTTTTGATTCCTTTTGATCAGTGCGCCGTAATTGTTTCTGCATGAAGCGAACGTCCTTCTGCCTGAGCGGCGCACAGGCAGGCGCCGAAGATGAAAATGCATCCGGAAAGGTAAATCCACGTCAGCAGTGCCACGATCACGCAGAACGCCCCATAGACCGCTGATGTTTTCATCGTCTGTGAGACTGACGCGCGAACCGCACCCCGGTTTGCCGCCGCGCTTTCATGCGGACCCCAGTTTGCTGTAAGCCATTCCATGACTCTTCACCATCCAGCTTGTCTTTTTCGTCTAATTCAAAACCTGGAGAGTATTTTTCAGATATTCGTTGATTGCCTGCGCGGCCAGCTTGCCGTCGCCCATGGCCAGAATGACCGTGGCGCCGCCGCGGACGATGTCGCCGCCGGCAAAGACCCCTTCAATACTGGTCAGGCAGCTTTCGTCAGCCTGCACGTTGCCCTTGGGGTTCAGTTTCAGGTCGGGCGCGGAGGCTGTCAGCAGCGGGTTGGCCCGCGTGCCGACGGCGTTGATGATCACATCGGCCGGAATGTCGAACAGTTCACCTGCCACCGGCACCGGCGTGCGGCGGCCCGAGTCGTCCGCTTCGCCCAGTTCCATGCGCTGGCAGGAGAGGGACGAGACCCAGCCTTTGTCATCGCCGACAATGGCCAGCGGTGCGGTCAGCATCAGGAACTCCACACCTTCCTCCTTGGCGTGCTTAATCTCCTCCAGGCGGGCCGGCATTTCCGCCTCGCTGCGGCGGTAGATGATCATGGCCCGCTCCGCGCCCAGGCGGCGGGCGGTGCGGACACAGTCCATGGCGGTGTTGCCGCCGCCGATAACCGCCACGTTTTTGCCCTGGATCACCGGGGTGGTGGCGTCGCTGTTGCGGCCGGCTCCCATCAGGTTGACCCTGGTCAGGTATTCATTGGCCGCATAGACCCCTTTCAGGTTCTCTCCGGCGATCTTGAGCATGGTCGGAAGGCCGGCGCCGTTGGCGATGAAGATGGCGTCGCACTCCTTTTGCAGCTGCGGCAGGGTCAGGGTCTTGCCGATGATGACGTTGAACTCGATCTCCACGCCGATGGCCCGCAGGCGGTTGACCTCCGCGTCGACGATCGCCTTGGGCAGGCGGAATTCGGGGATGCCGTAGCGCAGAACGCCGCCGCTGTCGTGCAGGGCTTCGAAGATGGTAACCTTGTGGCCGGCCCGGGCCAGTTCTCCGGCAGCGGTCAGTCCGGCCGGGCCGCAGCCCACCACTACGACCTTCTTGCCGCTGGAGGGAGGCAGAACCTCCGCCCCCAGTTGGTCGGCATGCTCCATGGCCCAGTCGGCAACGAAGCGTTCCAGGTAGCCGATGGCCACCGCATCGTCCTTGATGCCGCGCACGCACTTTTCCTCGCACTGGGTTTCCTGGGGGCAGACCCGGCCGCAGACGGCAGGCAGGGCATTGTCGTGCTGGAGAATCCCGGCAGCTCCTTGCAGGTCGTGGGCGGCCAGCTTTTCGATGAATGCCGGGATGGAGACACCTACCGGGCAGCCCTCCACACAGGGGCGATTTTTGCACAGGAGGCAGCGCTGAGCCTCGCGCAGCGCGTCTTCCAGAGTCAGGCCGCTGTTGACCTCATCAAAATTCCTGCTGCGTGTAACAGCATCCAGTTCGGGCATATGGACCCGCTTAATGGCGAGCCGTTCTTTCATGCTGATCGGGGTGGTCATGGCTGCACCTGCGCTTTCAGGCGACACTCATGCTCGCGATAGGTTGAGAGACGGTCGAAGAGATTGTCAAAGTCCACCTTGTGTCCGTCGAATTCCGGACCGTCCACGCAGGCAAAGCGTGTTTCGCCGCCCACCATCACGCGGCAGCCGCCGCACATGCCGGTGCCGTCGATCATGATCGGGTTAAGGCTGACGGTGGTTTCGATCCCCCGGGGGCGGGTCAGTTCCGCTACGGCTTTCATCATCGGCACCGGACCGATGGCGAAGACCGCCTGGGGACAGGTGGCCGGATCGGCCATCATGTCGGCCAGCTCCGCGGTGACAAAACCCTTGCGCCCCATGCTGCCGTCTTCGGTGGTGATCAGAGTGCGGCTGGAAAAGGCTGACAATTCGTCCTTGAGGATGATCAGTGAAGCGGAGCGGCCGCCGATGATGGTTGTGACCTCGTTTCCCGCAGCGGCCAGGGCCTTGGCCAGCGGGTAGAGCACCGCCGTGCCGACGCCGCCGCCGACACAGGCGACCCGGCCCCATTTCCGGATGTGGGTCGGCATGCCCAGCGGACCGGCCACGTCACGCAGGAAACCGCCGGCCAAAATGTCTACGATGGTGCGGGTGGATGCGCCGATGGCCTGGATGAAGAGGGTGATGGTGCCGGCTGTTGGATCAGCGTCGCTGATGGTCAGGGGGATGCGCTCTTCACCTTCGGCGGCGCGGATGATGACGAACTGACCTGGTTGGCGTGCATACGCCACGCGCGGAGCCTTGACCACCATGCGGTGGAGCGAGGGGGCCAGAATGTCATTGCTCAGAATCTCGAACATGTGATGACCTCGTGTGTTGGTGTGCTGTTTCGTTGAATCCACTGTTATACCAATCGCTGCGTCAACATAATCATCTGCAGTCATTTTTCCTCACAATCCTTCTCAAACTTCAAGCGACCTGTTTCACACCCATTGATAGCCAGCCTCCGCCAAAACCCGCTCGCTGCAAACCTTTGACGATGTATGGGCAGTTCCGCATCAATCGCCATAACAAGCCGGTACGGTAGTTTTCGATCATCAAAATAATCGGTCCCTGATTGAGCCCGTAATGCCACGGCGATACCCAGCTTGAATTTCCGGATCCGATGCTCTTTCAGTTCGCGTGCTTCGTTGCTGTCCACGGCGATCTTCAATCCGTACTTTGGGCAAGCTCGGCGAGGGAATCGAATCCCTCGACGTTTGTCTGCAACATACTGTAGATCGGCTTATTGATAGATGATAATTTATCCATATATTCTCCGATTTTATTTTACCGCTGTGGCACAGCAGCTAATGCATCGTTGACGATCGTCTGCGCTTCCGCCTGGATGCAGCGCAGATGGTCCTCTCCCCGGAAGCTCTCTGCATAGATTTTGTAAATACTCTCGGTCCCTGAAGGTCGCGCTGCGAACCATCCGCTCTTTGCAATGACTTTCAGTCCACCGATGGGCTCGTTGTTGCCCGGTGCATGGGAAAAAATGGTTTCGATCTTCTCTCCGGCCAGATCGGCGGTTTTAACCTGGTTCGGCGAGAGTCTTTTCAGCGCATCTTTCTGCTCCGGCGTGGCAGGCGCCTCGAGCCGGTCGTAAATAGGCTCGCCGAAATCGCTTGTGAGCTCATGGTAGATCTCACCGGGGTCGCGGCCCATCCGCGCGGTGATCTCCGCTGCAAGCAGGGCAGGGATAATCCCGTCCTTGTCCGTCGTCCAGACGCTGCCGTCAAGACGGAGGAAAGATGCACCAGCGCTCTCTTCGCCGCCGAATCCAAGTGAACCATCGAACAGACCGTCAACAAACCACTTGAAGCCGACCGGCACCTCGTTGAGTTTGCGGCCGAGCTTCGCTGCCACCAGATCGATCATCCGGCTGCTCACCACCGTCTTGCCGACCGCCGCGTCCGTACTCCAGAGCGGCCTGTGCTGGAAGAGATAGGAGATGGCGACCGCCAGGTAATGGTTGGGAGGGAGCAGCCCCGAGCTCCTGGTGACTATCCCGTGCCGGTCGGCATCGGTGTCGCAGGCGAAGGAGATGTCGAAGCGCTCTTTCATGCCTATCAGCCGCTGCATCGCGTGGGGGGACGACGGGTCCATGCGGATTTTGCCGTCCCAGTCGACCGTCATGAAGCGGAAGGTCGGATCGACCTCCTCATTGACGACTGTCAGGTCCAGGCCGTAGCGGTCAGCGATCTTTCCCAGGTAGTGGACGGCCGCCCCGCCGAGCGGATCCGCTCCCATGGTGACCCGCGCACTGCGGATAATGTCCATGTCGATCACGCTGTCGAGGTCAGCTACGTATGTGTCGAGGTAATTGTGCCGATGTGTTGTGGAGGCCCGCAGCGCCCTTGAGAAGGAGACCCTCTTCACTCCTTTAAGGCCGCTGGTCAGGAACTCATTTGCCCGTGCTTCGATCCAATCGGTAACGGCCGGTTCCGCCGGACCGCCGGTCGGAGGATTGTACTTGAAGCCGCCATTGTCCGGAGGATTGTGCGAGGGGGTGACCACGATGCCGTCGGCAAGTCCTTTCGTACGGCCGCGGTTGTAAGTAAGAATGGCATGGGATACGGCCGGGGTCGGAGTGTACTCAAATCCCTCGGCGATCATGACGTCCACGCCATTGGCAGCCAGCACCTCAAGCGCGCTGGCAAAGGCCGGTTCCGAAAGCGCGTGGGTATCGCAGCCGAGGAAGAGGGGACCGTTGATCCCCCGACTGGCGCGGTACAAGCATATGGACTGAGTGATGGCAAGGATGTGCCACTCGTTGAATGACTTCTCAAGGGAGGAGCCGCGATGTCCCGAGGTGCCGAATGCGACCCGCTCGCCAGGCACCGAAGAGTCGGGTTGCTCGGTGTAGTAGGCGGTGATTAGCCGCGGGACATTGACAAGGAGCGAAGAGGGGGCGGGTTTCCCCGCCAGTGGGCTGATCTTCATGGCTGTTCTCCTCAGACCTAGGAGCGTTCATCTTATTTCAATTCTAAATCAAAGCGTCTTCTTAGTTGGCTCGTCTTCGGTTCCTCAACATACTGTTTGTATGCCTTTGTCGCCTCACTCCTCGCCGCCTTGAATCCATCTTTGATTTGGAATTGGTATTACAGTAGCGTTGAATGCGCGCATTGCACGAGTTGTAGTGCATGCAGATTATTTCACCGTATCAGGCCGCATGCTAAGTAGGTTTCGGATTATACCAGGTTCCGTCCCGGGCTATGACCTGGTCGGCCTCAGTCGGTCCCCAACTGTCCGGCTCGTAAAAGTAGAGCGGCGTCACGTTGCCGAGAATCGGATCGATGATCCGCCACTGCTCCTCAACCGTACCTTGTGAGGCGAAGAGGGTGGCGTCTCCTCGTATGGCATCGCCAAGCAGGCGTTCATAGGGCGCCATTGATTCGCCTTCGTTCTGGGCGACGATGAGTTCCACATCCTCGCCAACTCTTCTCTCGCCGGGGATCTTGACCCGGATCCCCAGGCCGATCAGCACATCCGGACTGAGACGGAAGCGGAGGTGATTGGAGAAAGCCGGCACGATCTCACCGAAGGTCTCCCGGGGCGGCCGTTTGAACTGGACGGTTACCGTCGTCGAATTGACAGGGAGGCACTTACCGGCCCGGATATAAAAAGGCACCCCTGCCCAGCGCCAGGTGTCGATATAGAGCTGGACCGCCACATAGGTTTCGACATGTGAGTCCGGAGCCACTCCCGGTTCCTGGCGGTAACCATGGAACTGGCCGCGCACGATATGCGCCGGATCAAGCGGCTTGATCGCACGCAAGAGCCGTTCACTCTCTTCGCGTATCCCCTCCGGGTCATCACAGGTCGAAGCATCCATCGCCAGGTAGGCAACGACCTCCAGCAGGTGATTCTGCAGGACATCACGAATTGTCCCGACCTCATCGAAAAAACTGCCCCGTCCCTGCACCCCGAAGTTTTCAGCCATGGTGATCTGTACGCACGCTACGTAATTCCTGTTCCAGAGCGGCTCGAAGATGGAGTTTGCAAAACGTGTGTAGTAGATATTCTGCACCGGTTCCTTGCCGAGATAGTGATCGATCCGGAATATCCTCTGCTCGGAAAATGCTGCATCGAGGGTTTTGTTCAACTCCAGGGCCGATGCCAGGTCACGGCCGAAGGGCTTCTCGACCACGACCCGGGCCTCACGGGTGCAGTCCAAAACGGCAAGACCCTGGGTGACAGTGGCAAACATGCTGGGTGGTATTGCCAGATAATATAGCGGGCGAACAACCCCCTCCAGCATCCGGCTGAGAGCATCGTAGGTTGAAGGATCGCAATAGTCACCGTCGATGTACTGAAGCCGAGAACAGAGTTTCTCATAGGCATCCTCATTTATGCCGCCATGCTTTTTCAGGCTGTCCCTGATCCTCGCCTTGAGCCTGTCGAGGTCCCAACCCGACTTTGCCACACAGATGACCGGAATGCCTAAATGACCGCTTTCGACCAGTGCCTGCAAAGCAGGGAAAATCTTCTTATGGGCAAGATCGCCGGTGGCGCCAAAAAAGACAAAAGCATCCGAGGGAAGTGCGGCCATGATCAATCTCCTTTCCCGCCGGCATTCTTCTCGATGTGTCCGCCGAATTCGTAGCGCATGGCCGACAGCAGCCGGTCGGCAAAGCCGGCTTCACCGCGCGAACTGAAGCGCTCATAAAGTGCGGCGCTGAGCACGTGCGCCGGCACCCCCTCATCAATTGCAGCAGCAATGGTCCAGCGCCCTTCACCTGAATCCGATACCCGCCCCTGAAAATCCTTCAGATCGGGACTCCCCAGCAGCGCCATGGCGCTGAGATCAAGCAGCCAGGAGGAGACCACGCTCCCGCGCCGCCAGAGTTCGGTGATATCGCCCAGATTGAGGTCGAATTGATAGAGTTCCGGGTTTCTGAGCGGAGTCGTTTCGGCATCCGCTATACGCCCTTCCATGCCGACATTGGCATGGCGAAGGATGTTCAAGCCCTCGGCATAGGCTGCCATCAGACCGTATTCGATGCCATTATGGACCATCTTGACGAAGTGGCCGGCGCCGCTTTGTCCACAGTGGAGAAAACCATGCTCGGCGGTGCCGCCTTTTTTTTCGCGACCGGGAGTGCGTGGGGCTGCGTCGATACCGGGAGCCAGCGTCGTAAAGACCGGGGTGAGACGCTGCACGGCGTCTTTATCGCCGCCAATCATAAGGCAGTAGCCCCGCTCCAGGCCGAATACTCCGCCGCTGGTGCCGACGTCAAGGTAATTGATCCCTTTTTCCTGCAACTCTCTCGCGCGTCGGATGTCGTCATGGTAATAGGAGTTGCCGCCATCGATCACAATATCACCCGGTTGCAGTAGCGGCGTGATAGCGGCGAGAGTCGTATCGACAACAGCCGCTGGCACCATCAGCCATATCACCCGGGGTTTGGCAAGTTTAGCGCAGAACTCTTCGATTGTGTCAGACCCGGTGTTACCCTCGTGGGCCAGCGCTTCCACTGCTTCAAGGTTTCGATCATAGACAACGCAATCGTGTCCGCCTTTCATCAATCGCCGAACCAGGTTTGCCCCCATGCGTCCCAATCCAATCATGCCAATCTGCATATGAAGATCTCCATTGACCAAACTGATTATGAATGATGTTGTTACCCTTTACAGGGAAAGCCCATACGTTGCCAGTTCCTGCCTCGTTGTTTCGTAGCCGGCATGGACAATTCCGCGGAGTCCCAGGTTACGGGCCACTTCCACAAACATGGGACGGTCCTCGATGTATATTACCTGCTCCGGCGCTACCTGTGCGATGTCCAAGGCAATACGGAACATGTCCGCATCAGGTTTGCGGAAGTGTACGAAACATGAAGATATGAAAAAATCGACAAATGTGCCGAGCCTGAAAGTTTTAATCCGATGCTCGTTCAGTTCTCGGCCCTCATTGTTGACGACAGCAACCTTCAATCCGTAACGTGTCTTGAGCTGACAGATGAGTTCGATCATCTCCGGAAATGGGCTGGTCTGGTCGAACATGAATGCCCTGAATTCCCCACGGGAAAGGGGCGCTCGTCATAGAACACCACCCTGGTCAGGTACTCTTCCAACGATAACTTTCCCTCCTCACAGGTGTCAAAAGTGAGATGATGGCGCTCGTCCAGCTCCTCATGATCGAGCTGGAAGGTTTCGGTGGCCCGGCGGCGAGCTTTCCGGTCCCAGCCGTTGCTGAGTAGAACCCCGCCAATATCGAGAAACAGCGTCGTAATTTCTTTCGTCATATTGTCGTCTCCAACTGCTGAGTAACCGTATCAAGGTCAATCCCTACCTGAGCCAGATACTCTGCCCGTACGATTCGAGTTTCAGCAGCGGGTTTTCTTTCATGGTAATTTCTCCCTTTTATCTGGTCCAGCAGCAATTCTGTAGCGTCGAATCAGCTCATTGGTCGAACTGTCATGCTGTAGCTGCGGTTTTTTACCGCGACTCA
>JBBQCH010000054.1:0-18176 GCA_038318485.1 Geobacterales bacterium
TTGATCGGCCTCGCAGCAGACCTCTTCCCAGACCGTGTGGCGCGGAGTGAAGGCCAGATCACTGCGGCAGCCATCCTGACTGGCGTGGCTCCATTCGATGATGCTGGTCATCTCGGCTGAGGATTCGTCCGGAAACAGGGACGGTTCGGCTTCGGCTTGTTCCAGTTTGCGCAGGCAGGCGTAGTTGCTGCGACCCTTGACCAGGGCCGCCTTGAATTCGATCTTCGAATTGCGCGCCAGAAAGGGGAGGTCTTTGCGGATCAGCTGTTCCTGGAGATTGATGGTGTTGGTGGAGATGACGACCCGCTCGTTGTTACGGACTGCCCAGAGAATTGCCGGTATCAGGTAAGCCAGTGATTTGCCGGTGCCGGTGCCGGCCTCCACCAGCACCACTCCGTCCCGGTTAAAAGCTTCGGCCACGACAAAGGACATGCGCACCTGCTCGTCACGCTGTTCGTAGCCCTTTAGGTGAGCCATCATGCCGTCATGGGCGAAGATGCGACCGATTTCATCCATCGAAAGCAGCTCGCCCTTTTTTTCGGTATGGGGGGTGACAACCTGATAACAGCGGGTGCAGCCGTTGTCGATAATGGCAAAGCCGATGCCCTGGTTGCCGCAGACCGAGGCGATGTCCATATCGGCGGCTGAGGGAGTCAGTTCTCCTGATGGGTGGTTGTGGATGATAACGTCACCACCGGCTGCGCGGGTGATGATGGCCGGTACGGCCACCTTGCTGCCGCGGGCTATGGTTTCGGCTTCATAAACAATACCGTCAACATTGGTGCGGCCGATGAAAAAAACTTCGTTGCCTTTGGCCTGCTGGATCTCATGGCGCATCAGCAGCAGTGCGTCTTCTGTGAAATGTTTATGCATGGGTGGATATCTGAAAGTGAGAGTGAGTGGTCATGATTCCTTCTGTTTGGATGTATGGCTCTGTATGGGACAGGGTGCGATACTGGCGCAAGTTGCTATCGAACGGAGCTGAAGGTGTTACACTTATTGATATCTCCTGATTCAAGTCCCTGTTTGAACCAGGTGACCCGCTGTCCGGATGTTCCATGGGTGAATGCATCGGGCACCACGTGTCCCTGCGACTGTTGTTGCAGACGATCATCGCCGATGGCGCTGGCAGCATTCAGGGCCTCCTCCACATCTCCTGCCTCCAGGATGTGGCGAGCCTTGTCAGCGTGATTGGCCCAAACTCCGGCCAGGCAATCTGCCTGCAGCTCCAGGCGAACCGAGAGACGATTAGCTTCCGTTCTGCCAACACGGGCGCGGGCTTTTTGGACTTTTTCAGAAATACCCAGCAAATTCTGTACATGATGGCCGATTTCATGGGCGATAACATAAGCTTGGGCGAAATCTCCCGGCGCCTTGAACTTGTCTTTCATTTCCTGATAAAAGCCGAGGTCGATATAGACTTTTTCATCCGCGGGACAGTAGAAAGGGCCGGTGGCTGCCTGAGCGAAACCGCAGGCTGACTCAACTGAGTTGGTGAACAATACCAGTTTCGGCTCGCGATAACTCCTTTGGCTACGCTGAAACTGAGCATGCCAGGTGTCCTCCGTATCGGCAAGCACGACAGAAACGAACTTGGCCATCTTGTTCTCCTCGGCCGGTCTTGAAGCCTGACGCGTTACGCCAGGTGGATTGCCGCCCGTTGGTGCCAAATTCAGTATGACGGAAGGATCAACACCAAAGTACATTGCAATAAGCATCAGTGCTACAGTCCCAATTCCGCCACCAACGATGCGACGAGCTCCGGAACCGCCCCGTCGATCTTCAACATTATCACTCTGTCTTCCATCCCCCCAACGCATAAGTTCTCCCATGAAACACAAAATCAAAAAGTCTCAGGTTGTACGGTTGTGGCCACTGAATTCAATCACCATCATTTATCAAAATGCAACCCACCACATATATTGCTCAGTTTATCAATAATCCAATCAACCCCGCGCCGATTATAACAACCATCGGACTGGTTTTGGTCCATTTGAATATTGCAAAACCGACGACTAGGATGACAAACTCTTTTATTCCGGACAGTGAGGAGGCTCCCAAGTTCCAGGCTGCGGCTGCCACCAGTCCGACTATTGCCGGCAACAGGCCGTCCAGTGTGGATTTGATGATGTCGATGTTTTTTAAACGATCGTAATAGCGGCCGACAACCAGCATCAGTATAACACAGGGTAAGAAGATGAAAACAGTGGCAACCAGCCCGCCCAGAAAACCTCCGGCCCGGAAGCCGGTGAAGGTGGCCAGCATGGCCAGTGGGCCGGGGGTCAGCTGCGACAGTGCCAGCCCGTCCAAAAATTCTCGCAGGGTCAGCCAGTGGTATTGCTCGACCATGATATGATTCAGCAACGGAATCAGCACATAGCCGCCGCCGACGAAGATCAGGCCGATTTGAAAATAGATCCAGGCCAGGGAGAACAATGATGCCATCAATTGCACCTCCGACGATAGATGCTTGAGCACAGTGACCAGAGCGCAGCTGCCAGCAGAATCCAGGCGGCATTCAGCTTGAGCATAACAGTTGCGGCAAAGGCCGCCAGGGCCATCAGGACGCCGTTTGGTCCTTTGATCTGCTTGTGCCCCATGTCTATGACTACCACCACGATCAAGCCGATGATAACCGGATTGGTCCCCTTGAGAGCGGCCTGCAGTTGGGGCAGTTTGTTGTAGGTGAAATAGAGCCATGAAAGCAGAGACACCAGCAGGAAGGATGGCATGATAAAGCCGACGGCGGCGGTGATTCCACCGCGGATGCCGCGCAGGTGGTGGCCGGTGAAAGTGCAGACATTAAGTGAAAACGGCCCCAGAATCTGTCCAAAAGCCAGGCCGTGCAGAAACTCTTCTGAAGTGACCCAATTCTTGTCTTTGACGCAGATTCTCTCCACCAGTGCAACAATTGCCATTCCGCCGCCAAAACCGGTCAGGCCGATTTTGGCAAAGGTCAGAAAAATCTCCGGCAGGCTCACATGTTCAGTTCTCTTGTCCATGCAGGAGTTATAGCAGGAAGGATTCGGCCGCGGCAAGGTAAAACAGCGGGTAAAATATTGCCTGAATTGGCTTCTCCATGGTACTAATACACTCTTAAACAAACCCACATCCCAGCGATTATTGCAGGGAGTGGGGCATTTTAGAACAGAGGAGTCCGACCATGTCCTTCCGTACCATCGAATGGCGCGACGACGCCGTGATTATGATCGACCAGACCCGTTTACCGGGCGAAGAAGTTTACAATACTTATACCGATTTCAAGTCCGTGGCAGAGGCAATCAAGGGGATGATCATCCGTGGAGCTCCGGCTATCGGCGTGGCAGCCGCCATGGGAGTCGCGCTGGGAGCTCGCGAGATTATCGCCGATACGCATGATTCCTTCTTTCGCCAACTGGAAAATGTTTGCGATGTGTTGGCTAAAACCAGGCCCACGGCGGTAAACCTGTTCTGGGGTATCGAGCGCATGAAGAGGGTTGCCGAAGAAAATCGCGACAAAAATCTCGACAAGATTCGTGAGGCCCTTAAAAAAGAGGCCATCAAGGTTGAACAGGAGGATCTGACGATCTGCAAAAATATCGGCAAATGGGGTGCCACCCTGATTACGGAAGGGGCTACCGTGCTGACCCATTGCAATGCCGGCGGTTTGGCTACGGCCGGTTATGGTACTGCACTGGGTGTGATCCGCGCCGCTCATGAGGCCGGCAAGAATATCCAGGTTTTTGCAGATGAAACGAGACCCTGGCTGCAGGGTGCCCGTCTGACCGCCTGGGAGTTGATGAAAGATGGCATTCCGACAACGTTGATCTCAGACAATATGGCCGGTTTTTTCATGAGCAAGGGTGAGATTACCTGCTGCGTGGTCGGAGCAGACCGGATTGCCGCCAATGGAGATACTGCCAACAAGATCGGCACCTATTCGGTGGCCGTGCTGGCTAAAGAGAACAATATCCCCTTTTATGTGGCTGCTCCCGTGTCAACCCTTGACCTGACTCTGTCTGACGGTAGTAAAATTCCGATCGAGGAACGCCCGGACAATGAAGTGACCCACATCAAGGGGATTGCGATTGCGCCGGAAGGGGTCAAAGTCCGCAACCCGGCTTTCGACGTTACTCCGGCCCGTTACATCACCGCCATTATTACCGAAAACGGTATCGTCAAGGATGACTATCGCGCGGGATTGCGTAAGGTTACAGGTAAATAGAATGCATGTAGACCGTTTTTGCCAGGAATTCATTCGCATCATTGCCCTTGCCGACCACGCTGAGTCGGCCAGGGAGTTGGCCCTTCTAATGGAATCGCACGGTTACCAATATGGAGCCCGTTCTGCTGATAATGTTCTGCTGCTTCAACCGCGCTTTACGGTGGAGGAACTACATCGTATCGTGATCAATTCGTTGCTGACTCCCACTCCGGACCTGGCCTTGAACGCTTTTGAACGTTTGGCTGGAGTACTGTCTCCTGACGACCTGACGGCGCTGGCGAAACGTAAAAGACGCCTGGCTCAATTTGTTCTGGTGTGCGGCTCCTCTCCGTTTTTAGTAAATCTGATATACAAAACACCTGACTTGTTGAGAAGTCTGTTCCTGGATAACGGCATAAATGTTTCGCGCAATTATACCGAAATGCTGGCGGCAATGCGTCTGCAGATGGGTGAAACGACGGATTTTGCCTCACTTCAGAAACAGTTGCGGATTTTCAAACGAGCCGAAATCCTGCGCATTGCAGCACGTGACCTGAACGGTCTGGCTGCACTGGAAGAAGTTACCGACGAACTTTCCAGTTTGGCATCCGCTTCGCTGCAGATGGCCTACGAGGTTTGCCGGCTAAGTCTGATCAGGGAATGCGGCCGCCCGATGATGGTGACGCCTGACGAGTTGCGGGAAGCCGAAATGACCGTTATCGGCATGGGCAAACTGGGAGGTCGCGAGCTTAATTTCTCTTCCGATATCGACATCATTTATTTTTATGAATCCGACAATGGAGAAACGTCGGGAGTAGCAAACGGTTCTGGAGATAAAAAAGGGGTTGTGTCTCTGCATGTCTTTTTCAACAAACTGGGAGAGATGGTCAGCAAGGCACTTTCACAGGTGACCGAAGACGGCTTTGTGTTCAGGGTCGATGTCGGTTTGCGGCCGGAGGGCAAGTCAGGCGACATGGCGGTTTCGCTTCGTTCCGCCGAAATCTACTACGAGTCCTGGGGGCAGTCCTGGGAACGTACAGCAATGCTCAAGGCACGTCCGGTGGCCGGCTCGCTGGTGTTGGGCGAGCAGTTGCTGAAGATGCTCCAGCCGTTCGTTTACCGTAAATATCTCGATTACAATCTGATCGAGGATATGAAGCATATGAAGCAGAAGATAGATGCTTCGCTGGCCCGTTCACGGGAGGGAGAGAGCAATCTTAAGCTGGGGCGGGGCGGCATCCGCGAGATCGAGTTTTTCATTCAGGCCCTGCAGTTGGTCTATTCCGGTAAAAATCCGCTTTTGAGGGAGCGCAACTCGCTCAAGGCGCTGGACGCACTGTTGCTGGCCCGTCTGGTCAACGAGGAGGATCACGCCAAGCTGCGTGAAGCCTACCGTTTTTTGCGTTCCACCGAACACCGTATCCAGGTTGTTCAGGAGCGCCAGACCCATAATCTGCCGGCCAAACCTGACGAAATTCTGGCCCTGGCAAGGCGATGTGGTTATCTGCGTGCAAACGGTCTTGAGCGTTTCGGGAAAGTGCTGGAGGAGCATCGCAACAATGTCTCGATTATTTACGGCAACCTTTTTAATTCGCGGGACGAAAGCCTGCATCAGGATTTAAACCCCGAGACGCTCTTCTTCCTTGATCATCGGGCCGATTCGGATCTGGTCAAGGATATGTTGGCCGAGAAACGCTTCGAAGATGTTGAGCGGGCCTACGAAAATCTGGGGGTTTTGCGTCGGGGGCCGGTCAAGAGCAACCTGACAGAGCGCAATCGCCGTAAACTGGAAAAAATCACCCCTCTGCTGCTTCAGGCAGTCTTTGATTCCCCCGACCCAGATATGGCGCTGGTTAATCTGGAGCGATTTTTGGCCGTGATTGCCACTCGTCCGTCTTATTATGCTCTGCTGGCAGAAAACCGGGAGGTCAGTAAACTGCTGGTGTCGTTGTTCGGCATGTCGGAATTCCTTTCCAAAATTCTGATCTGTCACCCAGAACTGTTGGACAGTATGGTCTCCATCAATTACACTTCGATTGCCAAAACCAGAGAGATGCTGACGGCAGAGCTGGATACTCTTATGGAACAGAGTGACTACTTCGAGGATAATCTGGATGTACTGCGACGTTACCGTAACGAGGAGTTTCTCCGTATCGGCCTGAATGACATTTATGGCAAGCTGCTGCAGGGAGAAGTTACGACGCAGTTGAGTCTTTTGGGGGAAGTCTGTCTGTCGGCGGCATACCGAATGGCGGTGAAGGAGCTGAAGCGTTTCGGACGACCGCTACATCAGCATGAAGGAAGTGCTACTGAGGCAAATCTTGCCATTATTGCCATGGGAAAGCTGGGGGGAGGGGATCTGAACTACCACTCGGATCTGGATATCATTTTTGTCTATGATCACCAAGGCTACACCGATGGCGAAAAGCAGATCTCCAATCATGAATATTTTGCCAAGCTCGCTCAAAAGATCATCTCAGTTTTGACGATGCAGACCCGGGAAGGGTACGTCTACAAGATCGATACCCGTCTGAGGCCCTCCGGCAATGCCGGACCGCTGGTGACCTCGCTGGATTCGTTTTTGGAATATCACCGCAAGGATGCTCAGATATGGGAACGCCAAGCCCTCACCAAGGCCCGCGTAGTGCTGGGTGATCAACTTCTGGCAGGTCAGCTGCATGATATTATCCGCCACACGATCTACGGGACCACAATTGATGATGAAGGTCGTGCCGAGATCCACCGCCTGCGGATGCGGATGGAGAACGAGCTGGCCAAGGAAAAGGACGGCAGCTACAATATCAAAACCGGTCGAGGCGGTATGGTGGATGTGGAGTTTACAATCCAGTATTTGCAGCTGCGCTATGGTCGTCAAAATCCTGAGTTGCGCACTGCCAATACGATTGAGGCCCTCAAGGAGATCAGTTCTCTGAAGTTGTTGCCTGATGGAGACGCAGAAATTTTGCTGAACGGTTACAAATTTCTGCGTAAATTGGAGAACCGGCTGCGCATTATTCACGACTATTCGGTCAATGATCTGACCGGTCCCGTAAACTATATGAACAAGTTGGCCCGCCGTCTTGGATACGATCAAAAACTGAAGAACCCGGGGTCAGTTCTGATAAGTGATTACGAAGAAACTACCAGCAGGGTTCGGGACGTGTATCACCGCGTTTTCAGCGTGACTACAGATTGAAGGAGGATTTCAGATGAATATTCGCAAAAAGTTTCTCGATTATGAGTATGAAGAGGTGCTGGACGGGCGGGTGCGTGAACTTATCCGGGTTGGATGCGCCATTGCGGTCGGATGTCCTACCTGATTCAAGAAACACTTCGCGGTCGCGAAGTCGGAAGGCGCAAGTGATGCTGAGCTGCGCGAGGCGGTTGCATACGGAATGATTGCCCCGGGAGGTCGTGCCAAGAATTTTGCACTGGAAATGCTGAGCGAGATCGAAAAGGGTGAATGAGTAGTATTTGATATGGGCGAGGTGAAAACCTTGCCCGTAATTATATAAGCCGGCAGTCAAACTTACGCTGGTTATTCCAGCACGAGTACCTGTTTTAAGGCATCGTCTATTTTGGATACATCGACGATTGTATTGAAACAAGGACCGAAGGGGCGTTCGTTGAGGATGCCGATTACCGGCAGCGGATAACAGTCTTTGATGCCTGAAGTCAGGTCGCGCTCACAGGCCACGGCCAGTACCAGTTTCGGACGCTTTTCCACGATGACCTTGCGAGCCAGTGTGCCGCCGGTAGCGACCGATATGTCGATGTTGTACTTGCGGCTGATTTCCACCAGGCCTTTGATGTCACAGCGGCCGCAAAGTACGCACTTGTTGATGTCACCGGTAACCTTGATTTCGCAGTCAAAGAGCTGGATGCAGTGGGGCAGTAAAACAAGTACCCGGTCCGGCCTGACTTGCTGGCGCTGAGAAATCACCAAACTGTTGTTCATTGCGATAAAGGACTGACGGATCTTGTCTTTATCTACACCCATTAACCTCCCCACAAACTCGATCACCGGCAACAGGAATTTTATCACTACCAGCCTCATGAACCGGGTAAAGAAGATATCCTTTCCAAGTGCCGTAGTCAGTACCAGCAATCCGGTGCCCAGAATTGCTACACCTGAAAGAGTCACCATGATGATGCCGACGATATGCGGCAGATTAGGGTTTATGTTTGCCAGGCCCCGGTTGGGGATCCACCAGATCAGGAATATGAATGCCACTACGATCAGGCAGGTCAATCCCATCAAACTTACGAAAAGCCGCTTGCGTGGCGGTGCGCTATTCTCTTTGGTGCTTGTCATAATGCCTTGTCTCCGCCGGATCCGTTACCCAGCAATGTTCCCTCTGCGATCGGAAATCCCGCCAGAAAACTGGTGATGTCAAGACGCTTCGTGCCCGCCAGCTGCAGCTCTTGTATGAACAGGCTGCCGGGTAGGCAGGCCACTTCAAGTTGTCCTTTGCCCGCTGTCAGTACGGTCCCGGGGTGGCCGCTGCCGTTGCCGACCCGGGTGCGGAGTATCTTGAGTACCTGCTCACCCAGGAAGGTGTAGGCTCCCGGCCAGACCGCCATGCCGCGCACCTGGTTATGTATGGCCCGGGCGTCTTTCTGCCAGCTGATCAGTCCGTCGTCTTTTTTAAACATTGAGGCGTAACAGGTGTTGTCATCGCTCTGAGGCGTTGCTGTTATATCACCGGTCTTCAGGCGTTCAAGGGTTTCCGCCAGCAGATCTGCCCCCAGTGAGGCCATCCGGTCATGCAGTGAAAGGATGTCTTCATTTTCATCAATTGGAGTTTTTTGTTGAAGCAGCATCGGTCCGGTATCGAGGCCGGGATCCATCAGCATGGTGGTGGCTCCCGTTTCTGATTCGCCGTTGATGATGCACCAGTTGAGCGGAGCGGCTCCCCGATAGCGGGGTAACAGTGACGCATGGACGTTGATACAGCCATGTGCCGGGATATCCAGCAGCGCTTTGGGAAGAATCTGGCCGAATGCGACCACTACGATGGCATCCGGTTTCAATTTTCGCACAAGCTCAACAAAGGCCGGATCGCGCACCTTGAACGGTTGGTGTACAGGAATGTTATGCTTGACGGCCAGTTCCTTGACCGGCGGCGGCATAAGCTTTTGCCCACGACCTTTGGGTCGGTCGGGTTGTGTCACTACGGCAACGATATTTTCGTTAAGATCAATCAGCTTTTGAAGGGTAGGGCAGGCAAAATCGGGGGTCCCCATGAAAATAATTCGCCAGCCGGTCATTGGTTCTCCTCGGCTGTCTTGCGGGCTTTGCGCTGAAACAGCTCGCGTTTGAGTGCGGAGAGGTGGTCTACAAAAAGAATGCCGTCCAGGTGATCAATCTCATGCTGAAATGCGATCGCCAGCAAATCCTCTGCCCGCCAGATGCACTCGTTGCCTTCCATGTCAAGCCCTTTTACCACGACGCTGGCATGGCGCCGTACGTTAGCTGCATATTTGGGTACCGAGAGGCAACCCTCCTCTTCATAAGCTTCGCCTTCCGCGTGAATAATGACCGGGTTGATGGCAATTATCGGGTTGGGCGATTCATTTTTGTCTGAAATATCAATGATGATAATACGCTGATGTACTCCGATTTGTGGGGCGGCCAGACCGATTCCGGGGGCATCATACATTGTTTCTGCCATGTCGTGGACCATCTCACGCACAGTATCATTAATGACGGTTACGGGAGCCGATTTCTTTTTGAGCTCTGGATTGGGATAGGTGAGGATCGTGCGTATCATATGTATCCTTAATTGCTATAGTCAACTTCAAATGATACTATTTTACAGTTATAAAATCAATTTTCATATTTTCATTGCCTACGAGGTGCGAACGTGACGGATCCTGTCGGTGGAATCAGCGGTTCAAAGGGAACTTCCCCTGGAGGCACTTATAGTGGGGGGCGTTTTTCTGATGATCATAAAAAGAAAGAACACCACACATCGGAACAGGATCTGGTTGAGATATCACAGGACGCCAAGGATAGACTTTCAGGTAAGAAGCGTAAGAGCATTATTGAATACCTGAGGGAGTTGTTGGGATGAAATTGTGGCCGATATCAATAGTCATAGGCGCAAATCGCTTCAGTTGAAAAAACTTTTGTCCTTTTCGTAGGCATCGTGAAATTTCATCAGCAGGGAGTCAAGCATATCTTGATCCAGACCAAGCTGTTGTGCCGGATACGTTTCCAGAAGTTCCAGGTTTTCATCAGGCTCACGAACGCCGATGCCGGTCTTGTGGCAAAAAAGATTAGCGAGGCCAACCACACAGGTCAGACTGACCTGATAAGGGTCTTCATCCTCTCTGAAATCAAAACTATGATGTTGCCGTACGGTGTTAATCAGTAATTCCGGGAAATTCCACTTTTTTATTACCAGTGCGCCGACTTCAGAGTGTGTGTAGGAGTATATCTGGCCTTCGGCTTCCGAAAAAGAAGCGGAGCTATTATAGCAAGTCTGCATGACCTCCTGAAACTTCTGGCTATCCAGAAAATTCATGATATTCTTGCCAATGTCATGAAATAACCCACCCAAAAAGGCTTCTTCCTCATTAACGTGGTGAATTTCCCTGGCTATAATGCGTGCAGCCAGGCCGGCGCCAAACGAGTGTTCCCAGAGCATCTTTTCGGTGAGACCGAACGGCTTGTATACCTGTTTGACTGAAGCAGCCACAACAAGGCTTCTAAGGACACTGAATCCCAACACTACAATGGCTTGGGACAATGTCTGGACCTGACGTTGACGGCCATAGAAGGAAGAGTTGGATATTTTGAGAAGGCGAGCGGCAACAGCCGGGTCGGAGGCCACTACTTTAGCCATCTCTTCCGAAGATGCATTTTCGCTTTCAATCAGTTGCATTACTTTGGTGGCTACGACCGGAATGGTCGGTAAATCACCTGCAGTCATAATCATTATTTCAAGCTCTCGGCTCATCGGTGCCCCTGTCTAGATTGGTGGTACAGTCCATGCCTGTCCATTTATTCGGGTAGCATTATCCACATACTAGGGCAAATAATCAAGTACTTAGCCTATATTATTGAAATCTTGTCAGATCTTGTGTATGCTTGCGCACTACTAAACGGACAAATCAAGGATACAATCGATATGAATATTTTGAGAACATCCCTGTTGTCACTGACCGCTACCCTGCTTTTGACCGGGTTCAGCTGGGGGGACCCATGTAAAGCCGCGCTTGATACGGCTGGATCATTGGAAGACATCCAGGATAGCGTTTTGATGCGTCAGGCGGAGTCTGAAGTTGCTACTCAATGTCCGGATGGTGGCGCTGCTCATTTTGTAAGTGCCAGGCAGTTTGAGCGGGTCGGTAATATCGACGCAGCAATTGGTGAATATAAAAAAGCTCTGCAAAGGGAGCCTTCTTTTGCCCGGGCCAGCGGAAACCTAGGGCTGTTGTATACTCAAAAGGGAATGGACGATGAGGCTTCGGTCGAGCTGTCGCGCGGACTGGCATCGGTTAAAAATCCGCTTTACCATAAAGCCATGGCGCGGATATTTGCAGAGCGCAAGGTTTATCCGTTGGCCATTTATCATTACAACGAGGCCGCCAAGGAACTAACCCGTGATGCTTCGGTATTTGCAGGGCTGGCTGAGGTCTACAATGCCGCCGGGCAGCAGGACAAGGCGCTGGAAGAGTATCGCCGGGCAGTGGTTGCCGATCCCAACTTTGAAAAAGCGTATATTGGCAGCGCAGCCATAAGCCTTCATCTAAATAATCTCGATCAGGCTATTGAACAGCTCAAAAAAGCGGAAGTTGCCAGTCCTCAAAACCGTGATGTCCACCTAATGCTGGCTGGCGTATACCAAAAAAAAGGAGACGCCAAGCTGGCTGACTACCACAATTTGCTGGGTGGAAAAAACAAGACTGCATCAGCAGTCTCTCCTCCAGTAAATACTGTGCCATCCAAAGTGCCTGCTGTTGGCGTGTCTGAAAAGGAAATCACTGCTCTCAAGGCGGCTGTCAGGGAACGTCCAGATGATGTGGTTTCTTATGAAAAACTGGGTGATCTCTACCGTGCTGCCGGAAAAGATGCCGAAGCGATTGAAAACTATCGTGAGGCAGCCCATCTCAACAGTACCAACAGCGCCGTCTATCTGAATCTTGGCATACTGTATGAAAACAAAAACCTGATTGATGAAGCCATAGTTGCTTACAAAAGAGCCGTCAGGGTCAATCCCAACAGCGCCGAAGCACACCTGAGGCTTGGGGATATACGCTTGTCTCGAGGACTTTTACCGGAAGCGGTAGAGCATTATTCTCAATTTCTCAAGCTGAAACCGGAAAGTCCGGATATTCATCTCAAACTGGCCCGCGTATTTGCAAAAAGCAAGGAAACCACCTTGGCAATTGCATCATATAATTCAGTACTTAAATACAGCCCGAACGATCTTGATGCTAATCGCGAAATTGCTGCTCTTTACAAGATCAAAGGTGACAATGATCGAGCCGTCAGTCATTACAAGAAAGTTCTGGCTTTGCGAAAGGATGACGCGGAGACGCGAATGGCGCTTGTGTCAATCTATGTAAAAAACAAACAGTACGATGAAATCACGAATCTTCTTAAAGAGGCTGTTGAAATTAGTCCGGATGAGCCTAACAATCATTATAAGTTAGGACTTATTTACGACTTCAAAAAGGATTATGACAATGCCGTGGCCAGCTACAAAAAGGCTATTGAGATCAAACCTGATCATGCCCGTTCACTAAATGCACTGGGACGCCTTTACTTGAAAGAGGGTAAGCTGGATGAGGCCAAGGAAGTCTTGGAAGCAGCAAGAAAAGCTGACCCGACTATGGAAGAAACATCGGTGCTCCTGAACAATCTCCGTGACGAATTCAATCCCGAACCGCACAAAATTATCAAGGGTAAAAAACGTATTGGCAAAAAAGCAAAAAAAGGATCGAAAAAATCAAAGATTAAAAAAACATCAAAGAAAACTTCCAAAACAAAAAAAACAGTAAAATCAAAAAAATAATTACTCAGCTGAACCTTGCATAAGATTAACACTACTGAACTGTAGCGGCTTTTATAATTTCCTGACTGACACGACTGGATACACTATGACCCTTCAGAGTGGCACAGACGTATATTTCCCCTACGATATTCAGATATCTTCTGATTCCTGGCGTTCCATGGACCTTGGTTCGCTTTCCCGACGTATTAAAGATCGTGGCATACCTAAGATTCTGTTTTTCAGGCAATTGGCTTTCAAGCTGAACAGTCGCCGCACGCCTAGAGCCAGTGTCGTGCATGCAAGCGAGCTAAATCTCTATGCAACTTTGCAAAATGCATTCCGCCACCTGATTGATCTGGTGGTCGCAGGGCAGGGATTGTCTCATTCTTTGAGGCTGGGAGGATTTGATCCGACCGGGCCAGAGATGAAGGCCACAGCAGAAATTTTCGTGGATATGTTTCCGCCAGACGAAATTCTAAGTGGTGCGGCAGTCAATGCCGGTTGGCTTTCCGGCGTATTTCGTTCTGACAAACGAACCAACCAGCTGCTCAGGGAGATGTTGCTTCTGCGACTGGCCTCCGGTAATCCGGCTATTGAAAGTTTTCGTGAACTTGTTGACGACAGCTCTTTGGTGTTGTCATCTGACTACGAAAAGATCGTAAAAGCATTGGTCTGTTCACTGGAAAACGGGCCGCGCCTGGCAAGCTCCGGACGCACGCTTATTGAGGAACTTCTGGCGGTGGTTCATGCCTCACCGGCTTCTCTGGCCGGCCAGGTAAAATATATCCGTAAACAGTGGCAGGGTATCCTTCCGGCAGAGATTATTCAGGAAGCGGAAATCGCTCTTGATATCCTGTATGAAGAACAGCGGGAGCGCGGCATGGGTGGAGAGCCTGGACCGCCACCGGTACTTGAGTTTGGACAAAAACGGGATTTGGGAGAAAACTCGCCCGGCCATCCGGGAGGAGGATCTGTTTTTGCCGGTTTTGACTACCCCGAGTATGAACAGTTTTCGCCGGATGCTGACTGGATGTCAAATGTTGTATTGATGGCCAAGATGGTTTACGTCTGGCTTGACCAGTTGAGCAGGTCGCATGGATATCCGATAACCCGACTGGACCAGGTTCCTGATGCCGAGCTTGACCGTTTGGCTGGCTGGGGCTTCACAGGTCTTTGGTTGATCGGTTTGTGGGAACGTTCACCCGCTTCTCAGCGCATAAAACAGATCTGCGGCAACCCTGAAGCAATCGCCTCAGCTTATTCACTTTATGATTACGAAGTTGCTGACGACCTGGGCGGGTGGGAGGCTCTGGCCAACCTTAGGGAGAGAGCTTTTAAGCGTGGTATACGACTGGCCAGCGACATGGTTCCTAACCATACCGGCATCTATTCACGTTGGGTCGTTCAGCATCCGGACTGGTTCGTCCAGACCGACTATCCACCCTTCCCCAGCTACCAGTTCAACGGTGAAGATCTTTCTCACGATTCCAATATCTGCCTGCAGGTAGAGGATGGATACTGGAACAAGAGCGATGCTGCCGTTGTGTTTCGTCATTATGACCGGCGTGACGGCCGCACCCGTTATATCTATCATGGCAATGACGGAACCAGCATTCCCTGGAATGACACCGCTCAGTTGAACTATCTGATTGCTGAAGTGCGCGAAGCCGTCATTCAAACAATCCTGCACGTAGCTCGCAATTTTCCGATCATACGCTTTGATGCCGCCATGACGCTGGCCAAGAAGCATTACCAGCGTCTCTGGTTTCCGCTGCGTGGATTGGGAGGCGGTATTCCGTCTAGGGCAGAGCATGGCATGAGCAAAGAGGAGTTCGATAATATCTTCCCGGTTGAATTCTGGCGCGAAGTCGTAGACCGTGTAGCTGCAGAAGCACCCGGTACACTGCTGCTGGCAGAGGCCTTCTGGATGATGGAGAGCTATTTTGTACGGACGCTGGGGATGCACAGGGTCTATAACAGTGCCTTTATGAACATGCTCAAGACGGAAGAAAATGCCAAATATCGTCAGACCATCAAGAACGTTTTGGAATTCAATCCCGAAGTCCTCAAGCGTTTTGTTAATTTCATGAACAACCCGGATGAAAAAACGGCTGTGGCACAGTTCGGGTCACAGGGAAAATATTTCGGAGCATGCGTAATGTTGGCCACCATGCCGGGTTTGCCGATGATCGGTCATGGGCAGATTGAGGGCTTTCACGAAAAGTACGGCATGGAATACAAACGCGCTTACTGGGATGAACAGATTGACGAAGGCTTGGTGCGCGGGCACGAAATGTGGATATTCCCCTTGCTCCGTCGCAGATGGCTGTTTTCCGGTTCTGAAAACTTCGTTTTTTACGACTTTCATACTGGGGGAAATGTAGACGAGAATGTCTTCGCATATTCCAACAGTGTCGGTGAGCAAATGGCACTGGTGTTTTATAACAACTGTCATTCTACCGTTTCCGGCTGGATTCGTGAATCTACTCCATTTGTCTGTTCCAAAGAGGGTGAAGAGCAGGTTCTGGATAAAACTACTCTTGGTAACGCTCTCGGGTTCGAAAATGATGATAGCTACATTCTTTTTCAGGATTTAACCAACGGCCTGGAATATATCCGCTCGGCTGAAGAAATACATAAAAATGGACTTTATGTTGAATTGTCGGAATACCAATTCCACGTCTTTATGAATTTCAGGCGGGTTCCGGAGGACAGTAAAGGTTCGTGGAAGGCGCTTGATACTTATCTGGATGGTGCCGGAGTAGAATCCATCGAAGACGAACGCAAACAGCTGGAGTATTCCGAGCTGAACTGTTTATTTCGAAATCTTCTCAGGATAGTACCTCTTTCCGGTGTACGCGGTTTGTCCGCTTTAGAGGTTAACGATCTCAGGCTTGATATTGATGGATTTGTTGCAGCGCTTGACAGGGAGCTTGCTATTTCTTTACCGGTGGCGGTCCCTGGAAAAAAGAAACAGCGATCCAGTCGAGTTGTCAAATCCTGTAAAGTGGATGATATGTCAATAGCCTTCAATCTACTCTCGCATTTGCTGCTGCCGAGACCTGAAGTATCGGAATCCACTCTTGTTAAGGACAGAGTCGCTTTCCGGTTATTGGACCAGGCGACAACAAGACTGGTTCTTGCCTGGCTTGTATTGCGAGATTTTTCTGCCGACCCAGTTAGTTACGGTCTTGACCACACACTTCGGCAACTTCTGGTCAAAGACCATGATAACGACCTTCATGACCGGTGTATTTCGTTACTAGCGGCGCTTTTGGAATGGTGGCGAGCCAGCGGAAGCAATGCGGTCCAGTTTTTTGGCCGCTCAGATATAAGAGGGCTTTTTAAACTGCCGGTCTGTCGTGCCTACATTCAGATACATGAAAGCGAAGGGACGGAATGGTTCCACAAGGAACGCTTTGAAGAGTTGCTGGATTGGACCACTTACCTCAATGTTTTAATGGGCATTAAAAACAATAGTACTGCCAGGACAATTACCAAACGGTTGAAAGATGCTGAAAAGACAACAATCAAAACCGTAGTTCTGGCAAAGAAAGTCGGTTACAAAAGCAGGCTTTTTCTAGAAATGGCCAGTGGGTTGGTGCCTGTAAAAACTATCCGGCCAACCAAGAAGTCCTTATGAGATAGCGATATCCGGTTAGTTTCAACATGCTGTAAGTGGCTTGATCAGCTAATATACTATGAAGGCCGGCAAAATGTTTTGCCGGCCTTCATAGTTATTTTATTCAGACGATTAAGGTTAAGCGAATGGGTTACGCAATGTAATGGTCTGATCCCGTCTTGGACCCACTGAAACCATTACAATCTGGCAACCGGCAAGTTCTTCCAATCGCTTGACATAGGACTTTGCATTGGGTGGCAGTTCATCATAGGTACGAGCTTCGGTAATGTCGATATTCCAACCGGGAAGTTCTTCATAGACTGGCTGGCATTTCTCGAAAATTTCAAGACTGGCTGGAAGGGTTTCCAGTGACTGCCCGTTATAGGTGTAGCCTGTACAAACCTTGATTGTATCGAATTCTGAAAGTACATCCAGTTTAGTCAGGGAGATTCCGGTCAAGCCATTTACACGAACGGCGTAACGAATAACCATTGCATCGAACCAGCCACAACGGCGCGGGCGACCGGTAGTTGCACCAAATTCTCCGCCAATTCTTCGCAGCTCTTCACCCGATTCATCCAGCAACTCAGTCGGAAATGGTCCACTGCCAACTCGGGTGACATAAGCCTTGGATATTCCGATGATCTCGTGTATTTCCCTTGGACTGACGCCGGAACCGGTGCAGGCTCCTCCTGAACAGGTAGATGAAGATGTCACAAACGGATAGGTACCATGATCAACATCCAGCAAAGTACCCTGGGCTCCTTCGAAGAGTGCCTTCTTACCGGCCTTGAGATCCTTGTTGAGGATCAAAGCCGTATCAGCCACATAGCGTCGCAGAATATCGGCATAACCCTGATACTCGGCAAAAATTTCGTCAAAACTGCAGGGAGCCTCTCCCAAAAACTGCTCCAGGATAAAATTCTTTTCGACAAGAAACTCTTTCAGCTTCCGCGAAAAAGTTTCTGAATCAATCAGATCCATTAGTCGGATACCACGACGACCAATCTTGTCTTCGTAGCAGGGACCGATACCGCGACCGGTTGTGCCAATTTTTTTGTCACCGCTCTTCGCTTCCCGGGCAATATCAATGCGCTTGTGATAAGGCATGATGATATGCAGTGATTCTGATAAAAGAAGGCAAGAGTCATCCTTGATCCTTCCGGACTCCTTGAGCTTTTTTATTTCCTTGATGAATACTTCCGGGTCCAGGACAACGCCATTGCCGATAATGCAGCGTTTTCCCTCGTGCAAAATGCCGGAAGGAATCAGGTGCAGCACAACCTTCTCATCTCCAACTACCAGGGTATGCCCGGCATTGTTCCCACCTTGATAACGTACGATATCATCGGCATACTCGGTATAG
>JBBQCH010000055.1:0-18032 GCA_038318485.1 Geobacterales bacterium
CAACCAACTGGCTGGTCTTCATCATTGCCGTGGAGCACGCACAGGTCATCCAGTCCAGCCTCGGCTATTTTATGACTCCCTTTGTCAGTGTGTTGTTCGGGTATTTATTCCTGCAGGAACGATTACGGCGGATGCAGATGACCGCCCTGTTTCTGGCGGCGGTGGGGGTTCTGCTGCTGACGACCCAGTCCGGTCATTTTCCATGGACGGCACTGATACTGGCGGTCACCTTCGGGTCGTACGGACTGCTTCGAAAGGTCGTGTCGGTCGATTCCCTGAGCGGCCTGGCGGTGGAAACAATCCTGCTCGGGCCCGCTGCACTTGGTTATCTGATCTATGTGGCCTGTAATGGCAGGGGGGCTTTTCTCTCATCCGGTACGCAGGTAGATCTCCTGTTGATGCTGGCTGGTGTAGCAACAACGGTGCCGTTACTGCTCTTTGCCTCGGCGGCCCGACGACTGCGTCTTGCCACAATCGGCTTTCTGCAATACATCACCCCGACCATGCACTTCCTGCTGGCGGTGCTGCTTTACAATGAACCATTCACCCGTGCGCACCTGGGGAGTTTCCTGTTCATCTGGGGCGGACTCTGCTGCTATTCTTATGATGCCTACCAGGCGATGCAGGTTGCCCGCAGGTCCCACTAACAGACGGCGAAACCAATTTTAATACACGCCATTAAGCAATTTTAGATTTGTTTTTGTTTGTTCGGCTTACGGAAAATTTTAAAGCACCCCTATGGTCTCCCTACGTCAACCAAATTAATAACCCTAAGGCTCGTTATGCTCAACTGGAATCGGAAACTGGCAAAATTAATGGTTTCGTCAGAAACTTTGGGCTCATGAATAAGATGATTGTGTTAAGGGGGATCTTGGGATACAATATTTAAAGATTCCTTATTAGGTTGATCATACACAAACAAAAAAGGAGAATTCGCGATGAAACAGGTTTTTGTAACAACAGCTCTGGCATTGTCCCTTGGGCTATCAGGGTGTGCCACAACTTCTCAAATCCCCTCGTCAACTATTGTACCTGCGGCATCTGGTTTCACAAAGGTGTCGAAGGACGATAACGGCAACACAAAAATTGAGTTTAAAGTGCAACATCTAGCCCCCCCCCATAACCTTCAACCTCCAAGGTCCATCTATGTTGTTTGGGTGCAGACGAGCGACAACAAGAGCTACAACCTGGGCCAACTCAAGGTCGATAAAAATTTGAATGGTACGTTAAACGCACTAACGCCGTTCGATAACTTCCGCCTTGTTGTATCGGCCGAGGATTTCCCTGCAGTTAGCCTGCCAAGCCAGCAGGTCGTCCTTACCACCGAATTGCTCGAAGCCAAGTAGGGCTGGAAAAAGTTTCGAGTTGCGCAGGAATTTGAATCAAACGTCCTGACGGACGCAGTATTAAAGCGAAGGGCGCCACAACGGGCGCCCTTTTCATTGCAATAGTTTTCACTACGAGCAGAGCAGCTCGGTCGTGCCACCGGTGATTGCCTGCAATGAGCTTCAGTCGTGTTATTGAGATCATCAAAACAGTCAGGCTGAAACGGGTGGAATTATTTTTATGGCAAATACCGCTCTAAAACAAAAGGATTGGCGGCGTTCCATGCTCATGGGAATTCTTCCCATCGACGGCTGCCGGGTGCCGGCCGATATCATTGCCGGCATAACGCTGGCAGCCCTTGCCATTCCCGAAGTAATGGGCTACACGAAGATTTCAGGCACACCGGTGATCACCGGTCTCTATACCCTCCTCATCCCAATAACCCTGTACTCGCTTTTCGGATCTTCCCGTCACCTTGTGGTCGGCGCCGACTCGGCCACGGCGGCAATTCTTGCCTCCAGCGTCGCCGGGATGGCTGCCCCCAATTCGAGAGAATGGCTCGCTCTGGCAGGCCTGCTTGCACTCATGGCTGCAGGGTTTCTGCTTCTGGCACGAATTGCCCGGCTTGGTTTCCTGTCTGACTTCCTGTCCCGCACCGTGCTCGTCGGTTTTCTGTCCGGAGTCGGCATCCAGGTCGCAGCAGGTGAAATTTCCGGTATGCTCGATCTGCCCGGCGGAGGGCAAGGAACTATCCAAAAACTTGTCACCACCCTGCGGGAAATCGGTCAGACCAATATTCCCTCTCTGATGGTGGCGGTTTCCGTGCTTGTGATCATCACCGGCTCACGCAGGATATCGAAGAAAATTCCAGGTCCCCTGATTGCTGTAATCGGCGCCATCATGGCCAGTTGGGCGTTCAACCTGGAAAGCTACGGAGTCCCTGTCCTGGGTCCTGTCCCGGGCGGCCTGCCGAGGATTGGACTGCCAGTTGGACTTTTCGACATTAACCTGATCGAAAAACTGGTTCCCACTGCTTTTGCCATGTTCGTGGTGATCCTTGCCCAGAGTGCCGCCACCTCACGCGCTTATGCCGCCCGCTGCAACGAGCCTTTCGATGAGAAGGTTGATCTGGTGGGGCTGTGCCTGGCCAATATCGGAGCCGGCCTGTCCGGAACCTTTGTTGTGAACGGCAGTCCGACCAAGACCCAGATGGTCGAAAGCGCGGGTGGACACAGTCAGCTGGCGCAGCTTACCACAAGCTTCGTAGTACTCATGGTGCTCCTCTTTTTAACCGGTCCGCTGGCCTTAATGCCGGGGGCGGTTCTTTCGGCGGTGGTCTTCCTGATCGGTGTGGAACTGGTCGATATCAAGGGGATGAAGAAAATCTATGCGGAGCGGCCCTGGGAATTCTGGGTGGCGCTGATCACGGCCACGGTGGTTGTATGCGTGGGGGTCGAACAGAGCATCCTGCTTGCCATCGTACTTTCTCTGGTGGCCCATACGCGGCACGGTTATCTCGTGAACAACATGCTGATCGTTTCCAACAAGACACTTGGCTGGCTGCAGAAACCGGTCTGCAGCAGGGTACAGATTGCGCCCGGACTGATGATTTACCGTTTCATGCACAACATGTACTATGCCAACTGTCATGTGCTGAATAATGAAATCGTCGAACTCGCCGGAAGTGCTGATCCCCCCTTGTCATGGTTCTGTATCGACGCTGCTGCGGTTAATGATTTGGACTTTACGGCGGCCGAAACCCTGCGCACAATTCATGGTATTCTGGCGGATCAGGGTATCAGGCTTGTGTGGTGCGAAGTCGTTGATGAAGTACAAGCGGAATTTGACAGCTCCAAACTCACAGAACTGTTCGGTTCGGATGCTGTTTTCCAAACGCCTGCCGCTGTTTTGATCGCCTACGGCCAACAACTGGCAAGCAGAAATATTGATAAAACCGAAAATTGATCACTGAATGAGGTGCATGGAGACGTGATTATTTACTCACGGGATATTTACCAAGGTTGTACATGAGAAATAAGATTATCACTTACTCGTGTTCAGGAAAACTCATTTCAACTCTTGATTCTTAGACTAGATTGTACTATGTTATGTACATACTTATGTGCGCAGGAGATTATAGCTATGAACGCTCTAACTTATACTTACACACGGCAGCACTTGGCAGATGTTATGCGATCAGTCAATGATGACCATAATCCTGTGGTAGTAACCAGTCAGCGGGGCAAGCCGATTGTCATTCTTTCTCTTGACGATTACCAAGCCTTTGAAGAAACAGCATACTTGCTTCGGAATCCACAAGGAGCCAAGCGGCTGCTAGATTCGATCGAGGAACTACGTGCAGGAGGCGGTCAAGTCAGAGAGCTGACGGAATAATGATCAAATTTTCAACTTCAGCATGGGACGACTACCTCTACTGGCAGATAACCGACAAGGCAATGCTCAAACGCATTAATAATCTTATTCGGGAAATTCAGCGTGAACCTTTTGCCGGTATTGGCAAGCCAGAACCTCTTAAACATCAGCTAACTGGTTTCTGGTCTCGCAGAATAGACAGCTGCCACCGTTTGGTGTACGCAGTGGAAAGTGATACCCCGCTGATAGCACAGTGCCGTGATCATTATTGAAAAACTAGACTTTAGTCATTCCAAGCTCATTTTAGTACCTGAATCGTTTTAATTCACCGCCGATGAGCCATTACTCCGTTGCAACGTCGATCATCCGCTTTCCGGTGATGGGCAGATCATTGAGACTGTCACATTAAGCCAAATTTTATTTTGATTTACCGGGAACCGGATGATGAACACCTTGATTTAGTTAGTCTTGGATCGCATAGCGAAATTGGTCTATGACGCAATTTTATAATTTGGGCTCTTCAGACACCTTCCAGGAATTGCCCATAAAAGTACCCCTACGATCACAGAACTGCTTGCAGCCTTTTAGCTTAATTATACTTGAAAATCAGATCGTTAAGTTCCTTTGCAGCTTTACTGGTTTTCTTGAACTTCATTTTGATAAAGCAACTATCACCGCTCTTTTTGATTTTAACTCTACCCTTCGGAAGCAGACGCGGGGTCTTGAAAAGTAAGTTTCTTTGTATGAGAGTGCCTGAAAAGTTATTTTTCAAGACTTGACCCCCGCCGGTTTTTATTAATTTTAATGGCTGTTACCGTAGACGATAACCCACTCCCGGTTCAGTGATGATGTGCTGCGGTCTGGACGGGTCAACTTCCAATTTACGTCGCAGGTTGCTGATATTAACCCGAAGCACGTGCGGTTGCTCCAGATTCGTCATTCCCCAAACCTGTTTCATGATCTGGCTGTGGGTTAGAACTTTACCAACATGGCTGACTAGTATACGCAGAATGTCGTATTCCGTGGGTGTCAGCGATATTTCTACTCCACTAACCGTCACTGTTCTACTGCCTAAATCCACCTGAAGATTATTGCTGATAAATACCGGTTCTGGGATCTCTAACAGAGAACGTCTTAATGCCGCTCTGATACGAGCCAGCAGTTCGCCGACGCCAAATGGTTTTGTGAGGTAATCATCAGCCCCTGCATCAAGAGCTGATACCTTGTCATTCTCGTGTTCCCTAACTGATAGCACAATGATGGGCACCGGCGACCATTCGCGAATTCGTTTAATCACTTCAATGCCATCCAAATCTGGCAATCCCAAATCAAGTAGGATAACATCCGGTCGAAACGCAGCGGCGGCAGCCAGGCCCGCATGGCCACTTTCAGCTTCGTGAAGTGTGAATTCTTCATTAGACAGTACCGTATGCAGAAAACGCCTGATGGCCAGTTCGTCATCAACGATCAAAATTCGAGGTAGATTTTCAGTAGTTCGTTCAGCTGACATTGCCCTATTCCCCTGTCTTTGTTAACGGTAGACGAATCACAATTTTCAAACCGCCGCCAGTGCGGTTTTCTGCGTTTATCCTCCCCCCATGCGCCTCAACAATACCTTTACATATTGAAAGTCCCAACCCTGTTCCTCCGGCCCCTTCGGGGACCGGTATACGATAGAATTTGTCAAACACGCGCTTCAGGTCATGCTCCGGAACACCGGGCCCTTGATCGGATACCTCCAGGGTAAGCCAGCCCTTGTCGATGGCAGCACTGACTTCAATGGTGCTTTCGGTAGGCGCATATTTGTGGGAATTATCAAGGAGATTGACCAGGACTTGAGTCATAAGCACCAGGTCCATTGAGACCAGCGGCAGATATTCGGGTAACCGGATTTCAACCGGACGATTACCAATTCGCTGTTCAACAGCAGCCATGGCGCAACCTATCAGATCTTGTACATCACACATTTCGGCATTCAGTCGTACTGCTCCGGCCTCAATGCGTGTCATATCCAGCAGGTTTCCAACAAAACGGTTCAAGCGTTCCGCTTCGCTGCATGCAGAATCAAGTAACTCTCGCCGGGCATGGTCACTGAGATGGGTTCCCTCTTCTTTCAGGCTGTAGAGAACACCGGTTACTGAGACCAGTGGTGTCCGCAGATCGTGGGATATGGAATTCAAAAGGGCTCGTTCAAGGTTCTCCCGTGCCTGGAGAATCTGGGCTTGTTCCGCCTGACGTGAAAAGCGAATTCGTTCCAGTGCCATGGCAGCCTGTGTCGCAATAGCATCCATCAGACGGCGATTGTCCTGAGAATGGTATGCCCCCTGATTCACGAGCTTGACACCCATAACCCCCAATACACTGGACGGCGTCTGCAAGGGGAGATATATCAGGTCAGCTGAAACCAGTGTATCGGTAGCTCGTCCGGCAGGATGACTATTGCGAAAAGACCAGTCAGCCACGGCCTGTTCCTTAATATCCAGAGCAAGTCCATCACTCGTTGCCAGGATATCTAGTCGTTCACCCTCCGGCAGCAGGATTACTATCTGGGCATTGAGGGCTTCTTCAACGTTCCGGAGTACCGCCTTGAGAACAGAGTCAATATCTACAGAAGCAGCCAGATCTCGGCTCAGGTAGTAGAGACTGGCGGTCTGTACCTCACGTGAGCGCATAATTTCTGCCCGTTCACGGGCGCGGGCCACCAGAGTGCTGATAACTAAGCCCACCACGAATAGTCCGATAAATGTTAACAGATATTGGGTGTCGGCAACAGCAAACGTCATACGAGGCGGGACAAAAAAGAAATCGAAAGCCAGCACCCCAAAGAAAGCCGTGGCAATAGCCGGTTTGCGGCCTAACCGGGTTGAGGCAATCACCACGGCTAACAAATAGAACATGACCATGTTAGTGGGCTCAAGAAAGGGTCGCATCAGTTCGCACAGCACAGTTGCGGCGGCGATCATCAGCAGGCTTGCTGCATAGCCGCGTACTTCAAGCTGCTGACGTTTTTTTGGTGTGTACGCTGTTTCGGTTTTTTCCTGTTCAAAGCTGACAATGACAACATCGACAGCACCGCTTCTGCGGATGATCCGATCAATGACAGGCGGTTGGAGGATTTCTCTCCAACGCGGCTTATTCGGTTTGCCCATTACAATCTTGGTTATGTTGTGCCGGGTAGCATACTCCATGACTGCATCAGTAACATCGGTTGCTGTTACGGTCGCAACCTGCGCGCCCAGGCCTTCCGCCAGCCGTAGATTCTGCCAGATGCGCTCTCGGTTTTCCTGAACCTGACGCCCCCCTGTCGGAGTTTCGATGTAGACGGTAAACCATTGCGCCTTCAGTTCTTCAGCAAGGCGACAGGTGGATCGAATCAGTTTTTCGCTGTAAGGACTGCCGCTAACACAAACCAGCAGCCGTTCCGCCGTAGGCCAGGGGCCGGCAATTGATTGAGTTTCCATGTAGGCCCGCATCTGATCGTCAACTCTGGCAGCAGTGCGGCGTAACGACAGTTCGCGCAGGGCCATCAGATTGCCAGGGCGGAAGAACTTTTCAAAGGCTTTGGCAGCCTGATTGGGGATGTAGACCTTACCTTCGTGAAGGCGTTGGAGCAGGTCTTCAGGGGATATATCGATTAGTTTGATCTCGAAAGCTAGATCCAGCAGACGATCCGGTACGGTTTCGCGTACAACGATGCCGGTAATCTGGGCCACCACGTCTTTCAGGCTCTCAACATGCTGAATATTGACAGTTGTATAGACGTCGATCCCTACTTCAAGCAACTCCTCCACGTCCTGCCAGCGCTTCTCGTGGCGTGATCCGGGGGCATTACTATGGGCCAGTTCGTCCACCAGCACAATCTGCGGCCGACGCTTCAGGATGGCATCAAGGTCCAACTCCGGAAGATCAACTCCCAGATACTGGACCTCCTTTCGAGGCAAGATATCCAATCCATCAAGCAAGGCGTCAGTCTCTGAGCGGCCATGAGATTCAACGTACCCAACCACCACATCGCGACCATCTTTCTTGCGCTGACGGGCAGCTTCCAGCATGGAGAACGTTTTGCCGACACCGGCGGCATAGCCAAGAAATACCTTGAGTTTCCCCAGTTTTGCCATGACCTCTTCGGATTTAGCCAACTTCAGCATCGCTTCAGGAGAAGGACGTATGTCGTCACCATTTATGCTCATGGCACTAATTTATCCAATTTCAGATTCAATACAAGCACATTTACTCTTGGGGCACCCAGAAAGCCAAGTTGACGATCTTCAACACTCTCGTTGAGAATCTTCTGCAGACTTATTTCACTGATGCCGCGTGCTTTGGCAATACGAGTAATCTGCAGCAGGGCAGATTTCGGTGCGATATGCGGATCAAGACCACTTGCCGAAGCCTGCACCAAATCGACAGGGACTGCACCTGTCACTCCAGTATCCAGAAATTTCTTGATACGATCTCCAACCGTCTTCAAATAATCAGGATTGGTTGGACCGCTATTTGATCCGCTTGATGCCATTGGGTTATAACCGAAGTCACTGGTTGCCGAAGGACGCGGCCAGAAGTATTTCGGGTCTGAGAAAGGCTGGCCAATCAATGTCGAACCGACTTGCTTACCCTTCTTGTCCGTTATGAAGCTCCCTTTGGCTTGATTGGGAAAGAGAACCTGGGCCACACCGGTTACAACTGCCGGATAGATGCCGCCGCAGATGATCGTGAAGATTATGAAAAGCAAAATGGCTGGTTTCAGGTCTTTCATAATAAAATCTCCTATCTGTATTGTTCGTTGTGTCAAACTTTTAGACGTTTTTTTCTGTTTTTATTCTTTATTTCAATGCATTACCAATCAAAGTATTGCCTCCCCCCGGAATACTGGTTAAGAATGCCTGTTATGGGGGTGCAAAGCTCATGTCCTACCAATCAAAAATCGCCCGGTTTGTTGTCTGGATTTGTTCCAAGTTCACAAAGTCCGAGATTGAAGAGATCGTCGTCGGGTTGTCAGATGTCCTCGAAAATCGAAATCCTGAGGTCAAGCCAAAGGACGATTTCAAAGAGAAACATCCGAACTACAGAAGCTTCATAGTCGATCCCAAGCCTCCATTGACTGAACCTCCGGACTCTAAAAAAAAGTCCTCGATCAGCAAGATTACCGGCAACTCCTGATTCAGTACGAAACCGTTAACGGAAAACCACTTGCCCAGGTTAAACAGCGAGGGAATTCCTCACCGGTTCCAGTTCATGTCGTCTGCCTTTGTTGTGGTGCACCAAGTACCTACCTCTACTTCAACGACGGAAAAAAACGATCACAGATTCTCTGTAAGGTTTGTTCCCACCTTTTTCAGGTGCAGCAACGTTTCAGAACCAACAGAAAGTCAAAGTTCTTCTGCCCCCACTGCGGGTTGGCTCTCTTTCTCTGGAAGTCTCAGAAGGATATGACTATCCACAAGTGCTCAAACGATAACTGCCCTCATCGTATTCAGGCTCTTGGAAAGCTTAATCCCGCTGAACTGGCACTTTTTAAGAAGAAAAGCTCTCAGTTCAAAATCAACTACCAATACCGGGAATATCACTTCAAACCAGAAGAACTGAAACACTCTTCTCCTGAAAGACCGCCGGTCGAGCTGGCGAAGATCCATAATAGCGAGAATGTACTTGGTCTGATTCTGACCTTCTATGTTTCGTTTGCCGTTCCGGCCAGAAAAACCGCCCAAATCCTGCGCGACGTCTTCTGTGTCAAAGTTTCCCATCAGACGGTTCTCAATTATGCTGCCGGTGCCGCCTGGCGCTGCCACCGCTTCAACCTCAAACACAAAGGCCTGATCGATGACATTTCTGCGGGTGATGAGACGTACATCAAGGTCTTGGGCAAGTTCCGCTACGTATTTTTCTTCATCTCGTCCAAAAACCTGAAAATCACTGCCTATCATGTGGCCGACAACAGAGGTGCCCACCCTGCTATAATCGCCATGAACGAGGCGATCAGGACTGCGTCTGACGATCAGGAAATCACTCTCGTTAGTGATGGTAATCCTTCGTATCCGGCAGGCATCCACTTCATCAATGCCATGCCTGAGAGTTCATCTGAGATCAAGCATAAGAAAGTAATTGGTCTCCAAAATCTCGATGCCGAGTCAGAAGAGTTTAGATCGTTCAAGCAGCTTATTGAACGACTCAACAGAACCTACAAGTATCACGTACGCCCAGCTGCCGGATTCAACTGTACAAACGGAGCAGTGGCCTTAACCACGCTGTTTGTGACGCACTACAATTATCTCAGACCACACATGTCCCTCAAATACCTGCCACCGATCCAGATGCAGGAATTGAAGGCACTACCAACCATTCAGGCCAGGTGGACCAAAATCCTTTCGCTTGCTGCCTGATTTCCAGTTTTAAAAGAACAAGTATATTGTTCGCCTGACTCTATCTCCCGTGTCTGGCCACAGAGTGGCTCGCCCTCTATTTCTGCCAGTGTGCACAAAATCAAAGAAGCCACTGTGTGGTCAGGCACGGGAAGGCCTCTTTCGGAGTAATAAGGCTACATTTTGCTGCTTATCATTTCTGCATCCCGACTTTTCATAGAACTTTTGACACTATCGTATTGTTACACAATCAAACCGATTACCATGTCAATAACCTTGATTCCTACAAATGGTGCAATCATTCCTCCCACACCATAGATAAGAAGATTATGAATCAAGAGCTTTTCTGCTGGCATGGGACGGAACTTCGTTCCTTTAAGGGCCAGCGGTACCAGCATCGGAATAATGATGGCATTGAATATCACCGCTGACAGGATGGCGCTGTAGGGGCTGGCCAGGTGCATGATGTTGAGCACACCAAGTTGCGGATAGATCGATAGCAGTGCCGCCGGGATGATGGCGAAGTATTTTGCAATATCATTGGAGATGCTGAAGGTGGTCAGATTGCCACGTGTCATCAGGATTTGCTTGCCCACTTCAACTATATCCAACAGTTTAGTCGGGTTACTGTCCAGGTCGATGATATTGGCGGCCTCGCGTGCCGGTTGAGTGCCTGTATTCATAGCCACCGCCACGTCGGCCTGGGCCAGTGCCGGGGCATCGTTGGTGCCGTCACCGGTCATGGCCACCATATATCCCTGATCCTGATACTCACGGATCAGGCGCAGTTTCTCCTCCGGCTTGGCCTGGGCCAGAAAGTCATCTACTTGAGCCTCGGCGGCTATTGCTGCAGCGGTCAGCGGATTATCACCCGTGATCATGACGGTTTTTATTCCCATGCTGCGCAGCTGCAGGAATCGTTCTTGAATTCCGGCCTTGACGATGTCCTTGAGATTGATGACACCAAGAATCTCGCACCCTTTGCAGACCACCAGTGGCGTGGAACCGGCGCGTGCAATACGGTCAACAACTTCGGCAAGGTCAGAGGGAATGGATGTGCAACCCATTTTATTTACAAACGCGATTGTGGAGTCAGACGCGCCTTTACGGTATTGTTCAGCTCCCAGATTGATTCCGGAGAGGCGAGTGTCAGCACTGAATTCAATGATTTCAGCATCGACTGGAGTATCCTTGTTAAGATCATATTTTTGTTTTGCCAACAAAACCACACTGCGCCCTTCCGGAGTTTCATCAGCGATAGATGCTATCAGAGCCGCTTCGGCCAGTTCCCGTTCGCTGTGTCCACCAACTGGAACAAAGGCAACGGCCTCACGGTTACCGTGAGTAATCGTGCCGGTCTTGTCCAGAAGCAGTACGTTGACATCACCTGCGGCTTCGATGGCTCGTCCGGAGAGGGCAAGGACGTTCTTCTGAAACAGTCTGTCCATGCCGGCGATACCGATGGCCGGTAACAGGGCGGCAATAGTGGTAGGTGCCAGACAGACGAAGAGAGCTACCAGGATAGTCAGGGAGACCGGAGTGCCTTGTCCGGCGGCCTTGACACTGTAGATGGAAAGCGGACTGATGTTGGCGCAGACCAGCAGAAATACCACTGTCAGGGCAATCAGCAGCACCTCCAATGCCACTTCGTTGGGGGTCTTGCGCCGCTTTGCCCCCTCGATCAGGCCGATCATCCGGTCCAGAAAGGTCTCACCTGGATTGGCGGTGATGCGGACGATGATGGAGTTAGCGATAACAGTGGTACCACCGGTGACAGCACTGCGGTCGCCACCCGATTCTCGGATAACCGGGGCAGATTCCCCCGTTACGGCAGACTCGTTGACGAGGGCTGCACCAGCTACAACATCACCGTCGCCAGCAATCATGTCCTGAACTTCCACCAGAATCAGATCCCCTTTTCGTAATTGACTGGCACCGATGGTAGTATAGTTTGCACCAAACTCTGCCTGTTCTAAGCGTTTCGCTGTTACATCAGTGCGTGACTTTCTGAGTGAGGCGGCACGTGCCTTGCCGCGCCCTTCGGCCAACGCCTCGGCAAAGGTGGAAAAGATTACGGTCAGCCACAACCAGATCGAAACGGCACCGGTAAACCAGGCCGGTTCCTTATTGGCGCCAGTCAACGAGAGTGCAAAGGTCACCAGGGTGATAACACTGGCTATCTCAACACAGAACATGACAGGATTGCGCCAAAGAGCACGAGGATCAAGTTTTTTGAGTGAATCAAGCAGTGCGCCTTTCAGAAGCGCTGCATCAAATATTGATTGCGGTTGCTGGCTCTGTTTCGACATGACTCAGTTACCTCCCAGCATGGTCAGATGTTCCACGATTGGCCCCAGGGCTAGAGCAGGGAAGAAGGTCAGAGCTCCGATGATGATAATCACCAGTACCAGCCAAATTACAAATGGAGCCCGATCTGTAGGCAGGGTTCCTAGACTGGGCGGAACATATTTCTTTTCCGCTAGCGATCCGGCCATGGCAAGCACCGCGATAGCAGGAACATAGCGCCCCAGCAGCATGGCCAGTGAACCAAACAGGTTGTAGAAATTAACATTCGCGTTCAGGCCGGCAAAGGCGCTGCCATTGTTGTTGGCCATTGATGCCAGTGCGTACAGCACCTCAGTCAGGCCGTGGGTTCCCGGATTAGACATGGATGCTACGGCAAATGGTGTGATCATGGCGATGCCAGTCAAAACCAGGACTGTAACCCCGGCAGTCAGTATCACCAGTATCGACATCCACATCTCGGCAACTTCAATTTTCTTGCCCAGATATTCTGGCGTTCGCCCGATCATAAGACCCGAGACAAAGACGGCAATGATGGCAAAGGCCAGCATGGTGTACAGACCGGAGCCAACCCCACCGAAGACAACTTCGCCAGTAAGGATAAGGCTGAGCGGTACCATCCCGCCGAGGGGTGTCAATGAGTCGTGCATGGTGTTGACCGCACCGCAGGAGGTGCCCGTTGTAGCTACGGTAAACAGACTGCTGCCGGCCAGACCGAAGCGGATATCTTTCCCCTCCATGTTGACACCGCTTGCTCCCATCTTGGTTACCAACGGATTGCCGCTGCTCTCGGCCCATTGCAGGGAACCGAATGCTACTACCAGCAGGAAGAACATGGCAGCCAGCACTCCCCATCCCTGGCGAGTGTTACCTACCATCATCCCGAAAGTGTAGGTCAGGCTAGCCGGTATCAACAGTATCAGCAGAATTTCAATAAAATTGGAAAGAGGTGTCGGGTTCTCAAAGGGATGAGCAGAGTTGGCATTGAAAAATCCGCCGCCGTTGGTTCCCAACTCCTTAATAACTTCCTGTGAGGCAACCGGCCCCATGGGAATAGTGACCTCCTTGACCGTCACACTCTCGGTAATTGGCTTTCCTGCGACATCTTTGAGCGGAGCATCCTTGTCGTCCAGTTTTGGTTTGTCATAACTGGTGGACTGTAGCAGCGGCACGGTTTTGTATTCGCTGAAATTTTGAATCACCCCTTGAGAGACAAGAAATAGTGCGCCGATGATGGAGAGTGGCAGGAGGATGTACAAAGTGCCTCGGGTCATGTCTACCCAGAAATTGCCTATAGCTGAGGAGTTACGACGGACAAAGCCACGGATCAGTGCAATCACAACCGCCATGCCTGTAGCGGCAGAGACGAAGTTATGCACTACCAGACCGACCATCTGGGTGAAGTAACTGGCGGACTGCTCACCGACGTAGGCCTGCCAGTTGGTGTTGGTCACAAAGCTGACAGCTGTGTTAAGCGCCAGTTGCCATGTAAAGGGTGGCACCTTCTGCGGATTGAGCGGCAAAAGGTGCTGCAACATCAACATGGCGAAGAGTGCAACGAATAACACCAGATTGAAGAGTACCATTGACCAGGCATAGCGTTTCCAGCCCATATCCTCTTTAGAATCCACCCCGCCTAGGCGATAGATCAAATTCTCGAATGAAGCCAGAATGGGCGAAAGAATGGTTCGTTCCCCTTGGTAGACATGTGCCATAAAAACACCCATCGGTTTTGTCAGGACAAGAAGGACACCAAAAAAGATAATTGTTTGCAGCCATTCGCTGGAGTTCATGATCGGTTCTCCGTTGGGGTTGTCGTGTTACCTTTAAGCAGTTGTTTGGCAATGGTGAGCGGTACGATTGCCCACTCATTTTTTTGCCTATCAAATATTGGCACATGACCGTGCTCATGGTCGGGAGGGGGAATGGGAGTAGCGCCTTCTTCATATTTCAGCATATCTGCATCCTCAAATGTTTCACCCTCAAAGAGACCATTTTCTGCGTCGAACAAGTAGATTTTCACGAGTGACACCTCCCAACTTCCAGATACCTTCCATGATTTTACGGTAGCAGAACAAAAATAAAATTAGTGACAAAATAGGGGTAAATAACGTCAATTTTATATCAAGATAAAAAAAGGAGTCGCGATGTGGAAACCCCTAATATTGAGGGCATTCTGAGGTCGGCCGGAATTCAGCGGTAGGTACAGATAATAAAGACTCGTGGGGGTAAGCGGGATGAGAGACTGCAACAAATGTCTCTTCTGGGATGGGAATACATCAACTTGACAGGCAACTATATCTGTCAGTTGAGCAATTAAATAGAAATTGCCAAGTTCCTGGTGTTACGAACGGTAAGCGAGGCTTAACGTACTGTTTCCCCTTTTAGTTAGCCGCCCAACTTCCTAACAGGCGGCGAAACCTATGATCGGTTTGTGATGCATGGCATTGGCAGCCTGTGGTTCGCCCAGGCAAAATTCAGCGCTTTCCAAAGCTTCAACAACAGCCACCCGATGGGCAGGTATTTCAAAGGATTTACCGGCCAATACCAGATAATCAGCGCCATCTCCCAGTGTCAGCCACACGGTCCCGCTGCCGCAGTTTAAAAACAGGCCCCGGTTACCACCTTCCAGACGCAGCAGTTCCCCTTTTGTGAGACAACATTCCATGACTAATTCCCCCTTTTTATGATGTTTTCAATCTACGCCTGCTCCGTTAAAAAAAACAGATACAGCAAATCACTTTTGTAACCATAACAGTTCCATGATATACAAACTGTAACCGTGTAAAAGAATGCTAACTGTATCTGTGTGGCGTGTGTATGGGGGAGTATGCTGTGACAATGATAAATGGACAGAAGACAGGCGGCGGCGGAGCATTGCTTTACGAACAGGTCGCTACGGAGATCTCCGGGCTGATCGAGCAGGGAACATTTCGGGCCGGTGATCGTGTCCCGTCGATACGTCAGCTAAGTCGTCGTTTTGACGTCAGTATCAATACGGTCATGCAAGCCTACACGTTGCTGGAGGATCAGCGGTTGATCGAGGCGCGTCCTCAGTCGGGCTATTATGTGCGCAGCCGTGTGCCGGAAATTCGTGAGCCGGTTACTCAATCTCGCTCTTTGATAGTTCCGGCCACAGTCACGATCAGTGATCTTTGCCAGCAGGTCATGCGCAACATGACCAACAGTGAACTGCTTCCGCTTGGCCGGGCCATTCCCAGTGCCGAAAATCTGCCGATCGATAAACTCAATCGCATCATGGCCAGCGAACTGCGGCGGATAGGCAATCAGGCGGTGATGTATCACATGCCCCCCGGATATGAACGTCTGCGGGTACAGATTGCCAGGCGGGCGATCATGGCCGGCATCAGTGCTGCTCCCGACGATATCTCGATAACCTCCGGCTGCGTGGAAGCGGTACTGCTGGCGCTGCGGGCGACTTGCCGGGCCGGTGATACGATTGCGGTCGAGTCCCCTTTTTACTTCAACTTTCTGCAGATGATTGCCGAACTGGGATTGAAAGCGCTTGAAATACCGTCAACACCCCGGGAAGGGATCAGCATCGAGGCGCTCCGCTATGCGGTCGAGCAGAGCAAAGTCAGCGCCTGCCTGGTTATAGCCAATTTTGGTAATCCGCTGGGGAGCCTGATGCCGGAGGAACGCAAACGGGAACTGGTCGAGTTGCTGGCACAACAAGAGATTCCACTGATCGAGGATGATATCTATGGCGACCTTGTGTTGGGAAATGAGCGCCCCAGCAGCGCCAAGTCTTTTGATCGGACCGGCCTGGTAATCTACTGTTCGTCCTTTTCCAAAACCATTGCGCCGGGATACAGGGTAGGGTGGGCGATTGCGGGACGCTTCCAGGGAGAAATGGAACGCCTGAAAATGATGATGAATATTGCCACCGCTTCGCCGACACAAATGGCCATGGCCGAATTCCTGGCGACCGGCGGCTACGACCATCACCTGCGAACAATCCGTCGCGTCCACGCCCGCAATCTTTCACAGATGGCGGATTCCGTGGTCCGTTACTTTCCGCCTGGTACCCGCATGACCCGCCCGGCCGGCGGTTTTATCCTCTGGGTGGAGATGCCGGCCGGCACAGACGCGATTCAATTGTATCACCGGGCATTGGAGCGTGGCATCAGCATCGTTCCGGGTCCGCTCTTCTCTCTCTCCAATAAATACGGAAATCATATCAGGCTGTCGGCTGCCCGCTGGGATGACCAGATTGAGCGTGGCATAAAGACCTTGGGTGACCTGGCGCATGAACTGCTGCAGTAGTGAAACAGCTGGGCCGGGTGTCCTGAAAGCCGAGCTGGCAGCTGCCTGGCCGGTACGGTTCTGGTGGGGATGTTCTGCTATTGGCTGGCGGGCATGTTTCTGTAGGGATACTGGGAATGGGGCAGGGGCGCCTTTTCTGATCTGCGGTTTTTTATGATGATTACTTCATTTCGTCTTGCAATTCCTGATTATTTCCGGTTATCGGCAGAATAACCGTGAACTGAGAACCTTCGCCCAGTTTGCTCTTAACCTGTATTTCACCTCCATGACGTTTGACGATATTGTATGTCAGCGCCAGCCCAAGGCCAGTCCCCTTGCCAGGTTCCTTGGTAGTGAAAAAAGGGTCCCAGATCTGGTCGATTATTTCCGGAGCAATGCCGCAGCCTGTATCGCTGACCAGAATTGCCACGGTTTTATCGTCGGCTGAGTGTTTTGTAGCAATCTCGACCAGGCCGCTGTCATCGATTGCCTGGCAGGCGTTTATCAGCAGGTTCATGCAGATCTGACGAAGTTCGGAGGGATCACAGGTTATTATCGGGACGTCCTGCTGCAGGTTGGTCACTACTTCCACATTTTTATAGTTGGACTGATGTTGCAGAAGCTCCAGAATTTCCAGCAGGATTCCGTTGATATCCACCCGGCTGACCACTCCGGTGGACTTCCTGCCGAAATTCAGCAGACTGCCAATGATCTTTTTACACTGGTACGACTCCCGGACAATCACCTCAAGATATTTGGAGAAAACCTCCAGTCGGCCGTCGTTACGCAGTTCCGGTTCATCGCTGAAACGGCGCAGCAGCGCCTCCGCATATCCCGCCACCGAAGTGAGCGGATTATTGATCTCATGGGCCACTCCGGTGGCAAGGGCTCCAATGCTGGACATCTTGTCAGCCTGAATCAGCTGAAGTTCCTGGAGCCTTTTCCGTGTCACGTCCCTGAAAATAACCAGCGCCCTGGTTTTTTCGCCGAATTCATCATTGATCGGGTTGGCGGTAATATCGATATAGCGGATTAAATTGCCTTCCTTGTTGGATACCAGCGAAGTTTCAACCCTCTCACCGCGCAGGGCCAGTTCCACCGAACAGCTGTCAGGTGAAGTACTGTGCTCCTGGTGGAATATGTCCCGGCAGCTTACGCCGGTTAAAACCCTGTCCGGAAAAAACTGCGGACAGACATGATTAAAACTCTGAACAATTCCATTGTGGTCGAAGACAATCAAACCGTCGTTGACTGATTCGAAGATAGCCTGCAATTCATTCTTTTTGTTTCGCAGCCTTACTTCAGACCGTTTGCGTTCGGTTATGTCCTGGGTTGTGCCGTAGAGTCTGACAACCTGCCTGGCAATGTTGACCGAAGGTTCGACGATCGTATAGACCCATTTAG
>JBBQCH010000056.1:0-17959 GCA_038318485.1 Geobacterales bacterium
GATAAAAACGACAGGTCTGGGGAAGAAGCGGCGAAACAAGCTTCTGATAAAACCTGATTACAAGGAGCAAGATGCTCTTGAACATGTAGATATGCCTATAAGCCTGAAGGCCTTAGTAATTTCCCGCCGAACATCAGAATACTCCATAATTGCTGATTCACGGCGGGCAATGATATTAACATCGACAGGAGGAAGCAGCATACGATCGTGTCTGAATGTTTCACGAAGATATCGTTTAATACGATTGCGTGTAACAGCGCAACCAACCTTCTTGGTTACAGTGATACCCAATCTCGCTACAAGACCATCGTTTTCACGCCACACAATAAGAAAACCCTTTACTGAAGTTTTGCATTTTGCATTAGAGAGATTAAGAAACTCTGCCCGCTTTCGTAATCGAGCTTCTTTTGGAAATGTGGCATCTCCAATTTTTTCATGCACTTATATTAAATATTACTTGGCGGCAATTCTTACAGAAAGATTCTTGCGACCTTTAGCTCTTCTACGCTTGATTACAAGACGGCCGTTTTTGGTTGCCATTCTTACAAGAAAACCATGGGTACGCTTACGACAGATATTGCTGGGCTGAAATGTTCTTTTCATCTTTATTTACCTCTAGTTGTATTATTTTGCAGCAAATGAGTTATTAAACACAACATACCGTTATTGTCAAGTTTTATATTATTATATGGTCTTTTTTATAAAAATTGATTTGACTTGAAAAACACGGTCGGCTCTGGTAACCTGCGACGTAATATAAATCAAAAATGCATATAAATTCTGCATATGTTTCTGTAATTGAACAACAAAACAGTTATCAACAGCTGTTGAAAAAATTGTTGATAACTCAAAAATGCAGAAGATATCATGTTTTCAGATATTCTAAATTACTATCTAATTACGGAACGTTTTTGTTGATAAACACTATTTCAAATAAAGATTGTGATAAATAAAAAAATGCTTGAAGCATGGCAGCAGGCTGCAAAAAATATTGAAAAAATCTTATCAGAAGGCGATTTTGTAACCTGGATAAAACCAGTCCGTTACAGCCATCACAATGGTTCATCCGTTTATCTGTCCGTACCCAACTCTTTTGTCAAAGAGTGGCTTGAAGATCATTATCTGAACGTTGTGACAAGTGCCATTTCAGCAACATCCGGTCAAGCCGTAAATCTCGATTTTATTGTCAGGAATGAAGAGGAAGTACAACAAAGATCTTCGGATGATTTTACTGCACCTAGCAATCAGGAACCAGCAATTATTCCAGTAACTCCCCTTGAACCAACATTCACAAATCTCAATCCAAAATACACCTTCGACCTGTTTGTAAGCGGTACCGGAAATCAATTCGCTCATGCAGCCGCAATGGCTGTTGCCAACAATCCGGCAGACACTTATAATCCACTATTCATATATGGCGGAGTTGGACTTGGAAAAAGTCACCTGCTTAACTCCATAGGCCATACAATTCGTAAAAATTCACCAGAGTCAAATGTCTGCTACTGTTCTGCAGAAAAATTCATGTATGAGATGGTCAACCATCTGAGATTAAAAAAAATGGATGTTTTCAGAAATCGCTTCAGAAATGTTGACGTATTGCTGATTGACGACATTCAGTTTATTTCAGGTAAAACCGGAACCCAGGAAGAGTTTTTTTATACCTTCAATGCACTTCATGATTCACATAAGCAGATTGTTATTACATCAGACAAGTTTCCACGCGAAATTTCAGATTTGGAAGAACGTCTCAGATCCAGGTTTGAATGGGGCTTGATTGCCGATATTCAACCACCTGATGTGGAAACCAAAATAGCTATATTAAAGAAAAAATCGGAAATTACACGGATAAAACTTCCCGATGACGTTTATTATTTTCTTGCTTCCAGTGATACAAGAAACATTAGAGAGTTGGAAGGTATGCTTATCAGGCTTGGGGCCTTCAGCAGTCTTCAAAACATTCCAATAACACTGGATATGGCAAAGGAAAATCTAAAAGATATTCTAGGTGACAGGCGCAAGGAAATAACAATAGAACTGATCCAGAAAACTGTAGTTGACTACTTTGACATGAAATTGACCGATCTTAAATCGGAAAAACGACTCAAAAATATTGTCATGGCCAGACAAATAGCAATATGGCTTTGTAGAGATATGACTAAATCATCCTATCCGGATATAGGTCTGAAATTCGGCGGTAAAGATCATTCTACAATAATACATTCGTTTAAAAAAATAGATAAAGCAATGGCTGAAGATGCAAAACTATCTAAAATAATTGAAGAATTACGCCATAACCTGTTGCAGTAAGGATAACTTGTTAATCGTCTGTGGAAAACTGTTGATAGTTTAACGGGCTGTGTAAAAGCACGTTAAAAGCAAAATATTATAAACAGGCTTTGAAACATCTTTTCAACAATCAAATCAGTTAATTACTGAGTTATTAACTATTTCCACAGGACCTACAAGTACTACAAAGCTTTTAATCTTTTATATTATTATAATACTGATTGTCAGAAGGGGTTAAACATGGAATTCAGAATAGACAAAGAGCAGTTCCTCAAAGCACTTCAAAAAGTTCAAGGAATTGTTGAAAAACGTACTTCGATGCCTATTTTGTCAAACGTTCTACTGGAAGCCACAGAATCATCATTGCTAGTTACAGCGACAGATCTGGAAGTCGGCATGAAAAGCAGTTATTCTGCAGAAGTAGCCGCGACCGGTAAAATAACTGTTTCAGCCAAGAAACTTTATGAAATTGTCAAGGAACTCCCGAATCAACAGATTATTTTTTCAACCAAAGACAATGACTGGGTAGAAATAAGATGTGGAAAGGTTCAGTTCAATATAGTAGGTCTTTCTTCTGATGAATTCCCATATTTCCCGGATGTTAAAGAAGATAACCTTTTCGAAATTGAAAGCAGTTTACTGAAGGGTATGATCGAAAAAACAGCATATGCAATTTGTACTGATGAAACAAAATACAATCTCAACGGCATATTTGCCAAAGTAGAAGTAAATACAGAGGGTATGAATTATCTGAAAATGGTCTCTACCGATGGACATCGACTGTCGATCGCTTCAGGCAACTTCAAGGGCACAACCGGGCCGGAACTATTAAAAGGTGTTATATTGCCTAAAAAAGGCATTTATGAGATGAAAAAAATAACTGATGAAGAAAGCGGCACACTACTGTTCGGTTTTATGGATAACAGCGCTGTTATCAAACGTGGGGATTCCTACATGGTTATGCGACTGGTAGATGGTGAATTTCCTGATTACAACCGGGTCATACCTACAGCAAACAACCAGATAGTCACTGTAAATAAAGAAAACTTCAGTCATTCGGTACGTCGTATGGCGATCCTTTCAAGTGAAAAATTTAAGGGAATCATGCTGGAAATATCTTCCGGGTGTATAAAAATTTCCTCAAGCAACCCTGAATTGGGTGATGCAATGGAGGAAATTGATGTTGCTTATGAGGGAGAGCCAATCTCTGTTCGCTTTAATGCCCGCTACTTGTTGGATGTACTTTCGGTGGCAGAAACTGAAAATGTTGATATGAAATTCAAGGACGAATTGTCACCTTCAATCATAGTTCCTGAAAAATCGGAAAGTTTTCTGGCCGTTATCATGCCAATGAGGCTTTAAAACCAATCAATGCGCCTTCGTCATATAGCGGTAAATGATTTCAGAAACATCCGTGCCTTGCAGATTGAACCAGGTGAAAGATTCAATCTGTTTTACGGACAAAATGCGCAGGGAAAAACCAACATACTGGAAGCGATACACCTGCTCGGAAATCCACGTTCATTCCGGGCAGCCAGATTACCGGAATTGATCAGGCATGGAGAATTCAGAGCACAAGTCAATGGAATAGTAGAATCATGCGGAATAAATAACCAGCTTCGTTTGTTGTTGGAAACTGGCGGTCGCAGGGTAGAAATAGATGGTAAAGCAGTTCATCGCGCTTCAGATCTGCATGGCAAGTTGAATGCGGTTGTTTTTTCTCCAGACGATACCGGCATGGTCAGAATGGGACCTGAAACCAGACGTCGCTATCTTGATCGCGCTGTCTATATGGGCGATATAGCCTATCTGCACTGTTGGCATGACTATCAGCGGATACTGAAACAACGTAATGTTCTGTTAAAAAGTTTGGATAGAAGCGGTCTGGAAATCTGGACCGAGAAACTGGCCGAGACCGGGTCAGAAGTAATTGAACGACGTAGCAAGTTTGTTATGCTACTGGATCAGAAACTTAGAAAATATTATGCAGCAATTTCGGGAAACAGTGAAACCTGCAGTATCAGTTATCGGCCTGAAGGGGTTAAATCGACAGAGAGAGAGCAGATTAGAAATGAATTGATTAATTTGTTTCAGCGTCACGAGCGATCTGATGAACGCTATGGTACTACTACAGCCGGACCGCATCGAGACGATCTGTTTTTTCTGCTGGAAGACCGGCCATTGAAATCCTTCGGGTCTCAAGGTCAGCAGAAAAGCTTTGTATTATCGCTTAAAATGGCTGAAATGGATAATCTCAGGGAAATTTTTGGTGAATCACCACTGCTTTTGCTGGACGACATGAGTTCCGAGCTTGATGCTGAAAGAAACCGCAACCTGATGGAATTTCTTATCGCGAGAAATATTCAGGTTTTTATAACAACCACGGAACGCTCTCCGGCCTTGCTGGAAGCTGTACCACATTGCGCCGTCTTTCGCGTGGAGGACGGCAATCTGACGTTCGAGGGAAATTAATCGCATGAGTGAACAGGAAAACGTTACACAAAGCTCCGCAGAGTACGGAGTAGATAATATCAAAGTTCTGGAAGGCTTGTCTGCAGTTCGTAAACGACCGGCCATGTACATCGGATCAACCTCCAGTGCCGGACTTCATCATCTGGTATACGAAATAGTTGATAACTCCATCGACGAGGCCCTGGCAGGGCATTGCGATAATATCAGCGTGACGATCAACACCGATGGCTCAATCACAGTTGTCGATAACGGTCGCGGAATTCCGACTGACATACATCCCACCGAAGGTAAATCTGCAGCCGAGGTTGTTCTGACCGTACTTCATGCCGGCGGCAAGTTTGATAACGATTCCTACAAGGTTTCCGGCGGTCTGCACGGGGTTGGTGTATCGGTTGTCAACGCCCTTTCAAAATGGTTGGAGCTGGAGATACGCCGTGATGGCAAGGTCTGGCGTCAGTCATACCGTCGTGGTGACTCGGTTGCACCGTTAATAGCTACCGGTGAAACCAAAAAGCGCGGTACTAAAATTACCTTTATGCCGGATGAGGAAATATTTGAAACGACTGAATTTTCCTTTGATATTCTTTCCCAGCGTCTGCGTGAAATGGCTTTCCTTAATGCCGGAGTGCGCATAAAAATTTTAGATGAAAGGGTTGAAGGCAAGTCCCATGAGTTTTATTACGAAGGTGGCATCAACTCCTTTGTTGAATATCTGAACCGCAACAAAACAGCTATAAATGCCAAACCTATGTATTTCAAAGGTGAAAAGGGTGGCGTTGAGATGGAAGTCTCGATGCAGTACAACGACTCTTATGACGAGAAAATCTTTGCCTTTGCCAACAACATCAACACCCACGAAGGCGGCACCCACCTGGCCGGTTTCAAGGCAGCCCTGACCCGTACAATGAATGCCTATGCGGCGGCTAACAACCTGCTCAAAAATGAAAAGGTGACAGTTTCCGGAGACGACCTGCGCGAAGGTCTGACCTGCGTAATTTCGGTAAAGATCCCGCAGCCGCAGTTTGAAGGGCAGACCAAGACCAAGCTGGGCAACTCCGAGGTCAAGGGCTACGTGGAATCGCTGCTGAACGAGCGTCTGTCGGTCTTTCTGGAGGAAAACCCGAAAATCGCCAAGGAAATCCTTAACAAATCGATCGAAGCTGCTCGTGCCCGAGAAGCAGCCCGTAAAGCCCGCGATCTGACCCGCCGCAAGGGAGCCCTGGATATGGGCGGTCTGCCGGGAAAACTGGCTGACTGCCAGGAAAAAGATCCGGCTCTCTGCGAACTGTACCTGGTCGAGGGTGATTCGGCCGGTGGCTCCGCAAAACAGGGTCGTGACCGGAAAAATATGGCCATCCTGCCGCTTAAAGGTAAAATTCTCAACGTTGAGAAAGCCCGTTTCGACAAAATGATCTCCTCCCAGGAGATCCGCACCCTGATTACTGCTCTGGGCACCGGTATCGGCAAGGACGATTTCAATATCTCCAAGCTTCGCTATCACCGCATCATCGTCATGACTGACGCCGACGTGGACGGACAGCACATCCTGACCCTGCTTCTTACTTTCTTTTATCGAAACATGCGCGAACTGATTGAACGCGGCCACCTCTATATTGCCCAGCCGCCGCTTTACAAAGTCAAGCGTGGCAGGAAGGAACAGTACCTGCGCGATGAACATGCCATGCAGGAATTCCTGCTGGAAGAGGGCTCTGAAGATCTGATCCTGCGCCTTGAAAAGGGAGACCGGACTTATAATGGCAAGCAGATCATCCCGGTTATCAAACAGTTCATTGAAAACCGTGCCATTTTCAATAAGGTTGTCAAAAAGGGCATTTCTCCCGAACTGCTTTCAATTGTCATCCGCAGTAACGTTCCGTCCGGTTTTGAAGAGCTGTCTCAGGTTGTACCGTACCTGGAGGCGATGAAACTGCTGGCTCCAGGCTCGGAGTACGAAACAGAAGAGCATCGTATTGCCTTCCGGATCGGCAATATCCGGTCTATAATTGACCAGCAGACGCTGGCGGTACTTTCGACCCGTGAATATGAGCTGCTGGTGGACAATCACCGTCGCATAGTGGAAACCATGGCTGATGGTAGGGCCTTCGTCGAACAAGAGGGTGGTAAGGTAGTCTTTGAGACAACCAATCACCAGGATTTACTTAACTTCTTCCTGGAAAATGCCAAAAAAGGTCTGGGCATCCAGCGCTATAAAGGTCTGGGTGAGATGAATCCGGAGCAGCTCTGGGAAACGACCATGAACCCTGAGAACCGTGTGCTGCTGCAGGTCAAGATCGAGGATGTGGTCGAATCGGACGAAATCTTTACGATTCTGATGGGTGACCAAGTCGAACCACGCCGGCAATTTATCGAGACCAACGCGCTGAACGTAGTCAACCTGGATATCTAAAATTTAAGAAAATTAAAATATCAATAGTTCTGATTTGAACAGCAAATACGAGGTAGCAATGCAGACCCCAACTGAAATACCAGTCAATAAAATATCAGTGAATATCGAAGATGAGATGAAACGCTCATACATGGATTACGCCATGTCGGTCATCATCGGCCGGGCGCTGCCGGATGTGCGCGATGGACTCAAACCGGTTCACCGCCGCTGTTTATATGCCATGTATGATATGGGCAACGATTACAACAAGCCCTATAAAAAATCAGCCCGTGTGGTCGGTGATGTTATCGGTAAGTACCACCCCCATGGTGACACCGCCGCTTACGATACCATTGTACGTATGGCCCAGGACTTTTCCCTGCGCTACATGCTGGTGGACGGCCAGGGTAACTTTGGTTCGGTGGACGGAGACCGTCCGGCTGCCATGCGTTACACCGAGATCCGTCTTCGCCATCTTTCACACGAACTGCTGGCTGATCTGGACAAAGAAACAGTCAACATGGCGCCCAACTACAACGATGAAATGTTGGAGCCGACGGTCCTGCCTTCCAAATTTCCAAACCTGCTGATCAACGGATCGACCGGTATTGCGGTCGGCATGGCCACCAATATACCGCCTCACAATCTGGGCGAAGTGATCGACGGTATCATTGCTATAATCAATGACCCGGAAATTACCTTTGAGGAGTTGCTGACAATGGTTCCGGGTCCAGATTTCCCGACCGGCGCCACGATTTACGGAAGACAGGGGATCAGGGATGCCTACGCCACCGGGCGCGGAATTATCCAGGTACGTGCCAAAGCCCATGTAGAAGCGTCAAAGCGCTCTGAACGGCAGGCGATTATAGTTACCGAGCTTCCTTACCAGGTCAACAAAGCCCGTCTGATCGAGAAAATTGCTGAACTGGTCAAGGATAAGAAAGTCGAAGGAATTACAGAAATTCGCGACGAGTCTGACCGGCAAGGGATGCGAATTGTTATTGAAGTCAAGCGCGACGAAAACGCCGAGGTGCTGCTCAATCAGCTCTACAAACAGAGTCAGCTGCAGACCTCCTTCGGCATCATCATGCTGGCAATTGTCAACAATCGTCCGCGAGTACTGACGTTGCGCGAGATGATGGACTGTTTCATCGAGCACCGCTGCGAGGTGGTCACCCGCCGTACCAACTTCGAACTGAAAAAAGCACTGGCCCGTGCCCATATACTGGAAGGTCTCAAGATTGCCCTGGATTGGCTGGATGCTGTGATCGAGTTGATCCGTGAGTCCAAAACGCCGCCCGAGGCAAAGCAGGGGCTGATGGAAGGCAAGTTCGCCGATCCCGGCTTCCTGGCGCGTCTCAATCTCCCAAGGCCGGAGGGCTTTGAAAAATCGATACAGCTGTCCGAAATCCAGGCCCAGGCTATCCTGGAAATGCGCTTGCAGCGACTGACCGGACTGGAGCGCGACAAGATCATTGCCGAGTATGAAGAGATCATGAAACTGATTGCCCGTCTGCGTGAAATTCTGGCGTCCGACACCGAGATACTCAAAATAATCATCGGAGAACTGTGCGAGATTCGCGATCGTTTTGGCGACAAGCGCCGCTCGGAGATCGCCGACAAAAGTGCCGACATCTCGCGGGAGGATACCATCGAAGACGAGGAGATGGTCGTAACCATTTCCCACACCGGCTACATCAAGCGCAGCGCAGTTGACCTGTACCGTTCCCAGCGCCGGGGCGGCAAGGGCAAAACCGGCATGAAGACCAAAGAAGAGGATTTTGTAGAACAACTCTTCATTGCTTCCACCAAGGATTACCTGCTCTGCTTCACCGACGCCGGTCGCATGTACTGGCTGAAGGTTTACGAGATTCCCGAGGGAAATCGTACCACCAAGGGAAAAGCGGTCGTTAACCTGGTCAATGTCACAGCTGGTGAAAAAATTACCACGATCCTGCCGGTCAAGGAGTTCAGCGAGAACACCTACCTGTTCATGGCCACCCAGAACGGCGTCGTCAAGAAGACCCCACTGGTGGATTACTCCAATGTGCGTAGCGGCGGCATCATCGCTGTTAATCTGGACGAAGGTGACAGGCTGATTTCGGTAGCGCTGACTGACGGCACCAAGGACATCTTCCTGGCTTCTCGCAATGGTAAGGCCATCCGCTTCAATGAAGAGGATGCCCGTCCGATGGGACGCGTTACCCGTGGAGTGCGCGGCATGAATCTCTCAAAGGACGACCGGGTAATCGGGATGGAGATAGTTGATAATGCCGCGGTCGGTTCGACGATCTTCACGGTCTGTGAAAACGGCTTCGGCAAGCGTACCGACCTGGACGAATACCGCGACCAGTCGCGCGGCGGCAAGGGTATCATCACCATCAAAACCACCGAGCGCAACGGCTGTGTGGTCAATGTCATGCAGGTTGCCGATGATCACGATCTGATGGTTATCACCGACCAGGGCAAAATTCTGCGGGTACCGGTCTCCGGTTTCTCGGTCATCGGCCGCAACACCCAGGGTGTCAATCTGATGAACACCGAAGGGAATGAGAAGGTTGTTGCTGTAGCCCGTTTGGCAGAGAAGGATGAGGATGAACTGGACGAAGATTTTGAAGAAGGAACGGAAGAAGGAGAAACGCCGGAATAGCCGATACAGGCTTCTCAGCAGAAACGGACCATCACACATCAGAACCGGGGCGCCAGCAATTGCGAGCGTCCCGGTTTTTTCGTATCGATTCAATCTGAACGATAAGGTATCTCCCTTATTACAAAATCCTTTCTTGCCCCTGTCAGACTATGTTATACACAATTCATCTTTCGCCACGTTTGTAATCGCAGGTGGCAGAATGATCGAACAGCGGTATGGAGGTACACTGGCCATGGCACAAATTTGGGACTCTACCGGGAAGCGATTGAATTGGCAAACCGGACTCCATGCGACCCCAAAACCCTTGCCAGGGCGGCACGGGATATGGCGGCGAGTGAACCTCTCTTTGCCGTTGAGGCAGGCATGACTGCGCTCAGGTGGCTGGCCGAAGGGTATGGTTATGATATTACAAGTGAGGATGTAAGGTCTGCGTACACTGCGATGGCTGCCGCTGAAGTCGCCGGGCGACAGCCTGAAACCTTGGAACGTATCCGCACGCTGGTTGCAGGTGAGAATTATGGTGATCATTTTGTTACGAAGGTTCTTGGGCCGATACTAGGTTTGAATAAGTAGTAAGCTTTTTGTCCATCATTCACCCGCTGTCTCTCGCCAACACGTGAGACAGAAAATAGGGAGCCCTCCGGGGACATTCTATTTTTCTATCGACTAAAAACCGCACACCACAAGCTCACTCTAGCATTTTTACTAGACCACACTCCCAAATAACGCTATACTCCCCCCCATGACCACCTACGAACGCTCATTCGTTGCGCAACTTGAAAAACGCCTCCTTGCCGAACAGCCGCTGATTCAGGTGCTGACCGGCCCGCGACAGGTCGGCAAGACCACCGGGATGCGGCAGCTTCTCGCCCGCTATCCCTTCAAAAACCACTATGCCAATGCCGATGACCTGCTGGTGACGGACCGCACCTGGCTGCTGGAACAATGGCAGAAGGCCCGCTTGCTTGGTGACGGCGCGTTGCTGGTCATTGATGAAATCCAGAAGATTCCCAACTGGTCCGAGACACTCAAATCATTGTGGGACAACAATCCCCGCTCTCTCAAGGTTGTTGTACTTGGTTCAAGTTCGCTCCAGATCCAGACCGGCCTGACCGAGAGCCTTGCCGGACGTTTCGAGTTGACTCGGATATACCACTGGACCTTTACGGAGCTGAAGAGCGGTTTTGACTACGACCTGGAACGGTTTCTTCTGTATGGCGGCTACCCTGGTTCCGTCCCTTTTGAGGGGGAATTTGACCGCTGGTACGCCTATCTGAAGGACTCAATCGTGGAAGCGGTTATCGGCAAGGATATCCTGCTGAACCGCAAAGTCGGCAATCCGGCTCTGTTCCGCCAGGCATTCGAAATCCTCTGCCGCTATCCGGCGCAGGAGATCAGCTACACCAAGCTGCTGGGGCAGTTGCAGGACAAGGGAAACACCGACCTGATCAGGTATTACATCGAACTGTATGCCGGGGCATTTCTGATGCAGCCGCTGGAGAAGTATTCGGCCAAGGGGTGGCTGACCCGTTCTTCCAGCCCCAAGATCCTCATCTCCTGTCCCGCGCTGTACACCATGACCGCAGGTCCAAAAGTGCTCGACGATCCGGAGCGGCGCGGGCGGGTCTTTGAGCTGGCCGTGGGCGCAGAGCTGCTGCAACTGCCGGGTGATCTGTTCTACTGGCGCGAAAAGAATGCCGAGGTGGATTTCGTCTATCGTTACCAGGAAAGGCTCTACGCTATTGAAGTAAAATCAGGCAGACGGAAATCGGCACGGGGGCTTGAGGCATTCACGAAACGGTTCAGCGATGCTCGTCCCATTATTATCAGCATGGATAACTTTTCGTTGTTCTCGGGAAATCCTCAAAAGTTTTTGGATTCTTTGTAACGGCATACTGAGTAATGGCATCCGGGAAGTTTGAGTGGATGGACGCAGTTGCTTCCCCACGATTGCCTCCATGTTGTTTGTGTGATAGAGTTACGTCCCTGATTCAGGAAGGAACGAAGCGATCAAAAACATGTCCAAACCATTAAAACTCGATAAAACCCTGCGGGAACGCAGACGTATCCTGCGCCTGCTGGATTTCCTCAAAAGGGATGATCTGACAGGCGAGCAGATGGAGCGAATCGGGCGCAGGCTGCAGAAGGCCGGTAAACGGGCGCTGAAACCGTTGGTGCGCAAGTTGTGGCAGGAACAGAACGGCACCACCATCTACCGCTATACCTGTATGCTGGATTTCTTTGATGCATCCGGCTGGATGGATCAACTGATTCAGATCACGCTGCAGCGCAAGGATCTGGAGGAAGACGGCAAGCTGGCCCTGCTGGACGTGCTGCATGACAGCGGTATTGATGTCACCGCCCCACCCTTCGCCTCAATGACCGGTTATGGCGCTCCGACTCTGGAAGGCTTTATCGACGACTGCCTTAAAGATGGTGAACGCGGTCTGGTGCGCTTCATCGACAGTTTTCTGGATATTACCGACGAGTTTCGGCTGAAGATGATGCGCCGACTCTCGGAAAACAGTACTCCGGAAGCGATGGCGCTTCTGGAAATATTACTATCGTTCGAGAAACCGGAAATTGTCAAAGAGGCGATTCTGGCTCTGGGCCGCGCAAAAAGCGGCTTTGCTCTGGATGTTCTGGAACGTGCCGGCTCCCGCCATAAAGGAGATATGGCCGCTTTGATCCAACGCAGTATCCGACGGCTGTCTTTTGTCGGCATCAGTGAACCGATTGAATTGCCGCACTCCTTTCAGCAAGCACTCCCTTTCCATGAAGTTTACGCCGGTCCGATTGATTTTTACGGCTCCCGTTCAATCTGGTTTTCCTGGAAGCTGGATCAGAATGCTTTTGCCGCCATGCTGGTTCTGACCGGTGATTCCGACGGTCTGCTGAACGCAATCAGTTACCGTATGAAGGATGAAAAAGAGTACGCTCATGTCCTCAAGGATATTGCCGGAGGCGAAATGCTGATACCGGTGGAGCCGCTTTACGCAATGGCCGCATTGCGAGACGCTCTTCATCGCAGCAGTGAGCAGGGCATTTATCTCCCGCCCGATTTCTATGTTGATATGCGCCTTTTCCGTCCGGATACAATCAAGCCCGAGGCGTATGTTCCCCGCTTCAGCCAGGCTAATCTGGATGGCATCGTTGAAAAAATACCGGGCTATGTTGCCACCAGCAACAACCTGCTGGACGATCCAGGACTAGAGGGGTGGGTCCTGACCGAAATGTCGGTGTACGATGCCGCTGAGCGATTTATCGCATTGGAAGCTGATGGCGGCCCTGACCAGGTGACATCGGAAGCATTGGAAAGCGAAATAGACAGGTGCTGCAGTGAAATGATAATTCCGCGGCGGGCCGAAATCATCAAACGGTTGCTTATGACGGCCGATTATCTGCAACAGACTGATAGCGATGAATCAGTGGTGCAGCAGACCCTTGCAACAGCGCTCAGCTTGGTGGGCGGATTCCTTCCGGATTGCCGCCATCCGTTTGTCAGGCGGCTTCTGCTGGATAGTATCGATGCGGCCAGGCAAACGCTGTCAGAAGGTTATGATCCCAGACTTGAGGAAGTATATGACGATGACTATGACGACTGACTTCGAACGGATCGCAGTTATCGGTGGCGGCAGTTGGGGTACGGCACTTGCCTCCCGTCTGGCGGCCAACGGTCATGACACGCTGCTGTGGGCCTATGAGCCGGAGTTGGTGACCGAAATCAATTCAAATCACATCAACACCCCCTATCTGCCCGGGATAAATCTGCACCCGGCTCTGGTCTGTACAGGTGATCTTCAGGAAGCGGTCAGTGGACGCAGCATGATCCTGCTGGTAACACCGGTCCAGGTTATGCGCGGTGTCCTGAAACAGCTGGCTCCGCTTCTCCCGACTGACACGATTATTGCCAATGCCTCCAAGGGGATTGAACTGGGTACTCTTCTGACGGTATCCCGGATCTGCGAAGAGCTGCTGGGAGGCGACCTGCTTTCCCGTTATGTGGCTCTTTCCGGGCCTACTTTTGCCAGCGAAGTTGCTCAGGAACTGCCTTCACTGATTGTGGCTGCCTCCCGCAGCGAAGCCAGTGCGCAACGCGTCCAGGCTGCATTCAGCTGCCCATGTCTGCGGGTTTACACCAACAGTGACGTGATCGGTGTCGAGCTGGGCGGCGCGGTCAAGAACGTTATCGCTATCGCCGCAGGGATCTGCGACGGTCTGGGTTTCGGCCACAATGCACGGGCCGCTCTGATCACCCGCGGTCTGGCCGAGATGAACCGCCTTGGACTGGCCATGGGGGCACAACCGGCCACCTTTGCCGGACTGGCCGGCATGGGTGACCTGGTACTGACCTGCACCGGCGATCTGTCCCGCAACCGCACTGTCGGATTCAAGCTGGGACAAGGACAGCGCCTGACCGAAATCCTGGCTGAGATGCGCATGGTGGCGGAAGGGGTCAAGAGCGCTGAATCGGTATATGGTCTGTCCCGTCGTCTGGGAGTGGAGATGCCGATAGTTGAAAAAACCTACCAGATCCTGAACGAAAACAAGCCAGCCCTCCAGGCGGTAACGGAGCTGATGGCGCGGGATTTGAAAGCGGAAGGGTAGAAAATGCGTATAGGACACGGCTACGACGTCCACCGGCTGGTGGAAGGCAGAAAACTGATTATGGGCGGAGTAGATATCCCTTGGGAAAAGGGGCTACTGGGGCATTCCGACGCCGACGTGCTGCTGCATGCCATTGCCGATGCAATCCTGGGAGCGATTGGCGAAGGTGATATCGGCAAACATTTTCCCGATACCGATCCAGCCTTCAAAGGGGCCGACAGCCTCAAGCTTCTGGAACATGTCGGCAAGGTCGCTGATGGACTCGGTTATACCCTCGGCAACCTGGATGCCACCATAATTGCCCAGAAACCCAAGATGGCACCGCATATCGCGACCATGCGTGAAAATATCGCCAGAGTGCTGAATGCCACGGTCGGGCAGGTCAACGTCAAGGCCACCACCGAAGAGGGGCTGGGTTTCACCGGCACCGGCGATGGAATCTCGGCCCATGCGGTGGTTCTAATGACCACGAAACAATGACAAAAAAAGCCTGCGAGGTTTAACGAAACCCTACAGGCTTTTTAGTAATTCAGACGGTTTATAGCTACAACCCCTTCGCTGCCATCTCTTCCATCAGTTTCTTTTGTTCAGCATTCAGTGCTTCCGGAACATGTACCCCGATCTTTACGTACAAATCCCCCTTGGTATTCGAGCCAAGCGGTTTAATTCCGCATCCTTTCAGCCGAATCTTCGTGCCGGGCTGCATGCCGGCCGGAACTTTGATGCGCTTATCACCTTCCAGAGTCGGCACATCCAGCGAAGTGCCGAGACAAGCGGCGCTGAAGGTGATTGAACGGTCAACCAGCAGGTCGCCGCCGTCACGGCTGAAGACCGGATCGCCCAATACACGCAGGATCAGAAACAGGTCGCCGGCCGATCCGCCCCCCTCGCCCTGGGCCCCTTTGCCGGCGATACGGATCTTGCTGCCGTTATCGACGCCGGCCGGAATTTTGACCTTCAGCTCTTCGCGCTGGCCGTCGCGGCGAAAAGCAACCTGCTTTTCGGCACCCAGGGCGGCATCCCGAAAGCTGATGGTGATCTCCATCTCGTGATCGCCACCCCTCTGTGGGCCGGTGCGGAAACCGCCCCGCCCTCCCCCGCGACCGAAGGAACCTCCGAACAGACGCGAGAAGATGTCTTCTGCTCCACCGCCACCGACTCCACCCCCCATATCCTTGTAGGCATTGCCGAAATCAAAGCCGCGGAAGATGTCCTCCTGGCTGTACTGTTGATGAAAGCCGCTGGAGCCGAAAGTGTCGTACTGTTCCTTCTTCTTGGGATCGGACAGAACTGCGTAAGCTTCGTTGATATCTTTGAATTTGTCTTCGGCGGCCTTGTTATCCGGGTTGCGGTCCGGGTGATACTTGACTGCCAGCTTGCGGAAAGCTTTTTTGATATCGTCGGCCGAGGCTCCTTTTTCGATCCCCAGCGCTTTGTAATAATCGGTTTGTGCCATAACTTCACCATTCCCATTCAATTTGATCACAATGTAAGCTCTGAACGTCAGGCTGTCAACAGCGATGGCAGTGTATACCTTGACAGCAGGCGGTGCTGGACGTAGTATCTTTCAAATAAATTTAACACCAATCGAGGGATTAACAATGAAAAGAGCCATCATCGTCGGCGGCGGCATATCGGGTCTGGCAACAGCCTGGCTGCTGCGCTCCAAGGCGCAGGCCGCCGGCAAAGAGCTGGAGATCAGCCTGCTGGAAAAAGAACAGCGGCTGGGGGGCAAAATCTGGAGCATCAAGAGTGACGGTTATATCTGCGAATGGGGTCCGAACGGCTTTCTGGACAGCAAGCCGCAGACGCTTGATCTTTGTCGTGCCATCGGTGTTGAGCAGAAACTGCACCGAAGCAACGACAACGCCCGCAAGCGTTTCATCTTTTCAGGTGGCGAACTGCACCGACTGCCGGAGGGTGGACCGTCATTCCTGAAAAGCCGCCTGATCTCCTGGCCTGGAAAGCTGCGTCTGGCGTTGGAGCCGACTCCGTTTGTCGCCTCTGCACCTGGAACCGATGAGTCGCTGGCCGATTTCGGTCGCCGCCGGTTGGGCAGTGAGGCGCTGGACAAGCTGATTGCTCCGATGGTTTCCGGCATCTTTGCCGGCGACCCGGAGACCATGTCACTGGTTTCCTGCTTTCCGCGCATCGCCGAACTGGAACGGGAATATGGCGGACTGGTGCGGGCCATGATCATGCGGGCCAAAAAGAAGAAACAGGACATTGCCTCCGGCAAGGTTGTGTCCAGTGCTGCCGGACCGGGCGGGGTGCTGACTTCGTTCCGCGAAGGAATCCAGTATCTGGCGGATGCTCTGGCGGATTCGCTGGAAGACATTGTCAAACCGGGCATTACCGTCACCGCCATTGAAAAGGGAAGCAGCGCTCGCTACCGTGTAAAGTGCTCCGATGGCTCCGAGCAGGAGGCCGATCTGGTGATTGTTGCTTCACCGGCCTTTGCGGCGGCCGAGATGCTGGCTGGTCTGGATGCCGGCGTTTCCGGTGTTCTGCATCAGATTCCCTATTCCAGCATGACGGTGATCTGTTTTGGTTATGAGCGGGATAAAATTGTCCATCCGCTGGATGGTTTCGGTTATCTGATTCCGAAAAAGGAGGGGTGCAGTACCCTGGGTACCCTGTGGGATTCGAGCATGTTCGAAAATCGCGCTCCCGATGGCAAAGTGCTGCTGCGCAGCATGATGGGAGGGGCCTGCTTTCCGGAGTACGTCAAACTGAGCGATGATGAGGTCAAAGCGCGGGTCATGAAGGATCTTAAGGCGACCATGAACATAGACGCTGAGCCTTCCTTTGTCCGGATATTCCGTCATCCCCAGGCAATACCGCAGTACACGGTCGGGCATGGTCAGCGTCTGTCGGCGCTGGATGGACTACTGAAAGCCCATTCCGGGTTGGTCCTGACCGGCAACTCCTATCGCGGTATCGGTCTGAACGACTGTGTGGCGGCGGCCGAGCGGGCTGCGGATGAAGCGTTGAGTTTGGTCTGATTTAGGATGAAATAAGTAGAAAGGCTCCGTTTATGGAGCCTTTTCAGCATTTTGCCATGAAGATTATTTGCTGGATGGGATCGTTCGGTTCTATTACAGCAGTCCCCGCTCCACAAAACTCAGATATTCGCCGTCACCAATGATGATATGATCCAGGACCTTGATGCCCATGATTTCACCGGCTTCCTTCAGTCGGCGTGTGATGGCGATATCTTCGCTGCTGGGGGCCGGGTCTCCGGTGGGGTGGTTGTGAACCAGGATGATAGCGGCGGCCGATTCCTTGACGGCCGGGATGAATACTTCTCTGGGATGGACGATGCTCTGGTTTAAACTTCCTTCGGAAACCTGTACCCGGCTGATGATGCGATTCTTGCCATCCAGCAGCAGGATTAGGAAATACTCCTTGCGGCGGTCGCGAAATTCGTGGTGAAAGTAGTCAAAAACCTGCTGCGGAGAGGTAAAGCGGTCAAGGCGTTCCAGCTTTCTGGCCTGAAAGCGGGCTGCCAGTGTGAAAGCCGCCTTGACACTGGTTGCTTTGGCCAGCCCCATGCC
>JBBQCH010000057.1:0-17948 GCA_038318485.1 Geobacterales bacterium
GATAACTCCGAAAATGCAACCATCAATCTGGGGTTGGCATATCTGGGTAAAGGTGATTACCAAAAGGCTTTGTCCGAATTACGCTCTGTTGCATTGACCAATCCGCGCAATCCGACGGTGCGGCTTTCACTCGGGCGGGTATTCTTCGCGATGGACAAGAGCGAACAGGCCATCGGTGAATATAATAAGGCACTGGAAATTTACCGCGATTATGGCGCAGCATATTTTTATCTTGGTCAGGCACAACTCAAGCTTAACAATATCAGTGCCGCCAGTGCAGCATTTAAAGAAGCTGTCAAACTGATTCCTGATACTGAACTGGGGCGTGTTGCCCAGGGTTACCTGGATCTGCTCAAGTAAGTGAGGCTCGTGTGTCGCATACGGTAACAGTTTCTCCTGAATCATCCAGCAACTCACCGGGGGCAGTGCTTAAGCGCTGTCGGGAGTTTCACGGATTATCGCTGGAGGAAGCTTCTGAAACCACAAAAATCGGTATTTCTTACCTGAAAGCCCTGGAAGAGGACCAGATTCGCGAATTTGCCAATCTGACATACCTGAAGGGCTTCTTGCGTATTTACGCCAATTATCTTGGCCTGAATCCAGATGATATGGCCCGGATGTACGACAAATTGAATGGCGCCAAAGATGAGGCAAATGACCCTGCCGGCACATTCCCTGCGACAAAGCGTCCTGTAAATTATATGGTTACGTTTCAAAAACTTGTCCTGCCGGCATTTTTGTTTCTGTTGATCCTGATTACGGCCACGTTTTTCAAAAGCCCGCCCCCCCCTCCTCTTCGGCCGCCTCAGCCGGTTATTGCACCGGTCGCTGCATTGCCGGTGGCTCCGGTCATGCCGGTGCGGTCATCCGCAAAAATCAAAGTTGTAAAGCCGGCGACTGAAAAGCCTCTTCCAGAAAGCAAGGCAGTTGATTCGGAACCGGATGACAAGTCATTACAGCCAGATCCACCGTTACAGCCGCCAAATATGGATGATGCACCCAAAAGTTTCATTCTTAAAATCAGAGCTACTCAAAATGGCGTCCTGACTGCAACCGTGGATGGCTCGTTCTCCCAGAACTATGATCTTACGGTTGGTGATATCATCGAATGGAAGGCCGAAAACAGTGTAAAGCTTGATGTAAGTAATGCCGGTGGAATCGATTATGAAATGAACGGAAAGCCTTACAAAAAGCTCGGACCGACAGGAAAATCGGTCTACGTTGAGTTTGATGCTGCCGGGATCAAACGATAGCCAGGCAAGTCAACAGCCGGCTAATAACAGCTTCCGCAAAATAAGCTTGAAATAAAAATGGATGTCTTGACAGTCGATTGCCCGGTGCTAGACTTTCTTTAGCCTATGTCTTGTACAGGAGCAGATGTGCTGTCGCCAAATAAACGTATACTGGTTGTGGATGATGAGGAAAATGCCCGGGAGGCGCTTTCCAAAATACTCATTCATGATGGATTTGATGTTTCATCGGTCCCAAACGGCCTTGAGGCTCTCAATTTTCTGCGCAGCAGGGACGTTGAGCTGATAATAACTGACATTAATATGCCGGAAATGAATGGACTTGCATTTCTTCGTGAGCTTAGCCGTAGTCGCCCTGATACTAACGTTATCATGCTGACCGCCTATGGCGAAGTGGAGTCCTATCTGGAAGCCATGAGTTTAGGCGCTTTCGAGTATATCAATAAACCGGTAAAATACGACGAACTGAAAAAAGTCATCAGGAAAATATTGAAAACTGCTTGAAAAACTGAAGGGAGAACATATCGTGAAGACTTTTGACAAGATTTTGACAGCCATTGATTTCTCGGAAAACTCCGAACTTGCCTTTGATTATGCGGTGACAATGGCAACGCAGTTCAATTCCGAGCTGACAATCATGCATGTTATAAACGAACCGGTAGATCTGCGCGGGTTTTATGTGCCGCACATTTCTTTTGAGCAGCTTGAAAAAGAGATCGAAGAGGGGGCCGCCAAGATGATGGAGACCTTTTGCTCCACCAAACTCGGCGGTTTTTCCAACTATAAGTCAGTCATCGTGTCCGGTATCCCCTATGAAGAAATCACACGCAAGGCTGTTGAGATTGATGCCTCCATGATAATACTCGGAACTCACGGTCGCACCGGTCTTGACCACCTCCTGTTCGGCAGCACAGCCGAGCGGGTCGTGCGTTCGGCGAGTTGCCCTGTGATGACCATCAGGCTGCCGGCTGTATAGCTTTTATTCCGAAAATGCCTATTGGAAGCTACGCCCACTCCATGCTAACCGAAACCCGGCCGCTTGAAACAAAAGCCAAAGTTGTCATTATTGACGACGACACTAAAATCCTGGAACTGGCCGCGCTGGTACTCTCAAGGCGTGGTTTCATGGTGTTTACCGCGGATTCCGCTCGTGATGGTCTCGCACTTATTGCCGCTAACTCGCCGGAATTGGTGTTGCTGGATTACATGATGCCTGAAATGGATGGTTTATCCACTCTGCGCCAGATCAAGTCCGAATTTCCCCTGTCATACGTGGTGATGTTTACTGGTAAGGGGAGTGAAGAAATTGCGGTAGAGTTGATGAAAGGCGGAGCCTCCGAATACATACTCAAGCCTTTCAACAACAAAAACCTGGTTGAGCGTCTTGAAAACGTTCTGAGAATCCGGGAAATCGAACTTCGCAATTTCGAACTTCAGGAAGAGCATGATCGTTTGCAGAAAGAAATTGAACAGTGGAACCAGGATCTTCAAAAACGGGTGAGAGAAAAAACGGAGGCGCTTCAGGCAGCCCAGAGTGAGATTGTTCAATCGGAAAAGCTGGCTGCTTTGGGTTATCTCTCTGCCGGTATGGCCCACGAGATTCGCAACCCCCTGAATTCTATTGCGCTGTTTGTCCAGTTGATGCGACAAAGCACGGTTGATCCGGAGCAGCTTGAACATCAGAACAAAATACTGAAAGAAGTCGACCGAGTGGATTCAATCATCCGTAAGCTTTTAGATGCTTCCCGCCGGACCCGTACAATTACGTCGAATGTGCAAATCAATCAGGTGATTGACGCTGTTCTGGAAGTGTTTGCACCGCAGATTGATTCCAGAAAAATCCTTGTTGAACGCCATTATCAGGTGATTCCATCCCCAATCAAGGCTGATTCCGCCGAACTGGAGCAGGTCTTTACCAACTTGTTTCTGAATGCCCTGGATGTGATGGGTCATGGCGGACGCATAGCTATTGAGCTCAAGCAACATGATGGTCGAGTGATCGTACGGGTTGGCGACAGCGGAAGCGGCATTCCCGAGAAGATCCTTCCAAACATATTCGATCCGTTTTTCACTACGAAGACCGGCGGAACCGGAATGGGACTGCCGGTCGCCCGGCGGATAGCTAATATTTACGAAGGCAGTATGGTGGTTGAAAGCACTTCTTCCGAGGGTACCGTCTTCAGACTTGAGTTTCCGGTCTATCACTGACAACATTCCGGCTTTCTTTTTATGGCTGATCTGGTGTAGTCTTCCCCTTTAATGTTATCAGTACTGGAAAATTAAAATTTATGACCGAATCTCGCGGTAAAATTCTGATAATCGACGATGATCCTTTTTTTCTGAAGGTACTATCTGACAGTTTCAGTGAAAACGGTTTCACCGTGTTAAATGCTAATGATGGTATTGAAGGCGTCAAGGCATATTTGGGAAACCTTCCCGATGCCGTAATCTCCGATCTGGTAATGCCCCGTATGGGAGGGGTCAGTACATGCCTTGAGATTGGACGCCTTGCTGGCGATAACCCCCCAATTACCGTGCTTTTGACTTCCATGTTCCAGGAATCTCCTCGCGAATATGCCTCTCCGGAAATGGGGGCCAAAGTTCACATCCCTAAATCCACCCGCCCGGTGGATATCGTTATCATCGTCGAACAGCTCATGGAGCGGAGAAAGTACCAGCAAAGCTGACCATATGCCTTTTATCTACCGTAATCTTACCCTCACAATTGATGACAGCGAAGAAAACCTGCCGTTGATATTGGCTGCCAAGCTGGCTGTTGATGTCGCTTCCCTGAATGACATCCTCATCATCCGTAAAGCGGTAGATGCCCGTAAAAAGCAGAACATCAAGCTGGTTTATACGGTCTCTTTCACATCAGATGCCCTGCTGCAGAAAAAAGTCGGTGCTGACCCGGCGCTTGAATGGCAGCCGGATGTCGTTCCGGATACTGTTGCGCCGCTACGTTCTGCAAAAAGGATTGTCATTGTCGGCAGCGGGCCGGCCGGCCTGTTTGCTGCACTGCGGTTGGCCCAATACGGTCTGACCGCCACGATTATAGAGCGTGGCGAACCGGTTGAACTAAGGGCGCTGGCGGTTCAGCAATTCTGGAAGAACGGTCTTCTCGATCCTGAGAGCAATGTGCAGTTCGGTGAAGGAGGGGCTGGAACCTTTTCAGACGGAAAACTGACCTGTCGCTCCAAAGATCGTCTGGTGCCCTGGGTTCTGGAACATCTGATTTCCTTCGGTGCCCAGCCCGAGCTGCGTTACCTGGCCAAACCCCATATCGGTACCGACCGGCTCCGGATTGTAATCAGCGCGATTCGCAAGCATCTTCTTGATCATGGATTTACGGTCCGCTTTGGCTGCCGAATGACTGATCTGAAGGTTGTGGGTGGTAAAATTGTTTCAGTGGTAGTCAATCAGAACGAAGAGCTAGATTGCGATCAACTGATACTCGCGGTAGGACACAGTGCCCGCGATACTTATGAAATGCTTGAGCAGCGGCAGATTCCTTTGCAAAGAAAACCTTTTGCAATGGGACTGAGGGTGGAACATCCGCAAGAGCTTATCAATCGTATCCAGTATGGCGCATCCCGGCACCCCGCACTGCCGGTGGCTGACTATGCGGTTACCTGGAACAACAGTACAACAGGTCGCAGCGCCTATTCATTCTGCATGTGTCCCGGCGGGGTTGTTGTGGCCGGCGCGTCAGAAGTGGGTGGTGTAGTGACTAACGGAATGAGTGGCCAACTGCGCAACTCGCCGTTTGCCAACAGTGCTCTGGTGGTCAACGTCAGGGAAGCAGACTTTGAGGGAGCCGGCCCACTGGCTGGCATAAGACTTCAGCGCAAGTGGGAGCGTCAGGCTTTTACAGCAGGTGGAGGAGGATATTGCGCACCGGCCCAAAATCTGATTGAATTTTTGGGACTGCCCAGAAAAGGCGCGGCCAGAACCAGCTATCGTCCCGGAATCCTCGAAGCCGACCTGGGTTCAGTCTTGCCGCCCTTTATCGTTGATACGCTGAGGGAAGGGATTGTCGATTTCAACCGGCGCCTGAAGGGTTTCATAACGTCAGAAGCGACCTTGGTTGGAATCGAGTCGCGCACATCGTCGCCGGTTCGTATCCTGCGAGATGCCAGCAGCGAATCGCTGGGTGTCACGGGCCTGTTTCCGGCTGGTGAAGGGGCCGGCTATGCCGGCGGTATCATGAGCTCGGCCGTTGATGGAGCCAAAATAGCCGACATTATCGCGGAACGCGTCTCTGACGAACAACGCTGAAATCTAATACCTCAGTTTTCCCGCAAAGATCTCATTGTCTCGTACTTTGATTCCGTCCCCCAATAAAACTGCCCCATCATTTTGGAATAGTCAGCTTCAGATCCAGTTCCCGTAAGCTTCCCAACGAGGAAAGCTGCGCGTCAAATTTGGCAGCATCTCCAATAATTACCAGCTTGAAAGTCCCCGGTTTCAGGTATTTCCGCGCTGCATTCAGTACATCTTCTCTGGATACTTTGGCAATATTAGCGCGGTAATTTTCGAGATAGTTTTCCCGATAACCGTAGTATTCCAGTCGCGCCCGCTGTGTCACTATCGAAGCCGGACTTGTAAATCCAAACATGAAGGAATTGATCATATAGTCCCGCGCTGCAGCAAGTTCCTGTTCACTGACCGGTTCCCTAATCATGCCGGTAATAATCTCCTTCATCAGTTTGATGGTTTTGATCGTCGATTCCGCCTTGGTTTCGGTTTCGGCGATAAAGCTGCCGGTAAAGCGGCGCCCGATATCGAAATGGCTGCCGACGCTGTAGGCCAATCCCTGATTGGTTCGGATTTCCATTGTCAGGCGCGAGGTGAAGCTGCCTCCCAGGATGTAGTCCATAACCCGTACCGCATAAATATCCGGGTTGTCCTTGGTCAGTCCCAGGTGTCCCATGCGGATGACGGTCTGGTTGACATCTTTCCTGCCGTAGATAACCTCAGGCTGGAAAAGCTGCTTTGGCTGCGGTATTTCGGGCAGTGTCCGGACGGCTTTTTTCGAAGCCGGACCGAAAAAATTATTAAGCTCCTGAAGCAGGCTGTTCCGGTCGAAATCCCCGGAAACTGCCAGCAGCATGTTGTCAGGCCGGAAGAAGCGCTGATGGAAATCAAGCAGATCCTGACGGGTGATCGAGCCGATTGATTCAAAAGTCGGGAAAACTCCCAGGGGGTGGCCGTTGTAAATGGCGCGGGAAATTTCGCGACCGGCGATCTCCTTGGGATCGTCGTTCTGCCGTCTAAGCCCTTCGATCGCTTGCTTGCGGGCCATATCGATCCGCTTTTCGCTGAAATCCGGATGAAGCAGAACATCTGTGAAAATTCTGAGTGTCCGGTCAAGATTCTTTTTCAATGTTGTCAGAGATACGGTACCCATATCGCTGCCGACAGAGCTTTCCACAGCCGATGCCATGAACTCCAGTTCGTCATCCATTTTTTCAGGTGTCAGGCCACCGGCGCCGCCGCTGCGCATGACGGTCCCGGTCATCTCTGCCAGGCCTGACTTGTCGGCCGTCTCGTAGACCGAACCGGTCCGGATCATCACGGTCATGTTGATAATCGGCAGTTCCGTATCACGCAGCAGGTAGACCGGCATACCACAATCCAGAACAACCCGTTCCGCTTTGGGAATCTCGAAACGCAGTTCTGGAAAGCTCATGTTACGTGGATTGGCATGTTTCAACTCGCCTGCAAAAGCGACAGAAATCGAAAGGATGATAAAACAGAGCGAGCAGATCAGACGTCTCATTTGGTTTCACCGCCCTTTTTTGTAATGAATCCGACTGTGCGGTTCTCTCTGGTAAAGTATTCTTTGGCAACTCGTTGAATGTCGGCCGGTGTGACTTTAGCAACTTTGCTGCGGTATTCTGTCATGTAGCGCCAGGTTCCAGCCACAGCTTCATATTCGGTCAAATTGCGAGCCAGGCCGCCGTTGGTGCCCATGCGTCGGGCTTCTTCATACTCAATCTTGTTCAGGATCCGTTGCAGGTCCCGCTCAGCGACCGGTTCGCTTTTAAGCTGTTCCAGTTCAGCCAGGACAGCCGCTTCAACCTCGCCGGCAGTGTGCGGAGAGCGCGGGGTGGCGCTGATGACAAAAAGATTGGGAAAACGGCTGCCGGGCGCATCGAAGGCACCAATATCGGTGGCAAGCTGTTTTTCAATCACAAGTATTTTGTAAAAGCGGGAGGTGCGGCCACTCCCCAAAATCATCTTGATTACATCAAAAACGTAATCGTCCGCCGACAGAATGGCGGGTTTATGGAAACCGATAATCAAGGTCGGCTCGGACTCTGCCAGCAATTCGATGCGTCGCTCACCGGTCTGTTTCGGCTCTTCGGTTGTTACCGGTGGCAATGACTTTCCAGGTTTTATGGCGCCGAAATAGCGCTCTACCATCGCGATGGTGGCCTTGGAATCGATGTCACCCACAATTGCTACGATGGCGTTGTTGGGAGCGTAGTAGCTATGAAAAAACTGTTCCGCCTTGGTGCGTGTCAGATTCTGTATGTCGGACATCCAGCCTATGGTCGGCTGGCCATAGGGGTGGGCCAGGAAGCTGGACGCCACAAAAGTTTCCCACAGTTTGCTCTCCGGATCGGCGTCGTAGGAACGGCGGCGTTCTTCCATAACTACAGACCGCTCGGTGTAAAACTCACGCAGAACCGCATTTTGCAGCCGGTCGGATTCAATGGCTGCCCACAATTCAAGCTTGTTGGACGGCAGGCTGATCAGGTAGGTGGTGCCGTCGCGGCTGGTGAAAGCGTTGTAGCCGACACCGCCGTTTTTGGAATAAAGCTCGAAAAACTCATCCTTGATAACATACTTGGATGCCTCCGCTTCCAGTTCAGCCAGTTTTTTTTCCAGATTGGCCAGCTTGTTTTGGTCGGCCTTGTCCCGCTTAGTTTTCTCAAACATTAGCTGTTGAGCGGTCTCTTCGATTTTATCCAGAACCGGTTTCTCGGCTGCATAATCCTTTGTGCCAAGAGTCGTAGTCCCCTTGAAAAGCATGTGTTCCAACAGATGGGCAATGCCGCGCTCATCGCTCCTCTCATCCACGCTTCCAACCCGGAAGCGGATCCAGGTCGAAACTGTCGGTGAGGTATGGCGCTCAACCATCAGCAGTTTCATGCCGTTTTTAAAGGTGTGTTCAACGACCTTATCCTGGAGCCCTTCAGCATGAAGCACTGAAGCAAGCAGGCAGATCATAGTAGCAAATATAAGTACTCGTCTCATAACAGTGCAACTCCTTTTAAAAAACTGAAAACTTGATATATTTTCTGGGCTGCTCCTTAAAATCCTTCACCAGCGCATCCACATCTTCGACCATCCGATTCATGCGCTCATATAATTCCTTGTCGTTCAACAGTTTGGCAGCGGTGCCGTCACCGCTTTTGACTTTTTCCGAAATCTCTTCGAGCGACCTGAGCGAAGAGTCAGCCCTGCTGATAAGAGCAATTCCTTTGTCATAGAACTCGCGGTCAGTCAAAAGGAGCCCGATGGTACCATCTTTAGACGTTATTTTCTTGTTCAGGTCGCTGACAACATCGGCTGCCTGAGTGCTTTTGTCCGCCAGCAAAGTCAGTTTTGTATAGAGAGTCTTGTCATAGATCAGCTTGTTGAGGGTGCCGTCGGAGGCCTGAATGTCCTGCAACGTCCGGTCTGCCCGATTCAGTATGCTGATCAGTTTGTTGAACGGTTCCGGGTCGCGGTTAAGTCTGCCGAGTGTTCCATCACCGTGGTTAATCGTGATCATAAGGTTTTTCATTTCAATCGCCAGCCGGGCAACATTGGTATAGAGGGTCTCGTCTTTATTGAGCTTGCCCAGTGTTCCCTTGCCCTGGTTGATATTGTCGATAATGCCGTTGATCTTTTCAAAAGTGTTACCGGCCTTCTGAACCACATCGTCCAATTTGGCATACGAAGTGCCATGCAGAACAGTCGGGGGTGTTTCGGAATATGAACCGGAAGGAGTTATATCCACATATTTTTCTCCCATCAAACCGCGGGTTTTAACCGTGATCCTTGAATCGGAACCGATCTTCTTCAGAGCCGCACTATCGACTTCCATCGAAATACTGACTTTATTACTTTGCTTCGGATCAGCAAAACGGATATCGGACACCAGTCCCATATCGACCCCGGCCAGCCATACCGGCGCGCCGACTTTAAGGCCGGACACGTCATCCATGACCACCTTCAGGGCACCTTTGGACACGAACATTTTGGTCTTCTCGCCCATGATTGCAATCCCGCCCGCAATTAAAATCAGTGCGAGAAAGATAAAGATTCCGGCGCGGACCTGGGCCCAGCCTATCTGGTTGCTTCGTTGCATATTGTTACCATCCGTGCATACATTTGTTTATTAAACAAACAGTGATGCTTGTGTCGGCGCCAGAAACTCTTTAACTGCCGGTATGCCACTGGCTTTCATTTCCGCTTCGGTTCCCTCAAACAGCATCCGTGACTGATGCAGAAAGGTGAAGCGCTGGGAGGTGGCAAAAGCGGTCGGCAGATCGTGAGTAACCATCAGTGTGGTTTTACCTTCGGCCTGCAGGCGCTGCATCAGGCTGCAGATATTGTAAACCCCGATCGGGTCCAGGCCGGTGGTCGGTTCATCAAAAAAAATAAAGTCCGGATCAGCCGCCAGCGCCCGTGCAATAGCGACGCGCTTTTTCATCCCTCCCGACAACTCGGCCGGGTAAAGATTGAGGGCCGGTTCAACTCCAACAAAACTGAGTTTTTCCCGGACAACATTTTCAACTTCGGTCTGGGACAGTTTTCCTTCTTCAAACAGGCGGTAGCCGACATTCTCGCCGACCGTCATGGAGTCAAACAACGCTCCTCCCTGGAACACAATCGCGATGCGCTTGCGCATTTCTATGAAGCTTGCTTCAGGTTGGCCGGTAATGCAAAAATTGCCGATGCAAACCTCTCCGGAATCAGGGTTCAAAAGACCCAGCAGCAGTTTGAGAATCGTTGTCTTGCCCGATCCGCTGATACCAAGAATGGTACGGTTAACACCTTGTTCAAGGCAAAAATCAAAATTCTCAAGGATTCTGCGACCACCGATCGAGTAACAGAGCTTTTTCATGCGGATGGAATCGGCTGTCGTCATGATGCCCCGATTCCCCCCATCATCAGTATCATGCGCCATTGATCCTCACTAACCGGCTGTATTGATAGTCGGCTGCGCTTGACCAACGGCATATCTTCCAGAAGAGGGTTGCACTTGATCTCTTCCAATGTGACCGCTTTCGGCAGTTCTTCAAGATAACGCAGATCAACCATGTACCAGAGCGGTTTGTCAGTCGAGGATTTGGGATCGAAATGTTCTCCCTCGGGATTGAGTGCCGTATGGTCCGGATATCCCTCGCGTACGACTTCAGCCAGTCCGACAATCGCCGGTTGCGGAATGTTGCTGTGATAAAAAAGCACCCGGTCGCCGGCTTTGATTGAATCACGCAGGAAATTACGGGCCTGGAAGTTGCGTACCCCGTCCCAATGTTCGGTCATTCCCGGCCGATTTTTCAGGTCGTCAAATGAAAAACAGCCCGGTTCGGTTTTGAAAAGCCAGTACGACATATTATCCTCTAAAAGCCACAAATATTTTGGTTATGAAGAAGTCCGTGACAAGGATCATCACTGATGACAGCACGACCGCCTTTTTGGCGGAAGCGCCGACACCTTCGGCCCCGCCTCTGGTGTTTAACCCTACGTAGCAGCCGGTCATCGCAATGATCAGCCCGAAAAAAGCCGGTTTGGCCAGCCCTTCCACCAAGTCCTGAAACACCATGAATTGAGGGATGCCCTTGATATACATGGTCGGATTGATGCCGAAGCCGGCTGCCATTATGTAGCCGCCCACCAGTGAGACGGCATCCGCCACCGCCGCCAGTAGCGGCATGGCCAGCAGCATGGCCTTCAGTCGCGGGGCTACCAGCCGTTTGACAATGTCGGTGCCCTCTACCCGCATGGCATCTACCTGTTCGGTTACCACCATCGTTCCCAATTCCGCGGTGATGGCCGAGCCAACCCGGCCCGCCACCATCAACGAAGCCAGAACCGGGCCAAGTTCCTTGATCATCGTGACCGCCACCATGCCGCCGACATAACTGGTGGCGGCAAAGGGCTTCAATTGGATCAGCGACTGCAGGGCCATTACCATACCGGTGAACAATCCGGTCAGGATGCAGATGAACAGCGATGAAAAACCCAACTTGTCGAACTGGATTGCAAACTCGCGATAGTAGAAAGGGCGCTGGAATATGCGTGCGGCAGTGCGGCCAACCAGAGCGAAGTAGCTCTGCAGCTCGTTGAAAAAGTTTAGCAAAAGTTTGTCTATTATCGCTATATCCATCGGTTACAATGCGACTGCCAGTGCCTCGGCCGCTTCGTTCACGAAAACAAACTGCAATTCGCTGCGGACCTTGTCCGGGATGTCTTCCAGGTCATCTCGGTTGCGATCGGGGGCCACTATGGTTCGGACACCGGCACGATGAGCTGCCAATACCTTCTCCTTCAGGCCTCCGATGGCCAGCACCCGTCCGGTCAGCGTAATCTCTCCGGTCATGGCCACGTTGCGTCGGGCCGGTTTGTCGGTCAGGAGAGAGACCAGTGCAGTGACCATGGTGATCCCGGCCGAAGGGCCATCCTTGGGAATGGCGCCGGATGGGACGTGAATGTGTATGGTCCGGTTTTCGAAGTCCTCCGCTTTGATGCCGAATTCCGCGGCGTGAGCTTGGATATAGGAGAGTGCCGCCCGGGCCGATTCCTTCATGACATCACCCAGTGAACCGGTCAGGATCAGTTCAGCCTTGCCAGGCATGGAGGTGACTTCTACGAAGAGGATGTCGCCGCCTGTCTCAGTCCAGGCCATCCCGGTTACGACGCCGATGCGGTCGTTCTCGGCCGCCACCTCGTTGTAGAACTTCTTTGGCCCCAAAAGTTCAGACACGACCTCCGGTGTTATTTGGGTGCGGGGTTCTTTTTTTTGAGTGATTTCCTTGGCCACCTTGCGGCAGAGTGATCCGACAGTGCGTTGCAGGTTTCGAACGCCAGCCTCACGGGTGTAGTCGTTGATTACTTTTTGCAGCGCCTCGTCACTGAACTCCAGCTCGCGATCCTTGAGCCCATTTTCCTCAATTTCGCGCTTGATGATGAAGTTGCGGGCGATGTGCAGCTTTTCCTCGCTGCTGTAGCCGGCCAGGCGGATAACCTCCATCCGGTCTTTGAGCGGTCCGGGGATCGGGTCGAGCTGGTTGGCGGTGGTGATAAACATGACTTTGGACAGGTCAAAGGGGACGTCCAGGTAGTGGTCGTTGAAGGAGAAGTTCTGTTCCGGGTCCAGCACTTCCAGCAGGGCCGAGGCCGGATCGCCACGGAAGTCGTTACCCAGTTTGTCGACCTCATCCAGCATGAAGATCGGATTGTTGGCGCCGCAACGGAAAAGCTCCTTGATGATGCGTCCCGGCAGAGCGCCGATGTATGTGCGTCGGTGTCCGCGAATTTCAGCCTCATCCCGGACCCCACCCAGCGAGATGCGTACAAACTTGCGTCCCATGGAGCGGGCGATGGATTTGCCCAGGGATGTCTTGCCGACACCGGGCGGGCCGACGAAGCAGAGTACCGGCCCTTTCATGTTTTCCTTCAGCGAGCGGACCGCCAAAAATTCCAGGATGCGTTCCTTGACCTTTTTGAGGTTGTAATGGTCTTCATTGAGGATCTCTTCGGCCCTGTTAATGTCCAGGCTGTCGGGAGTGCTGATATTCCAAGGCATTCCTGCCAGATAATCCAGATAGGTGCGTGAAACGTTGTATTCCGGTGAGGCCTGGTTGATCCGTTCCAGCCGTTTCAGTTCCTTGTCGGCGACCTTTTTTATGTCTTCCGGGAGTCCCGCTTCCTCAATCTGTTTGCGCAGTTCGTTCATATCGGCCGTGCGTGGGTCCTCATCTCCCAGCTCTTCCTGAATATGTTTCATCTGCTCGCGCAGAATATATTCCTTCTGGTTTTTACCGACCCGTTTGGTGACTTCGCCGGCAATTTCATTTTTGATTTGGATGCGTTGCACTTCGTTGGTCAGGTGTATGTATACCTTTTTCAGGCGTTCCAGCGGGTCGACTGTTTCCAGCAGTTCCTGCAGCTCTGTCGCCGGCAGGCTGACATACAGTGCCACCAGGTCAGAGAGTCGGGCCGGGTTGTCAATATAGTCAATCATCTTCATGACGTCATCGGGCAGCGGCTTGCCATGGGACAGCGCAATCTTCAGCAGGGCGTTCAGGCTTTGCACCAGAGCCTCGGTGACCAGATTCTTCTCGACGAACTCACGCACGATCTCGCAGTGGGCCATAGTGACAGAACCCTTTAATTCGGTATGCAGAATTTTCAGGCGAGTGATCCCTTCCAGAGAAATCTTGTAGCGTCCGTCTTCCTGCTTCTTGATCTGGTTCACCTTGCAGAGAGTACCGATTTCACTCCTGCCACCAGGGAGATCGCCGGCTCTGCTCTGTGGTCGTTCAAAAACAAATACCAGGTACTTTTCATAGTTTTCGGTTTCGCGGAAGGTTGCCATCTCCTTTTCACTGATAAAAACCGGAAAAAGCATGTAAGGAAAGACCACCATCTCTTGCTGGGAGTAAAGCGGGAGTCTCTCCGGAATTTCGATAATTGTATGCGGCATATTGGCTAATCCTTTTAGTAGGTTGGCGCTTATCCGGTTCATCCGGGTTGAGCAATGATATCAAGTGTGTAATAATATCATACTTTGCAAGACAATCAAAGTATCAGACCGGCTGGCCGTTGCGTACATGAACGTTGACCACGCGCACACTGGCGAATGAACCGGCCAGTTCCCGATAAAGCAGGGTAAGAAAGCGTACCGTTACAAGTCGGTGGATGGCGGCCTGTGTCAGGCGGTAAAGCCAGAAACGGAGGCGTGAGGGTGATTGACTCCCCAGAATCAGCGGACAGAATTCGCTGAGCTGCAGAGCTACGCGGACGCCTCCCTGCTGAGGCTGGACTGTGAATTGCAACTCTCCGCGATGGCACTGGCGGGGTTGGACCAGAAAGCCACCGCAGATGCGAAGCACAACACTTTCAGCTTCAGTTGCTGGAGGCAGAAAGCTTATCAGGCTTAATCGGCTGACAAACAGGCGGAACTCGATCCCGTTTTCCAGTTGCTGCGGACGGATGATGGAGAGCGTGCAGTTTCTTATGTAGCCCAGATAGCGCGTCATTATAATTTCAGGTGTAAGATCGCCGGAAATGCTCAAGGGGAAAACGCTCCACTGAATCGAAAAAACCGAAGCGTCATCCACCATTACCTGCTGGCAGGATATTTCATGATTTGAAGAGGTTGGCACCATGCGCCATATTCTGCCACCTGTATCAAATATTGCAACCTTAAATTGCCCCCACGATTTTCATGCTTGACAAGTTTCGAAATAGTATTAAGATGAAAAGCATCTTGTTAGTAGTAAAATCGCCAAGCGAAAGGAGACCCTACCCATGTGGATTGAAAGATTCAGGATTCGTCCGGTGTCCCACTGCAAAGAGGGTTGCCATAGTTAGCCCGCAGCTTAACCGGTTGCGGGCGTCACAGAACGAGAAGCCCCGGTCCCAGGATCGGGGCTTTTTTTTTGTCGCCGGGTGATTAATCTGCTATTATGCCGCCTGAGATGGTTTGCCATTACGCCAACACGAAGAGAGCAACATGAAAAAAATTATCATCATTCTTTCCGTCCTTCTGGTAATCGTCGCAATCGGAAGTTATTTTTTCTACAAACGTACACCCGAAGTCAGTTACAAAACCGCCAAAATCGAGCGCGGCACGATTGTTTCAACTGTTGCTGCAACCGGCAACCTTTCGGCTGTGACAACTGTCCAGGTCGGTACACAGGTTTCCGGCACGATCCAGAAGCTCTATGCTGACTTTAATTCCAATGTAAAAAAAGGGCAGGCCATTGCCGAGATCGACCCATCTCTGTTCAATGCTTCGGTGGAACAATCCCATGGCAATTTTCTGAGTGCTGAAGCCAACCTTCTGAAGGCCAAAGTGACCCTGGCGGATGCCGAGAGGACCTTGGGGCGCAACAAAAAACTGTTGGCCGACGGCATTATCTCCCAGGGAGATTATGACATTACCGAAACGGCGCTGCAATCGGCCAAAGCTTCTGTGAAAGCTGCCGAAGGGGGTCTGACCCAGTCCCGCGGATCGCTGATGCAGGCCAAAACCAACTTGCGATACTCCATTATCCGTTCGCCGGTGGACGGTGTCGTAATTTCCCGGGCAATTGACATTGGCCAGACCGTGGCGGCCTCGTTCCAGACACCGACGTTGTTCACTATTGCCAAAGATCTTACCAAGATGCAGATCGAGGTCAGTGTCGACGAGGCCGATATCAGCCGGATCGTGCTGGACCAGAATGCGTCTTTTACCGTTGATTCCTATCCGGAACTGACCTTCCACGGCAAGGTCGTCCAGATTCGCAGTGCACCGGTCATCACCCAGAATGTGGTTACCTATGTGGTAGTGGTCAACGTCGATAACAGCGACCTGAAGCTGAAGCCAGGCATGACCGCCAATGTTTCGGTCGAGGTGGCCAGAAAAGATGACGCTCTCAAACTTCCTCCAGCCGCTCTGCGCTTCAAGCCGAAGATAAAAAACGACGAGGTGAAGGCCAAAACTACGGGTGAGCGCAGCAGCGCAAACACGCAACGGTCACCAGTCACTGGAGGAAAACCGGGCGGACGAAAAGGGGGCAGCGGTCAGCAGGTCTACATCCTCAAGGATAACAAGCCGACTGCCGTACCGGTCAAGACCGGCATTGCCAACAACAGCAGCATAGAACTGCTTGAGAGCAGTCTCAGGGAAGGGGACGAAGTCGTCATCGAACAAATCGGCGGCGACAGCAAGAAGAAGGCCGGCAGCTCACGAATGGGGCGACCGTTCTAAATGAGTCACGTAATCTCCCTTACCGATATCCGCCGCGTCTTCACGATGGGCGACCAGCAATTCGAAGCGCTCAAAGGTGTTTCCTATAGTGTGGCGGCCGGTGAATTCGTTGCCATCATGGGTGCCTCCGGCAGCGGCAAATCCACCTGCATGAATATCCTTGGCTGCCTGGACCGTCCCACTTCCGGCCAGTATCTGCTGGACGGGATGGACGTAGGCGGGATGGACGGTAACCAGTTGGCCGAAATCCGCAACAAAAAACTCGGCTTTGTCTTTCAGGGATTCAACCTTCTGGCCCGTACTCCGGCCGTGGAAAATGTCGAACTGCCATTGGTTTACGCCGGACTTCACTCCAAAGAACGCCGCATGAAGGCTTTTGAGGCCATGCAACAGGTTGGGTTGGCCGGCAAGGAGAACAATCATCCCAGCCAGCTTTCCGGCGGTCAGCAGCAGCGTGTCGCCATTGCACGGGCACTGGTCAACAATCCGGCCGTGATCCTGGCTGACGAACCGACCGGCAACCTGGACAGCGCAACCTCCGGGGAAATCATGGATCTCTTCACCTCCCTCAACAAGCAGGGCATCACGATCATCATGGTCACCCACGAGCATGATGTGGCGGCCTATGCGAGCCGGCAGATCACATTTCGGGACGGGAACATCATCGGGGATACGAAATAATGGATTTCCTGCAGACACTCAAAATTGCCCTGCGGGCCCTGCGCACCAACAAGATGCGCTCTTTTCTGACTATGCTGGGCATCATCATCGGCATTGCCTCCGTGATTGCCATGATGGCGGTCGGCTCGGGAGCCAGTTATGTCATTTCGCAGCAGATTGCCAGTATCGGCAGCAATATCATCCTGGTACTGCCCGGATCAACCACCAGCGGCGGTCTGCGCACCGGCAGCGGCGGGGCCCAGACCTTGACCAGCGATGATGTTAAGGCAATCATGACCGAATGTCCTTCAGTTGAGATAGCAGCTCCTACCGTGCGAAGTTCCGGTCTGGTGGTATATGGCAACATGAACTGGTCTACCGTTCTGATGGGGACAACTCCCGAAATGTTCGATATTCGAGAATGGGGGGTCGCCTTCGGCCGTGGCATCAGCCAGCAGGATGTGGACAGCGCCGCCAAGGTTTGTCTGCTCGGGCAGACCGTAGCTGAAAGTCTTTTCGGTTCAGCCGATCCGATCGGTAAGATCATCCGAATCAAAAAAGTACCCTTTACGGTGATTGGAATCCTGGATCGCAAGGGGCAGTCACCACAGGGAACTGATCAGGATGATTCAGTTTTTGTGCCGCTGCGTACCGCCCAGCGCAACTTGTCCCGTTCCCAGCTTCCCAACACGGTCGGAGCTGTTCTGGTCAAGGCCCGCAGTGAGGAACTGCTGTCCAAGGCTGAAGAAGAGATCAACAGCCTGATCAAGCAGCGTCATCGAATTAGCGGCGACAAGGAACCGGATTTTTCAACCCGCAACCTGTCCGAAATCCTGGCGGTGGCTGAGCAGTCTTCCAAAGCCATGTCGCTTCTGCTGGGTGCCGTGGCTTCCATCTCGCTGATAGTGGGAGGCATCGGCATCATGAACATCATGCTGGTTTCAGTCACCGAGCGCACCCGGGAAATCGGCATCCGCATGGCGATCGGCGCCAAGAAAAACGACATACTGCTGCAGTTTATGACCGAGGCGGTACTGCTGACCATGCTGGGCGGT
>JBBQCH010000058.1:0-17918 GCA_038318485.1 Geobacterales bacterium
TGTCATCAACATCTCGACTGACCCGGTAAAGACGGTCCATTTCGGAGCCGCCTTCCCGGAGCTGAGCGATGGGTGGAACTGGCTCAACAGCTTCAAAAATTGAAATGGAAAGAATTAATACCCAAACAGTAACAACCTGGCCATCTTGGGAAGCTGTTCTCAGGAAAACATGGCAGAAGATCAACTTTGCATTCCGGGAACGCTTCATATCAATAACAATGGCCCACAAACAGAAAAGGAGAAACCATCATGTTAAAGCTTAATCGTATTGTGAAATTAATGATCTGCTGCTTACTGACAGTCGCATTCATGGGGTGTGCGTCCACACGAAAACATGAAAGTACCGGACAGTATGTCGATGACTCCGTCATCACAACCAAGGTGAAAGCCGCCATCTTTAACGAAGAAACTCTGAAAACGATGCAGATCAATGTCAAGACCTTCAAAGGGGTAGTTCAGTTAAGCGGTTTTGTAAATTCGGCACAGAGCGTTAAAAAGGCGGGAGAGGTTGCCAGTACCGTTGAGAATGTTGTGTCGGTGGAAAACGACCTGCTTGTTAAATAGATGCGTTTCCTGTGAGATAAAGCCCGCTCCGGCCGGTTTTATCGATTCTGTCAGGTAGTTTACCTGGCTATGAAGCAGGATCCGCAGACATCAGGAACAAAACAAGGGTTCCCAGCAGTTGCTGGAAACCCTTGTTTTTTGTGGCGGAACTAGCTCGAACTAGCACAAAAACCTTCATCGTTCGATTGTGCCGCCTGCCATTGTAAAATCAGGATCAGCCTTGGCCGTGGTGATTGCTTTGAGCGTTGCAGTAATCATGTAAACTTTATTTGTTAAGCAGGTCAGCGTCAACATTCCGCTTTTTCGTCGTGGGAATGGGACTCAAACTATAAATTAATTGATGAATTAAATGTGCTCACTTTAGATTTTATTAAAGCGAGGGGAGGGGTGTATGCAATTTTTATCGCTATACCGACAGACTTCTTGCCGCCCTGATCTACGAACCGACCTTCCGCGACAATCCGAAACCCTGCCTCTTCCCCAAAATCCTCACCATCCAGCAGAAAAACCGACGTCGAAAGATACCTGCATGTCACGTTCACCCTGAGATCTGACAACAGCAAGATTCGCGTTATTTCAGCCCGCGATATGCACAGAAAGGAGTGTGTCATATATGAACAGAAAAATTAAGGAACTGCCGGTGTTTGCCAACGAAGCCGAAGAACGGGCTTTCTGGGAAAAGCACGATTCAAGTGACTACCTTGACTGGTCGAAGGCGCAGCGGGTGAGGCTTCCCAACCTGAAACCGACAACACAGTCCATCTCTTTGCGGCTGCCGGTTTCGCTTCTGGAAAGTATCAAGATTGCCGCCAACAGTCGCGATGTACCCTATCAGTCGCTGATTAAAATCTGGCTGAATGAGAAGCTTCATGAGGCGCACTAAGAACCGGTTCTGCAAATGATGACCGAATCCGAAACTATCAAATAAAAAAAGAGCTGGCAGAGCTGAAAGAGGGTCTGATCTCGACTGTCGCCATCTTCAGTAGTCATGGTGAAACAATTGTCTTCTGACCTGCTTGAAGATCAAAAGTAACGTGCCGCGGATTCAGGGCATTCAGGCATACTGAAACGGACTGCACTAAATACGATTTCAAGAGGGGATAAGACAAGAAAAAAGGCCTTACGGGAAGTCCGTAAAGCCTTATTTCTTCAATGGTGCCCGGAACTAGACTCGAACTAGCACACCCTTGCGAGCACAAGAACCTGAATCTTGCGTGTCTACCAATTCCACCACCCGGGCGAGTGAGCAGTCTTCTTATCATTCTATTTTTTATTTTGCAAGCACAAAAATAGCGCTCCCAGAAATAAAGGCCAAATGACTTGACAAGCAAACGTGGGCAATGTTATTAAAAATGTTCACATTTTAACACACTTTTGGAGGAAACAACATGGAACGCACTTTCGCAATTATCAAGCCGGATGCAGTTGAGCGCAAACTGGCTGGTAAAATTCTTGACAGAATCGAGGCCAACGGTTTCAGCATCGTTGGTATGAAGAAGATCAAACTTACCAAAACCCAGGCTGAAGGTTTCTATTACGTTCACAAAGAGCGCCCTTTCTTCAACGACCTGTGTGCTTTCATGTCCCGCAGCCCGGTAATCGTTCTCTGTCTTGAGAAAGAAAATGCCATCGCCGACTGGCGGACCCTGATGGGCGCCACCAATCCTGCCAACGCAGAGCCAGGAACAATCCGCAAGGATTTTGCCGTCAACATAGAGGAAAACTCTTCACACGGTTCCGATGCTCCTGAAACCGCAGCTTTCGAGATTCCTTACTTCTTCAGCGCTCTGGAACTGGTATGATTCTAATCATAAACGCTGAATTTGATTTACAAAAAAAGCCCTTCGCAAGAAGGGCTTTTTCAGTTCAATGATGACAGTTATGAATTCTCGTGATTGTTATTTGAATTGAAGCAGCTATAATTTGTTTCAACGATAAAAGGCCGGTATAATTTTTGGTAGAAGGAAGCTGCATGTACCTGATTCAGATACTGCTGCCGCTGTACGACAACGCTGGAATACCTTTCCCGCAACTAGAGTATTCCACTGTGCGCGAGGAGCTGACGGAGCGTTTCGGCGGCATTACAACCTATCTCCGTTCGCCGGCTGAGGGCTCATGGCGGGAGAGCCCCTTACTGACTATTCATGACGAGATAGTTATATACGAGGTTATGACGGAAAACCTTGACCGTGAGTGGTGGCGCATATATCGGGAAGGGTTGTCCAGGCGCTATCGTCAAGACGTTTTGATTGTACGTTCAAGCGAGATACAGCTTCTTTAATATTGCTGGCAGCTGAAATGAGCTTCCAGCGCAGCCGTCAGCGCGTCCAGAGTGTATGAGGCCGGTTCGATATCCACCTTAAGTCCCAGATCCCGACAGCTTTTTGAAGTGATTGGGCCAATTGATGCAACTGTTACCCCCTTCAGCATGTCCAGCAGCAATTCCTCTCCCAGCATGGCAGCCAGATTCCGAACAGTTGATGAAGATGTGAAGGTAATGCAGTCCACCGAGCGTTTCTCCAGTGCAAACAAGGACTCAGGCGGCAATCTGTCAGGCAGGATATTGCGGTAGGCCACCGGTCCGTCCACTTGGGCTCCCATCCTCTTTAATTCGCAGGGAATGAGCTCTCGAGCCTTGTCGGCTTTCGGGAACAGGATCTTCGTCCCTTTCAGGTCCAATCGGGAAAATTCATCCACGACACCTTCCGCCTTGTACTCTTTTGGCACCAGGTCGGGACGTACTCCGAACATTCTGAATGCATCAGCCGTTTTCGGGCCGACAGCACAGACTTTGCAGCTGGCAAGAGCTCGGGCATCCAGCCCCAGCGACTCTAGGCGCTGGAAAAAGAAACGCACTGCGTTGCCGGATGTGAGGATCAGCCAGTCATAGCTGGATAGTTCGCGGATGGCTACGTCCAGCAGTTGCCAACTCTCCGGTTCCACCAGGCGGATGGTGGGACACTCCAGCACGGTTGCCCCACTGGTTGCCAGCTTTGCCGAAAATTCGCCGGCTTGTTCGGCGGCGCGGGTGACGATAATTTTTCTTCCGCAAAGTGGACGGCTGTCGTACCAGCGCAGTTTTTCGCGCAATTTTACAACTTCTCCGACAATCGTAATCGCTGGCGGTTTAAAGCCGGCTTCTTCGGCCCGGTCGGCAATGTCGGCAATCGTGCCGGTCAAAACTTGCTGACAGACGGTTGTTGCCCAACGCACCAGTGCTACCGGTGTTTCGGCCGGCCGGCCGTGCTGAATCATGCGCTGCATGTTGCGTCTGAGTGTCGTAATTCCCATGTAAAAAACCACGGTTCCGCCCCCCAGCGAGAGACGGTCCCAGTCGATGTCCGATTCGTCCTTGCCCTTGCCTTCCTGGCCGGTAACAAAGGCTACCGACGCTGTGAAATCACGGTGAGTCAATGGAATCCCCGCGTAAGCTGCAGCACCGATTGAAGCCGTGACTCCCGGCACAACCTCAAAAGGAATCCCGGCTTCGTTCAGTGCCTCGCACTCCTCGCCGCCTCGCCCGAAAACAAAGGGGTCACCCCCCTTCAGACGCACGACAATCTTTCCCTGCTGCGCCTTTTCAACCAGCAACCGACTGATTTCATCCTGTGCCTGATTGTGGTGACCACCGATCTTGCCGGCGTAGATGCGCTCGGCGCTTTCCGGAGCATGATTCAGCAGCTGCTCGTTAGCCAGATAGTCGTAAACCACCACATCGGCCCGTTGCAGGCACTCCACCCCCCGCAGAGTGATCAGGGAGGGGGCGCCCGGCCCGGCGCCAACCAGGTAGACGATGGCGTTACTCACCGATCGACCTCTGATAGACTTCTTCCAGAATGACTTTGCCACCATCGGCCAGCAACTGGTCCGCCAGCCGGATGCCTAGCTGTTCAGCCTCTGTCACGGGGCCGCAAATTTCTCCGCGAACCGAGCGGCTGCCGTCAACAGCTGCTATGAAACCAACCAGTTTTAACTGGCCATCGTTGACTGTCCCGTGAGCGGCGATCGGCACCTGACAGCCGCCTTCGCAGCGTTTCAGCAGGGCCCGTTCGGCCCGTACGGCATAGCTGGTGTCGGCGTGATTGAAAAAGGCAATTGTCTCGGTGATAACCGGATCAGCCAAGCGGCACTCAATTCCCAAGGCTCCCTGGCCGATGGCAGGAATCGAAAGATCCACGTCAAGGTACTCGGCGACCTGTTCGGTAAATCCGAGACGCTTCAGGCCGGCGGCGGCCAGAATAACGGCATCCAGCTTGTCATCGGTCAGTTTGCGGATGCGGGTTTCAACGTTGCCGCGAATGATGCACATCTCCAGATCGGGTCGCACTTTCAGCAACTGGGCCTGGCGACGCAGGGCGCTGGTGCCGATGCGGGCACCCTGGGGCAGATCGGCAAATTTGACATTGCGGGATATTATGGCGTCACGCGGATCCTCGCGCTCTGTAATGCAGTGCAGGCCAAGTCCTTCAGGAAAATCGGTCGGTACGTCCTTCATGCTGTGAACGGCGATATCGATCTCGCCCCGCAGCATGGCCTCCTCGATTTCTTTGACGAACAATCCCTTGCCGCCCACCTGGGCCAGCGGCACATCCAGAATCTTGTCACCAATGGTCTTGATCTTGGTTAGTGTGACTTCCATGCCGGGATATTTTTTCTCAAGCTCAGATTTTACCCAGTTGGCCTGCCAGAGTGCCAGTTGGCTGGCGCGGGTACCGATTCTCATCTGTTTGGGGGGCATAATGTTCTCCGTTTCTTTATTTAATTCAGCATCAATTGCTTGCAATGATAAACAGGATAAGTGCGTTAACGTTATCGATTTATGCAGAAAAAACTTCTAGATAACTATACAATTACCGGCAAACGCTCTGTCAGCCGGATTTCCTGTGGAGTTATCAGCGCACGGTAGGCCAGAGCTTCCACGCCGTTCTCCAAAGCCAGGCGCAGCAGTCGTCCATACTCAGGGTCAATGGTGTCTGCCGGGGAAACCGAGTTGCCATCCCCGCGCTGGACAGTGAAGAAGATCACGCCGCGATCTCCTTCGCGCACAACCCGTATCAGTTCCAGAAGGTGTTTCTGGCCCCGAGTTGTAACCGCATCTGGGAACAGTGCCAAGCCATTTTCAACCAGAGTGACGTTTTTGACTTCAACGAAACAGCGTCCTGTCGGCCCTTCCAGCAACAGGTCGATGCGGCTGTTTTCACCATAGGGAACTTCGGAGCGGATGGTGGTGTATCCCTGCAGTTCTGCCACCGTACCTTCCTCAATCGCCTCTCGTACCAGGTGGTTGGGCAGCCCTGTGTTGATGCCGGCCCAGAATCCGTCCGCCTGCACCAGTTCCCAGGTAAAGGGGTACTTTCTTTTCAGGTTGGGACTGAGGGAGATAAATACACTGCTGCCAGGAACTGCACAACCTTTCATGCTGCCGGAGTTCGGGCAGTGGACAGTAACAAGACTGCCGTCTGAAAGCAGCACATCTGCCAGAAAACGCTTGTAGCGCTTGACCAGAGTAGCGGCAACCAGTGGCGGTAATCGCACTATTCTTCCAACTCCAGCTCCTCATTATCATGCTGGAGGGACTCCAGCTCGAAAAGCTGCCGCATTGCATCAACGTACAGGTCTACCCGTCCACCTTGCCCGGCTTTCTTCAATACTGAGGTCGGAACGTGAAGTAATTTGTTCATCATGGCCGTCGTCAACGCTTCAAGACGTTTTTCAGCATCGGGGGGCAGATCCTTCCAGGCGGAGATAGTTTTTTCCAGTTCGGCTTTACGGATTTCATCAAAGCGTGTCCGCAGGGCAACGATGGTGGGAGTAACCTCCAGCGTGGAGAGCCATTTATGGAATTGGCCGATCTCCTGGTCGATTATCTCTTCAGCTTTCTCTGCTTCCAGGCTGCGCTGGGCAAGGTTGGCCTGAACAATCTCCTGCAGGTGATCCACCGTGAAGAGATACGCATTTTCCACATCGTCCACCTTGGGGTCTATGTCGCGCGGAACGGCAATGTCGATAAAGAAAACCGGCTTGAAACGGCGGCGCTTGATGACTTCTTCAGCATCTTTTGGACCGATGATGTAGTGTGGGGCGCCGGTGGAAGAAAGTACGATGTCGGCGCGATGCAGGTGTTCAAAAAGTTCCTCGAAACGGACCGCTTCGCCGCCGAACTCCTCGGCCAGTTTTTCAGCCTTCTCAAGAGTCCGGTTGGTGACCATTACCCCTTTTACGCCACTATTGAGGAAATGCTTGGCCGCCAGTTCACACATTTCGCCGGCACCGATCAGCATGACGGTCTTGCTGGACAGATCGCCCAAAATCTTTTTGGCCAGTTCCACAGCGGCAAAGGCGACCGAAACTGCTGAAGAGGCGATCTTTGTTTCGGTTCGCACTCGTTTGGCAACCGAAAACGCCTTGTGAAGAAAGCGGTTGAGGATGATGCCGGAGGACTTGTATTCGGCGGCATATCCGTAGGAGGTCTTGATCTGACCCAAAATCTGAGGTTCACCGACCACCATCGAATCCAGGCTGGAAGCAACCCGGAAAACATGACGGATAGCCGCTTCGGAATGGTAGTTGTAAAGGTGTAGTTCGAGTGATTCGAGTGGAAGATGGTGATAATCGGCCAGAAAGCGCTTGATGCGGGCGATTCCACCGGCAATGTCACGGGTGGTGGCATAGATTTCAACCCGGTTGCAGGTGGATACGATGACCCCCTCGATTATGCCGTCCAGCCCAATCAGTTCAAGAAGCGGTTTTTGCATATGATTGGGAGAAAAGGCCACCTTTTCCCGTATTTCAACTGTGGCGGTCTTGTGAGAAAGACCCACTACGATGATATTCATTCAGATTCTATCCTTGAAGCGGCTATTTGTAGGCATGCAGGCCCGGCAGCCAGAGATTGACGCCTATAAAGGTGAATAGCATGATCAGAAAGCCGGCTATTGTCAGCAGCGAAGCGCGTTTGCCGCGCCAGCCGGTTGTGAGTCTGCTGTGTAGCAATGCGGCAAAGATGAACCAGGTGATCAGCGACCAGGTTTCTTTGGGATCCCAGCTCCAATAAGTACCCCAGGCTTTTTCAGCCCAGATGGCGCCTGTAATTATCGCAACAGTCAACAACGGAAATCCGATTGTCAGGCAACGATAATTGATTTCATCCAGAGTATTGAGAGAGGGCAGTTTCTGAAACAAGGCTCCCAACTTCTTTTTTTTCAGAAAATGTTGCTGGATCAGATAAATTACGGCTGCGCTGAAAGCAATCGTGAACATGGCGTAACTAATGAAAGCCATGATCGTGTGAATCCAAAGCCAGTTGCTTTTAAGAGCCGGATTCAGTTCGTTTATGCCTGATGGAAAAGCGTTGGATGAAATTATCATCAGAAGAGCAATCGGGATAACAAACGCCCCGAGGATTGTGACCTTGTATTTTCGCTCGAAAAGGATGTAGGAGCCCACAATGGTCAGTGCGAAAAATGACAACGATTCATGCATGTTTGTAATCGGCAGATGCCCCGAGGAGCTGAATCGGTGGATAGTCGAAAGCAGATGGGTCCCGAAGCCGGCCAGCACCAGTCGATTGGTCCAGGTCCCCAACAGGGACGTTGTTCGCCACAAGTACATCAGGCAGGCAACCGTGGCAAACCCGTACAGGGCAATTGTAAGATAGAAGAAAATTTGGCTCATACGGTATCCTTGCGTTCAGTGAGCTCGGCAATCAGCTGCCCGGCAAGCGAGCGTAAAACCTGATTATTGTATGTGCTGGGGCTCCCATCCGTCAACAGTTTTTCTCGTTCGACTGCCAGTTGCTCAAGCACCAACCCGTACTCTTCGCCAATCAGGTCGGCAATCAGGTCTCGTATTTCAGTGGCCAAGGTCGGGCAGCGCCCCCCGGTGGAAACTGCTATTTCAAGCGCACCGCGTCGCAGGACCGCCGGAAAGGCACAGTTCCCGCTTGCGGGATTATCAACAACTGAAACAAGTAACCCGCGTCCTGCCGCGTCCGCGGCAACAGTCTGGTTTACCAGAGCATCATCAGTGGCAGCCACAACCAGAAAAGCATTGTCAAGTCCAGTAGCCGTATAACGCTCAAGTCGTACAGAAATAAAGCCCTCCGCTGCCAGTTCTGAGATTTCCGGGCAGACTTCAGGAGCTATCAGGAGACATTCAGCACCGACCGCCAGCAGGGCATGGACTTTACGTAATGCAACTTTTCCGCCGCCGACGATAACTGTCAACCGTTTATGCATGTCTATGTTTAATGGTAGTGCAAACATTATTAATCCCCCGACTTTGAGTACAATACTCTCTTGATGGCGGCTTTTCAACGCAAACCGTGACCGGAGTTTGGGCTTGATTTTTTCGGCTTCTGGTATATCATTCACGAAACCTATAATTCCCAAAAGGAGAAACACAGATGGCGAGTGAAAAAGTTATAGCATTCACCGACGCAAATTTTGATCGCGAGGTACTCCAGTCAGATGTACCGGTTCTTGTTGATTTCTGGGCTACCTGGTGCGCTCCATGCAAAGCGATTGCTCCTTTGGTGGATGCAGTCGCCGACGAATATGCAGGAAAGGTCAAGGTAGGAAAAGTAAATGTGGACGAAAGCCAGGCCACACCCGGCAAATACGGTGTGCGGGGCATTCCGACCATCATTCTCTTCAAAGGCGGGGTCGTTGTAGATCAGGTCGTTGGTGCGGTTCCCAAGTCGCAGATTGACGCCTTAATCGCCAAAGCACTCTAGGGGCAATGGACTCCGACAAATCTATTATCTCAATTCTGCTGGCAAGCCTTGTGGCTGTTATTTTAGCCTTGCCGGTTACGATTGAAGCAGCTCCCAGGCCGGGTCAAGCTGCACCGGCTTTCAGGGTCGTCACAACCTCCGGGCAACAGGTGACACTGGATAATTACCGGGGTCATGTGCTGGTGGTCGATTTCTTTGCTACCTGGTGCCAGCCTTGCCGCCAGTCAATACCCCATCTGGTGGAGATGAATCGCAAGTACGGCAAGCAGGGACTTCAGGTGCTCGGGCTAAGCGCCGACGAAGATGGCGAAAGGCCGGTCAAGGCTTTTGCCAATGAGTATCGAATCAACTATCCACTGGCTCTTGCCGGTGATACTACGACTGCAGATTTTGGGATCCGATCGGTGCCGGTCATGTTCATCCTGGACAAGAAAGGCACTATCGTGGAGGTCTATCGGGGATTCACGGATGATGTGGGGCGATCTATGGAACAGCTGATCAAGCGTCTGCTGGCAGAGAAATAGGTTCTTCGCATTCAAGGCTGATTTTCCGGATAGAAAACCTTTATCAAGCACAAACCACAGGCCGGCGCGGTAACGCCGGCCTTTTGTCTGTCTCCTTCAAGCAAAAGCTGTTCGACGTGTTCAGGTGAAAATCGTCCCCGGCCAATATCAACCAGTGTCCCAGCCATTACTCGTACCATGTACTTCAAAAATCCCTCTCCGACCACATCGATGTAGATATAGTTGTCGACCTGAGTTATCTCAACAGAGTCTATGCGGCGAACAGTGGTTTTCGCCACACAGTTCGAGGCCCGGAAAGCGGCGAAATTATGGGTGCCCACGAAATAACGGGCTGCTCTAATCATGGCATCGACATTAATGAAATCGCGCATCTGCCAGTAGTAGAGTCTGTCCAGTGGTGAACGGTTGGGGGTGTTGAGAATTGTGTAGCGATAATGTTTGGCAAGCGCCTCGCTGATCGGCTTGAAACCATCCTGTACCAGACGTGCGTCCTGGATGGCAACGTCATCCGGAAGATATCGATTGGTACCTTCGATAAAGGCCCGCAACGGGAGCTCACGGCTCGTCACAAAGACCGCCGGCATGGCTCGGGCATGTACACCGGCATCGGTCCTGCCTGACGAACAAAGGCGAACGCGTTCACCCAGCAGTTGTTCGAGCGCGTCCTCCACAACCTGCTGTATGGCAAGCCCATTGGGCTGGACCTGCCATCCGGAATAGTTCGTACCGTCATATGCAATTGTCAGGAGGATTGTAGGCACTATTTAGTTGTCACTTTTTTCTGCTACCAGCTTTAAAAGCTGGTCAAGGTTTTTGTTGTCGAAACTGTAGGTTTTTCGGCAGAATTCGCAGGTAACTTCAGCCCCGTTATCCATTGCCTTCATATCCATCAATTCTTTGGCGCCCATTGTAATCAGTGCCCGCTCGACCTTTTCCTGAGAACAACCGCAACGGAAAAATATGTCGTGAGATTCAAGCACTGTATAGGGAATATCGCCGAAAATCTCATGCAAGATACCGTCCGGACCGGATTCTGTAAGCAGTGTTGAAAGCGGTGGCAATGCAGATAAGCGTAGCATGATTTTTTCCAGTTCTGTTTGATCGGCTTTTGGAAGCGCCTGAACCAGAAAACCGCCACAAGCCAAGATCTTCCCGTTTTCATCCAGTGCGGCACCCAAGCCTACCGCAGAAGGGGTCTGCTCGGATTCTGTCAGGTAGTAAGCCAGGTCATCTCCTATCTCGCTGCTGATCAGCTGCACCAGGCTCTGGTACGGTGCTCCTCCAATGCCGATGTCTTTTGAAACTGTCAGAAAACCGGCCTTGCCGATCAATCCGGCAACATTCCATTTACCGTTAATCGGCTCAAGTTCGGCCGATGGATCACCTGCGCAGCCGCAAACCGCTCCATTGCTGTCGGCTTCGATCAGAAGTTTGTGAAGCGGGCCGTTACCCTCAAATTTAAGTGCGACCCGTTGACCGGTCTTCAGTAATGCGCCCATCAGCGCACCTGCTGCAAGTCCGCGTCCCATGGCAATACTTGCCGTTGCAGATGTTTCCTGGAGTAAACAAACTTCACGCGCCAATGCACTGCTGTTGCAAGCGAGAACTCTAATGCCGCCCGACAGGCACAGTGCCCTAACCATCTGATCTGTCATAACATTCCTTGGGCTGTAAGATTGATGTGGTAACTGAGTTGGTAACTATACACCAACTGCTGGCACAAAAAAAGGCCGCATCGAACGATGCGGCCTTTTTGCAATCGCTAAAAGCGAATTACTTTGCAGCAGCAGGAGCAGCTTCAGCTTTTGCAACTTTTTTTGCTTTTTTTGCTTTTTTAGCAGGCTTTGCTTCTGGCTTTGCTTCAGCAGCAGGAGCGGAAGCTGCAGCAGGAGCAGGAGCAGCTACTTTCTCAACAGGTGCAGCGAAAACAACAACGGCGAAAGAAACAGCTACGAGGGCGGCTACGATTGTGGATACGACTTTTTTCATTTGTACTACCTCCAAAAAGAATGTGTTCGATCGCCTATAAGCATAGTGCGTGCCAAGAAAGGTTGTATTCAGCGACTTACTACAATTACAAGCTGTTGTACTTGATGGTGCCATATTACAAAGGAGTTTATTGCCTCATACACAGTTTAGTGCGCCTCAAATGAGGTAAGCATGGTTTGCCAAGCCGGTTTTCGATCTGAATCCGACCTGAAATAAAAGTAATATAAAATATCAAGCAGTAAAAATCAGATCCAAGGAGCGGATACCTGATAGACATTTCAGGCAACGCTTTACTTTCTAACTAATGTACGTAATAATGTTAGACAATGCCGTGAATATCCGGTTCGAATTGCACTAGACAAATTTGTTTTGATTTCAGGCATTTGAATGGCGGTTTTTTGATGAATTCAATCTAAGTTCAATGGAAAAGGTCAGCCAATAAAATTGGTGGGGGTCCTATGAAAAAATTTATTTGCCTTCTGGTAATCGCAACTCATGTTGCTGCGTGTGCTACTTATGAAAACAGGTCGGTATCGTTCAGGCCACCCCAGGAATATGTAAACTATCAGGATGTTGATGGCTTGATGGTGGGGGCTGAACCATTTGCCGATAAAAAACAGGCAGAAGATGCTTTTGGTTTTGATATCAGGTCCGCTGGACTGTTGCCGGTACAAATTGTAATGGATAATCGAAGCGGTCAAGGAGTGGAAGTTGTGTCAGGCCAGACTTTTCTTGTCGATGGATCCAACCGTTACTGGAAAATATTGTCCAACAGCGAGGCTGTTGAACGGGTTGAAAAAGCCACCGAGGCCGGGGCTATAATGGGTGGCGCCGGTAAAGGGGCTGCATGGGGAGCCGCCGCAGGCGCCATATTGGGACTGGCGCTAGGAGTCGTGTCAGGTCGTAATGTTGGAGAGTCGGTTGTCAAGGGAGGAGTGCTTGGCGGGGCGGGCGGAGCGGTAATTGGTGGCGCCAACAAGGCTGGTGATGACCGTCAGCGTGAATATAAAATAGCAGACAACGTCCGCGACAAAGGAATGGAAGGCAAGGTGATGGCCAGCGGCAATCTTGCCAGTGGATTCATTTTTTTTCCGGGCGAAGCCGAAAGTGTAAAGGACCTGCGTCTGCAGATCAAATATCGCAATACGGGAATAGTCAAGACAGTCAACCTGAGATTGCGTTAAACGGTGGAAATTTGCATCTATGATATGGATAAGGATGCGAATGGTTATTTGACTTCGGACTGCAAATACCCGTCACATACAGCATAATAAATCCATTCGACTACCCGCAATCTGCTGGAATCAGAATCAGCAGCATCCTGATGTTTGCTCGCATGGCTCCGTCCTGCAATATATTGGCTTATGTTCTGGACTGTGTCTTCAAGAATATCATGGAAAGCCGACGCCCGGTGAATCGGCTTGATTGGGTCAGGAACGGGAAACATTATGAGGTCTCAGGAGTTCCTGTTAAAAATCGCTTTGGTGATGTAACCCTAAGTTGTGCTTGCTTACACAGACAAGCACCGGACGGCTAGAAAGCGAAAAGAGGCTGCAGGACAGAGAGCAGATGTATCTGGAAGTTTTTGAAAACGTAGTTGATATGGTACAGTGTGTTGCTACGGACGGCAGCTTCATATTTGTCAACCGCGCTGGCGAGAGCAGCTGGGATACTCACCCGATGAAGTATCCGGCTTAAAAATCTGGAATATCATTGCTTCTGAAAGTCGGGGCGTATGCATCTAACATTTTAATTTTCTTATGAAAGGCGCAAAGTTATCGGGGATCTAAACAGTTTTTTTCAGCAAAGAGTGCCAAAAATTGCCGGTAAAAGGACAGGTCACGATCAGTTACTCAAACGGCAAGCCGTTGGCAACTTTCGGGATGTTCCGTGTTGAGCATGTCTAAAGAAACCTGCACGCAAAAGTGATCGAGAGTTTATCCATTATGCATAGAGTAGAACGAAAAGAAGCGCTGCAGCTGTTAATGGAGGGAGAGCTGCTGACGGTTGGAACAATGGCAGATGAAATCCGCCGTATTCTTCATCCGGAAGGAACAGTTACTTTTGTTGTGGATCGCAATGTTAACTATACCAACATATGTGAATCCAAATGTTCATTCTGTGCCTTTTATCGGGAAAAGCAGGCTGACGATGCATATGTACTTTCATATCAGCAGATATTCGACAAGATTGCAGAGCTGGTCGGTAAGGGTGGCACCCAGCTTCTGATGCAGGGTGGCCTGAATTCTGATCTTAAAATAGAATTCTTTGAGCAGTTGTTCATGGAAATCAAGGCCCGGTTCCCGTCAGTTCAGAATCATTCGCTTTCACCGGCCGAAATAACATGCATTGCAACAAATTCCGGACTGAGTCTGAATCATACGTTGGCTCGTCTGAAGTCCGCCGGCCTTGATTCTATCCCTGGCGGCGGTGCCGAGATACTGGTTGATGAAGTGCGAAAAAGCATTTCGCCTAACAAAATCGGCTGGCGGCAATGGGGTGATGTTATGTTGAAAGCGGCTGCGATCGGCATGCCGACAACCGCTACGATGATGTTCGGCAGCAATGAAAAACCGGAGGATATTGTAGAGCACCTTTTCAGGGTGCGCGAGCTTCAAGACCAGGGGGGCTCATTCACCGCCTTTATCCCCTGGACGTACCAGCCCGGCAATACCGAACTGGGTGGAACTATCGCCACCGGGGTGGATTACCTTAAAGTTCTGGCCCTATCGCGGATTGTGCTGGATAACATACCGAATATACAGGCCAGTTGGGTAACGCAGGGGAGCAAAATGGCCCAGGTAGCGCTGTTTTTCGGTGCCAATGATCTTGGTGGCACAATGCTTGAGGAAAATGTTGTCGCTGCTGCCGGTTGCAGCTTCCGCATGTCACAGGAAGATATGATAAATCTGATACAAAGTGCCGGACTGCTTGCAGCCCAACGCACTACAACCTATTCCATTGTTCGGGAGTTTGCGGTTTGAGGACTTTATACAGGCAGGCTGGAACCTGCGAAATTATCACTAATGTAGCCAGGCTGAAAGAAGTCGCAAATGTTCTCTCAACTCAGACCGAGATAGCAGTTGACCTGGAAATGGACTCCTTGCATCACTACCAGGAAAAAGTCTGTTTGATACAGGTTTCAACCCGCTTGGAGAACTGGCTGATTGATCCGTTGGCATGCAGGGATCTGAGCCCTTTGGCCGGGCCGCTTGGAAATCCGGCCATTCGGGTTGTCATGCATGGAGCCGATTACGATATTAGATCTTTGCACCGTGACTTTGGCATCGAGGTGACCAACCTCTTTGACACAATGATTGCGGCTCGTTTTCTGGGTATTTCGGAATTTGGTCTAGCGGCGCTTTTGAAGGCCCGTTTTGGAATTGAGCTGGACAAGAAATACCAGAAGGCGGACTGGAGCAAGCGGCCGTTAAGCCCGGAGATGAGCGCCTACGCAGTGGCCGATACATCCGACCTGCTGCCTCTGTATGATCAATTCAACGCAGAATTGCTGCAGAAGGGTCGGTTGACGTGGCTTGAGGAAGAGTGTCGACTGGTTTGCCAGGCCCGAGTATCAGAAAAAGAGGGCCCGCTGTTTTTGTATTGCAAAGGTGCCGGCAAGTTGAAAGGTCGCAGCCTGGCAATTCTGGAAGAATTGCTGCAACTGCGGGACAGGCAGTCACAGCAGCTGGACCGCCCGCCCTTCAAGGTTTTATCCGCCGAAACGCTTCAGGAAATAGCCGAGATCAAGCCGCGAACTCTGGGTGAATTGTCGCCAGTCAAGGGGATGTCACCCGGCCAGTTGAACCGTCACGGAGAGGCTTTGCTGGCAGCCGTTGATAAAGGTCTGGAAATTCCTGAGGACAAACTGCCCAGTTTTCCGCGCACACGCAAGAATGAAGTGGCGGACGGTGCCAAGGAGCGTCTCAGGCTGTTAAAGGCCTGGCGTGATAAAAAAAGTTCTGCACTCTGCCTAGAGCCGGGAGTGCTGTCACCCAACTGGATGCTGGAGTCTTTGGCTGATTTTACAGATGCAACTTGCGATACGCTAGAAGAGGTCCCCGGAATGCGGGATTGGCAGAAACAGCTCTTCGGAAAAGAACTTATTGAAGCGGTTGCCGCTGACAAATAACAGGAAATAATTCATGGAACAGCCATATATAAGCATCGTAGTGCCGGTCTACAACGAGGAGGAAAACCTAGTCCCACTGATGAAACGTCTGTATCCGGCCGCTCAGGGTACAGGACATCCATTTGAAATCATCTTTACCAACGACGGTTCCCAGGACCGCTCGCTTGAGATACTGCGTCGGATGGTTGACGAATTTCCCGGAGTCAAAGTTATCGAGTTTAATGGCAATTTTGGCCAGCATATGGCCATCCTGGCCGCCTTCGAGGTCTCCAGCGGAGAAATTGTCATAACACTGGATGCCGACCTGCAGAATCCTCCCGAGGAAATTCCGCGTCTGGTGGCCGAAATAGAAAAGGGTCACGACGTGGTCGGCACAATTCGCCAGCAACGCCAGGATTCGGTCTTCCGTAAAATGGCATCCCGCGTTGTCAATACCACAACCAACAAGATCACCGGCATGCATATGCAGGATTACGGCTGCATGTTGCGGGGCTACCACCGCTACGTGGTTGACAATATCAACCGCTGCCGGGAATCGACCACATTTATCCCGGCTCTGGCGCAGACTTTTGCTTCCAACCCCAGCGAGATTGAGGTGGGTCACGCCGAACGGGCCCTGGGCGAAAGCAAATACTCTTTTTACAATCTGATCCGGTTGAACTTCGATCTGATGACCGGCTTTTCAGTGGTGCCGCTGCAACTGTTCGCGCTGTGCGGAATTATTACTTCCCTGCTGTCTTTAGCTTTTGCTGTCTTCCTGCTTGTTCGCCGCTTTATCGTCGGCGCCGAGGTGGAAGGGGTCTTCACGCTGTTTGCGATCCTGTTCTTCTTTATCGGGATCATCATTCTGGGGATCGGTATCGTCGGTGAATACGTGGGCAGGATCTACCAGGAAGTTCGCAAACGTCCCCGATTTGTGGTCAGGAGGACTTACGGGTTTGAAGAATAATCGACTTGTTGTCTGTGCCTACCATAATGTCGGCTACCGCTGCATCTCGGAACTGTTGCGCTTGGGAGCCAAAATAGAGCTGATTTTCACCCACGAGGATTCGCCGACCGAAAAAATCTGGTTTGCGTCGGTGCGCAAGCTTGCGGATCAACATGGCATACCTTATCTGACCGGCGATATTTCTCTTCCCGAAAATGTGGAACTGGTGAGAAAGATTGCGCCGGATTTCATTTTTTCCTTTTACTATCGCAACATGATCCACCCGCAAGTGTTGGACATTCCCCGTCTGGGCGCTCTCAACCTGCACGGTTCCTGTCTGCCGAAATACCGTGGTCGCGTGCCGGTCAACTGGGCCGTGATCAATGGCGAATCCGAGACCGGCGCCACGCTGCACTATATGGTGGAAAAGCCGGATGCCGGCGATATTGTTGACCAGGAAAAGGTTTTGATCGATTTCAGCGACACCGCTCACAATGTTTTCGGCAAGGTCAGCGAGGCTGCTGTAACGGTTCTGAACCGCGCCTGGCCTTTGTTGCGCGAAGGAGTGGCGGGTCGTATCCCGATGGATCTCAAAAGCGGAAACTACTGCGGCGGTCGTAAACCGGCTGATGGTCTGATCGACTGGGCCCGGAGCGCTCTGCAGATATATAATTTGATTCGCGGTGTGACCCATCCTTATCCGGGGGCCTTTACATTTTTGAATGGCCGTAAAGTCGTTGTCTGGAAGGCCTTGCCCCAGGTCGGGCAGGGGACTCCGGGGCAGATTATATCTCAAACACCGCTGCTGGTGGGTACCGGTGACGGTCTGCTGGAGCTTCTTTCGCTGCAAGCCGAAGGCGATACGGAACAGGGTCCTGAACAGTTTCTGCAGCATCAAATTGGCACGATGACGGCCTTCAAATAAAAATATCAATCAACAGGAGCCACAATGAAAGTACTGATTTTAGGCGTCAACGGTTTTATCGGCAATGCTCTCACGCATCGAATCCTGACCACTACCGACTGGGAAGTTTACGGTCTTGACAT
>JBBQCH010000059.1:0-17803 GCA_038318485.1 Geobacterales bacterium
TCGTGACGCTCAGGTCGCGGATTCCAAGGAAATTGGTATGTGATATGTCAAGGCTGTCAAAGTTCAGGTAGCCGTTCTGCAGGGTTGCTTTTATGCCGGCATGATCATAGGCGCGATCAGAGCTGAAGAAGAAACCGCTCAGCTTTTTATCCGCCAGGCGCTGGAGGAATTCCCGGCTGACGAGCATTTTTTCTGTGTCAGTCTCCCTTGCCCAGAGTTCGCTGAAACCGGAGAGGCCGGACAGGTTGCCGCCTTTGCCCTGAACGCTGAATATGCCATCTACCCGGCCGGATATATAGCCGGTTATGGCCGGAAAGGCCTTGCACAACTTCTGCAGACTGAGATCGTTAATCAGCATGTCCCCGCGATAGAGGATTCCGTTTTGTGCCGTAACGAAACCTTTTCCAGACAGGCTGCCGCCGTAAAGGGAAGAATCCAGTGACAGGATTTCAGTGACTCCCTGCGAAGCTTTCAGGTGAAGTTTTACGGAATCCAGGTTTAACCCGCCGAACCTGGCCTTGCCAATGGTGATCGAAGCACTTTTTTCTGCCGCCTGGCGAAACTCCTGGAGCAGCTTCCCGTAATTCTGCCGTTTGAAAACGGTGTGAGAAGGTGGTTTTAAGGTTTCCTGACCCGCCAGGAATAGGGAGAAAGGCAACTGACCGTTTACATCGGACACCTTGATACTTTCAGTGGGAGCATCAAGGTGTATGTTGGCCAGGGTGGCAGCGCCATCGACAAGCATTTTACCACTTTGGAGAGATACAGCACCTTCGGCTGTCAGATGTCCATCAAAGCTTGCTTCCTGGATCGATCTCGGCAAAATATTGAGCATTGAATCCACGATTGCAGAGAGTGACGTCCTTGGAACCGTGAAGGCAAACCGTCCCTGGCGTTCCGGCAGAAAGGCCTTTTCCAGTGCAGCGCTGATCTTTACGGCAAGATTCCGGCCGATTGTCAGCAGGGCTTCGTTGATAACCAGCTTTTGTCCGGAAATGTCACAGTTGATTTTGATTCCAGCTCCCGAAAGAACTGTTTTGCCGCCTTTGCCCGTCAGCGCAATGTTCTGGCCATTTGCCTCCAAATGGCAGAGCAGGCCGGCAGATCCGGAATAACTGCCATTCCAGCCGGCGTCCAGGGTTCCTGCTGATGGTGTTGTTACAACCCTCACTCCGGCATACTTTGAAATCCCGACCAGCTGGATTCCTTTTGCATTGCCGCTGAATTCCACTTTCTGTCGCAGATCAAAAGGATTGAAAACGGCCTTTCCCTGCAGTGAGCCGCCCAGCAGAGCAGTCTTGAAATCCGCTTTACCACCGGCTGAAGAAAATTCCGCAAGTAACGTTGAATTCGCCGTTTGTTTCCCCTGCCAGACCGCTTTTTCAGCTTTCAGTTGTGCCGTTCCTTCCAGCCAATTCTTGTGCTGATCGAAGGCATAGGCGCCCTGAATACTGCCGGAAAGGTTTTTTATCAATACATCATGACGGTGTATATCACATTTTGAAAAAACGGTATTTAGAGGGTAGCGTACTGTTTTAGATGAAACCTGTTTTAGCGGTATGCGGGCCGAGATATCTCCCAGTGTCGCCGAAATATCTTTGTTTTTTAGGACGGCATTCAGTATTCGGCAGGTATCGTTCGCATATGAAATTGAACCGTTAAAGGAGTATCCTGATGACTTTATGGATAATCCCGGTGAGTGGGCCTCGATGATTTTGAGTTTTCTGTTGAGCGTTACCTTGTAAGGTGTTTCCAGTGCTTCAATAATGGTCCGAGCATCAGCTTGAGGCTGAATCGCTTTGCCGGCGACGGTCAGGGTATTGCCGGATGCGGAAAGGGCAGCAGTAACATGCAGTCCATTAAAGACCAGCTTCCCATCCTGCGATAATATCCCCTGGAAAAATTCCAGCTTTCCACCGGCGGCGGTAACTCCATCGGCGGCATTGCCGATCAGATGCAGTGAACTCTTCCCCAGTTTCCCGCCGATCCCGATTTTACTGCGCTCCAGTTCCGGTATAAACTGAGCGATTCGAGCAATATCAATCTCCTCCGTGGCGACGTCGATGGTGAAATTCCTTGCCATCTTCAGTTCGCTGACTTTTCCGCTGATTCTGGCTGCAATCAGCTTATCAACTTCCAGAGTCAGTTTTTCAATGTCGAGCCGATCCTTTTGCAGATCATATTTAACTGCCAAAGAAAGAGAACCGTTAAAGGTCTCGGCCGTTCTGACCGTCGGCATGTTTGCGGCATTGAAAGACATCATTCCTTGACCTGTAATGATCCCTTTCTGCAAATATGCCGACAGTTGAAGGTTCGCATTGCCCTGCTCAGGCAGGAATCTGTTTTCAAAGTGCAAAACCTTGGAGAGGCTTTTCATGGTGAGCGATGAAGAGGAGAGGGCCAGTTCAAGTTCAGGATCAAGTCCCAGGCGGGCCTTGCCGGTGACCGTATAATGGTTGTGGCCGGAATCGTCAAATCCGAGATTAAATCCGGATTTATCCGAGCCAGCGTTAGCCAGATTTGAGACATTCAGGGCCAGTCCGCTGAACCTGTCTTGATTGATCTGTAGAATTCCCTTGGAAATCGTCAGTTGCTTAATGAAAAGCTCGGTGGAGGAGGGCTTTATAGATGAAAAGCGACGCTGCATCTGATTGAAATTCCAGACACCTGAGCTGTTTTGATGCAGATCCAGTGTGACCCCATCCAGCGTAACTTTCTGAAAGCTCCTTCTGTCGGACAGCAGTTTCAGCCATTCGGGTTTGACGGTAACCGAAGCGATGGTCAGCAGTGCCGACGGATTGAAATCTTCGGGATTGGTTAGAGAGAACCCGTTCAGCTGCAGGATTCCGTCTGCAAAAGTGACCTGTCTTATGACAACAGATTGGCCCAGTGCGTCAGAAAGCAACCGGGATATGTGTGACGCTGCATGGGGAGTGGCAAGGTACTGCTTGAAAAGCGTGGGAAGAAGCAACGCCAGGGCGAACAGGGCGGCAATGCTGTAAAGCAGGATTCTTTTGTATGTTCCGGCATTTGGCATGTTCATGCTGAAATATCCCGGTAACAGTTTTTAATTACTTCAAAAAAACGGTTTGAAACGGTAACCTGAATTTACTTATACAGGATTTAAGGCGACCTTGCCAACCTCCAACAGTCGAGGAATATGATTTGAGTCCGGCAAGCTGCCATTTGTTTTGTGGTAGATCTGCTCTGCTTATCAAAAGGACAACAGCCGTTTGGTCAGACCTGGAAAGGCGAAGTCAATTGTCATTACAACGGTCAGGATGACCATGATTATGACGGTCAGCCAGGCAATGACGTTGAAAATCGGCCCATTGACGTAGTTTCCCATCAGTTTTTTGTCGTTGATCAGCTTGATCATGAATAACAGCACAAACGGCAGTACTGCGCCGTTAATTACCTGTGATACGAACATTATCAATATCAGCGGTGCGTTGGGGATCAGGATCAGGGCAGCACTGATGATAATAATGGCTGTGAACAGCCAGAAAAACTGGGGAGCCTGCTCAAAGTCTTTGTCAACTCCTGACTCCCAGCCCATTCCCTCACAGATATAGAAAGCCGTGGAGAGAGGCAGGATGCAGGCTCCAAACAGTGATGCGTTGAACAGGCCGAAAGCAAACAGGGATGAAGCATACTTTCCGACCAGCGGCCTGAGCGCATGGGCGGCGTCCGCAGCGGTTTCAATCTTCAGGCCCTGGACATGGATTGTGGAAGCGCAGGCGACCATGATGAAAAAGGCCACTACGATGGCCAGGATGCAGCCGATGATGACATCCAGTCGGCAAAAATTGTACTGTTCGGCTGTGATACCCTTCTCAACTACGGCTGATTGCTGATAAAACTGCATCCAGGGGGCGATGGTTGTTCCGACAATACCGATCAGCGTCATCAGGTAGGCACTGTCCGTGTTGAAGGTAGGTGTCACAGTGGCTTTCAGAACTATATCCCATTTGGGACCGGCCATAAAAGCGGCGATCGGGTAAGCAAGGTAGACCAGACAAGCCACCAGAAAAACTTTTTCGACGGTTTTGTATGAGCCCTTGACAATCAGCAGCCAGACCAGGAGCGAACTGACCGGAACCGAGATGTACTTGCTGATGCCGAATATTTCCAGGCTGGCGGCAATACCGGCAAATTCGGAGATAGAATTGCCCATGTTGGTCAATAACAGTGCAATCATCGTGTAGAAGGTAATCTTGACTCCGAATGATTCCCTGATCAGGTCCGAAAGCCCTTTTCCGGTCACGGCTCCCATCCGGGCGCACATTTCCTGGACGACAATCAGCGCAATTGTGGTTGGGATCATCATCCAGAGGACGGCATTACCGTAGTTGGCGGCCGCCAGTGAATAGGTGGTTATGCCGCCTGCGTCGTTGTCAACATTGGCGGTGATAATGCCGGGTCCCAGAATTGCCAGAAAGAGCATGACATTTTTGGGACTCAGGCTCTTGATGAGTTTAAAGGGTTTTGAAGATGAAATTACGTTTGCCATGTTTTTGCCTATCTGCGTTTGTTCTTGAGAATCAGGGGGAGGTAGTGGGCCAGAACGTCATCGACAGTGACAATCCCGGCCATGCGATTGTCTTCATCAAGAACAGGTATGGCAATCAGGTCGTACTTGGCGAGGGTCTCCAGCATATCCTCCGGTTCGGAATCTATGCTGACGAATTTGACATTTTCTTCCATTACATCGGTGATATGGGTTTCGGGGCTGTTCAGCAGTAGCTGCTTAAGCGAGATAACCCCTTCCAGGCGGTCCTCCGCATCAACGATATAGCCGTAATATACGGTTTCCACCTCTTCTGCACATTCACGTACCAGTTCCAGTGCCCGGCCTACCGAGATGTCCGACGAAAGCCTGAAGTACTCCGGTGTCATCAGACCGCCGGCGGAATCCTCCTCGTGCTCAAGCAGTTCCTGGATATCCTCGGCATCCTCCTGATCCATCATATCCAGCAGTTCCTGAGCTCTCGCCTCCGGCAGGTCAGACAGTACGTCGGCGGCCTCGTCAGGCTCCATCTCTTCCAGAATGTCGGAAACCTGTTCATCATCCATCTGGCTGATGACAACATTTCTCATGTCGGATTCCAGTTCGTAGAGTGTATCGCCGGTGGTTTCTGCATCAATTGAGTCCAGCACCGTACGGATATTCTGGATCGGAATGTTTTCAATAATGTCGGCCAAGTCAGCCGGGTGCATTTCGTTCATCTGATTACGAGCGATATTGAGTGCCAGCTTGGATGAGTGAGTCTCCAGTGGCTGTACATACTCCCAGCTTATCTCGGTGTTGAGAATGTCTTTCCGAAGCAGACGGGCCACCTGCTCACCAAACCGCTCGTACCCCAAACGGCGCAGCAGTCCGCGAAATCCGATATCTACTGTAAAAATACAGAGTTTGTCATGCAGCTTGCCAAGTTTTATGTCGTTGACCCGAACAACCTTGGCGCCATCCACATCTACTATCTGTTTGTCCAGCAGGTCGCGTTTGACAAGAATCTCTCCTTCACGCGGAGTATGGGTTTGCAGGCCGGTGGGATTTATGCTGGCAGCTGAAATAACGACATGGGTAAATAGCGAGACTTCGTTCCATGGCAGCGATTTCATGCCTTTGCGAGACTTGAACAGGATATGTGAAACCTCTGGAAAAACATCGCCCGGTACCATGACAAGGTCACGCAGGGTGCCCAACTCGACGCCGGCGCTGTTGATGACAGAGCGACCGATAACGGTGCTCAGATATATTTCGGTGAATTCTGCTGTCATAAATTTATCCGGTTCCCAGAGATTGGGGGGAGAGTGCTTAGTCGGACTATCTCTTGTAAGCCCAAATTCGGTTGTCTTGTTTGCCGATGTATCAAATGCAAAAGCCCTTTCGGAGAGAAAGGACTTTGAAGTATAAACGCCAAAAACCATTCCCCCCTGGTTGACTTTCGACAGTGCACAACGTAGGATCGAAGTCCAGCTGCATTGGGTTAAGCCTTAATCCGGCAGAACCTGGTGACCGCATTGGCGTCTTTCGACGTTGCTGGGCAGCAGCTTGTGTTTGTGCAAACGCCTCATTCTGACGAGGAATATGATATGTGTGTAACGTACCGTAATTAAAGAGTATATCTGGTGTTTGTGGCGATCTGCGTTTATACTACATAATTACTGACAGGTAAAGGATTGATTTGGTTGCCGAGACTAAATCATTCAGTCTGGAAATGTTTTTATACTACAATATTTCAGGAGCGTTCCGATGCCGCTGTTTGGATGGAAAAGCGAGTATTCAGTTGATGTGGAACTGCATGATGAACACCAAAAAAAACTGTTCAGAATTTTAAATGCGTTATACATAAATACGATGCATTCAAAGAAAATTGACCATGTACTGCCTATAATCGGTGAGTTGCACGAGTATACTGTTTACCATTTCAGTGTAGAAGAACAGTTCATGCTGGATAAAGGTTTTCCTGGAATTGACGATCATATTGCCAGACACAGGGATTTTACCAACCGAATTGAAGAGATGTATAAGCATTACCGTGATAACGATTTGGAAATGACCAGAGAATTAATTGTTGTTCTTGGAAACTGGTTGCGGCATCATGTGCTGAAGGAAGACCGCAAATATTCAAAATCAGCAAAAAAAGGTTACAAATATGTCGGGACAGCTTGATAAAGAACAGCAAATTACTATTGAAGAACTGGTTGTATCTCACGGTTATGAAATGCTTGCCTTGATTACGGTTCTGGAAAAGAAGGGGATTCTGGCCAGAAGCGAAATTATATCAGTTATCAATGAGTCGAAAAAATCATAATAACGTCTGGTCGAGGTGCTTATGTGGCGTTTGTTTCTGTTAATTGTAATTGTTATGCTGACAGCTGGTTGTAACAATGTGACTGACGAGGAAATACAGTCTAAAATCGACAAGTGTACTGCTGCTGGAATGAATTATACGTACCTGAAAGACTTCAGAGGGAAACCGTATGAAGTCATGTGCGTTTCAAAAAGATTGAGGTAATTACAATTTCGAATCGAATCGTCCTCAGTGTTGAATCATCTTTGGCTCCTCAACATATTAAACCGCATAAGGAATGTTGGCGCCTGATAGATACCGGCGCACTCAGTGGGCCCGAAAATATGGCTCTCGATGAATCCCTGCTAAGTTCGTTTGATCAGAACTCAAAACCGGTACTGAGGCTGTATGGGTGGTCTCCGGCTGCTATTTCGTTGGGGCGGTTTCAGAAAACCCGCGATGTACTTGATCTTGAACGGTGCCGCGCCGACCTGGTTCCAATTGTTAGGCGTATCACCGGTGGCGGTGTCATATATCACGCCGACGAACTGACCTACAGCATTATCTGTAGTCCGGGACAAATTCCTGAAGCCGCTTCGATCAAAGACTCCTTTCGAGTGTTGACCGGTTTTCTGCTACAGTTCTACCGGGATCTCGGCTTGAATGTGCTTTATGCGGTAGATGGTGCTGCTTCTGGTGAAAAACTTGGTGAACGGACCTCCTTCTGTTTTGCAGGAAAAGAGTCATTCGATATTCTTTCCAATGGTCGCAAAATCGGCGGCAATGCCCAGCGCAGACTGAAACAGATCATTTTCCAACACGGTTCTGTTCCGATTCTGAATCGGGTACCAGATGGAATAGTATATTTGCGTCAGCGCCCGTCCGGACTGGAGGAATCTGTAACCTGCCTGGCGGCCGAGGGAGTTATGTCGGATGTTGCATTATTGAAAACAGTTTTGAAGGATGCATTCAGAAGAAATCTCGATACGACATTGCTGGAAACGAAGCCAACCGACCAAGAACAGCAATTGACCAATGATCTGCTTCGAAAAAAATACCTTTGCGATAACTGGAACCTGGATGGGGAGGGCTTGTGAATATTCAACGAAAACCTGATTGGCTGCGAAAACGGGCCAACCCAGGCGATCAGTCCGGGATGCGCCAGTTGCTGAGCGAGTTGCGTTTGAACACGGTTTGCCAACAAGCCCTGTGTCCCAATATTTCAGAATGCTTCAGTTGTGGCCAGGCGACTTTCCTGATTCTCGGCAGGAATTGCACCCGGCTTTGCTCTTTTTGCAATGTGGATAAAACTGTACCTCTGCCGGTCGATGCCGATGAGTCTGACAGGGTTGCAGAGGCCGTTTCACGACTGAAACTTGCACACGTTGTCATCACCAGTCCAACAAGAGATGATCTTCCGGACGGTGGCGCTTTTTTTTATGCTGCTACCGTTACAGTTATCAGGGCAGCATCGCCTGCAACCAGGATAGAACTGCTGATTCCGGACATGCAGGGAGAACGCAGCAGCCTTGCTGTTGTCGCTGCTGCCTGCCCCGACATCCTTGGTCACAATGTGGAAACCGTTCCGTGTCTTTACCACATTCGCAATGGCGCCGACTACCGGCGATCTCTGGATGTGCTGAAAACATGTAAGGAACTGGCTCCAAAAATAAAAACTAAGTCCGGTATCATGCTGGGAATGGGTGAGGTCGAGCAAGATGTGCTTGAAGTTTTCAAAGATCTGCGTTCGGTGGAATGTGACTATCTCAGCATTGGCCAGTACCTTGCCCCCAGCCGTGCTCATTACCCTGTTCAGGAGTATATTCCGCCGGTCAGGTTTGATGAGCTGCGTCAATTAGCTCTGAATCTGGGGTTTTCCCATGTGGAGAGTGGACCTTATGTGCGCAGCTCATACCATGCCGGAAAATACACATAAAAAAAGGCCGACCATGACGGTCGGCCTTGTAAATATACAAGAAATGAAGTTCTAGGCGTACGTTGAAAAGCTGAAACTGTTGCCGCTCTTTGAAGTTGGTTGCGGGGCCTGCTGGGCATTCTGGGCAAGCAGGTTAGCTACCTGATTCTGGCTGTCAGCCGCCTGTTTCATCATTTTGGTAGAAATGGCCTGTTGAGTCTGCTCTGCTTTGTACAGCATTGAAGAACCGGAAATTGAACTTATATCCATGATATACCTCCCTTATTAATTAAAATACCGCAGTTCGAAGTTTGATTGCAAGTGTGAAATTGAGTATACATATTCATCCTGCAATTTTCTGTTACACTGTTTTCGGATAATCAAATTATAATAGAGGTCTATATATGCAGATTGAATGGTGGCACTGGATTGTTGCAGGTTTTTGTCTGATCGGACTCGAACTGATCGTGCCGTCTTTCACGATCATATGGTTCGGCTTGGGAGCGCTGGTTGTGGGCATGCTCAAAATGATCTGGTCTGATTTCCCTCTGGCAGGGCAGGTAGCCCTCTGGTCGCTGGCATCGGTCTGTTTTACCTTGTTCTGGTTTAAATTTCTGAAACCTAAAAGAGATCGAACCCATGCAGGAATGTCGAAAGAGGGGATTGTAGGCGAAACCGGTATCATTATACGCGGGACGCAGGACAGTTATGGTCGTGGAATAGTCAGGTTCCGTATTTCGGTTCTGGGAGCTGATGAGTGGAGCTGCTTTGCTGAGGAAATCCTGACTGTGGGTGACAGTGTCCGGGTTGTGGACATTGAAGGACAGATTTTGAAAGTCATTAAAATATAGGAGGCTGTTATGCCGGGAGTTGTTATCTTTGCCGTATTTTTTGTGTTGGTTGCTGCAACCTTGTTTGCCGGAATCAAGACCGTTCCGCAGGGGCAGGAATGGATTGTGGAACGTCTGGGCAAGTACCATGTGACTCTAAAACCGGGTCTTAACTTCATCATCCCCTATATCGATGTGGTGGCCTATCGTGTTTCCACCAAAGGGGACGTGCTTTCGGTTGGCGCCCAGGAGGTCATCACAAAAGACAATGCAGTTATCATAACCAATGCGATTGCCTTTATCAAAGTCACCGACCCAACAAGGGCAGTCTATGAAATCCAGAACTACGAATATGCGATCCAGAATCTGGTCATGACATCATTGCGGGCAATTATCGGTCAGATGGACCTCAATAGCGCTCTCTCCGAACGCGAACATATCAAAGCCAGACTGCAGGACAACATCTCCAAAGAGGTGGCTGCCTGGGGTATTTATGTTCAGTCGGTTGAAATACAGGACATCAAGCCATCCGAGTCGATGCAGAAAGCGATGGAACAGCAGGCCAGTGCCGACCGCTTCAAACAGGCAACCATCCTGGAAGCGGAAGGCAAGCGCGAGGCCACTATCCGTGAGGCCGAAGGAAGGTTGGAGGCAGCCAAGCGTGAGGCCGAAGCCCAAATCAGACTGGCTGAAGCATCTGCCAAGGCCATTGGCGATATCAGCGAAGCCATCAAAGACAATGACCTGCCGGCGGTCTTTCTGCTGGGTGACCGCTATATCAATACGTTGCAGAAGATTGCTACCTCGCCGAACGCCAAACTGGTGATACTGCCGTCGGATCTGCCGGCTGCCATACGTGGACTTATGGGCAAGGGGTAGGTCAGTGGCTTGAATAATGTGCTGTATCAGAATCTTCAATTGAAAAATAGTCTCAAGAAGGCAAACATGTCGAAAAGAACATTAAATACGGAATTTGCACCGGATAGAAGTACTGATTTTCTTTTTAAATCATTAATATTGATTGCAGTCGTATCCATTTGTGCAATCCTCTCTCTTACCTGTTTTGGATCTTACAAAACATATTCCCGCTATATAATTATGAATGCCGAAAATGATTCGGTGCAGATTAGTGAGGCGCTTCTGAGCCATGAAAGTAATTTTCTGTTCAAGGGTGATTCGGTTGGCAATTTCAGCGTTAGCTTGTCTCCAGCCGAAATTCCCATTCTGGATTCCCGCTTGCGTGAATTTCTATGGCCTTTTGGCATAGTTAAGGTCAAAATTTACAATGATGAACGCAAAATCATCTATAGTACGGATTCTTCTATTATCGGTAAGTTGGATCAGAAAAATCTTCGTTTGGCAAAGGCGTTGGTCGGCTTCAATGATTCAAAACTGGAGCGGGCCGATAAGATCAAAGATTTAACTGATGAACATAGAATCGGTATTGATGTGGTTGAAAGTTATATCCCTATCAGGGATACCCGGGGAAGGATTATTGGCGCTTTCGAGATATATATGGATGTATCCAAGTACCAGAAAGATATCCTAAATGTCGTTTTGTCAACTTCAATTGTATTATTAGCTGTTCTTTTGCTGGTGTTTAGCTGTTCTTTTATGGTGATAAAAAAGATAATCAATCGCCTCAAGCGTACGGAGGCCGAACTCCACAGGGCGGCAGTTACCGATTCATTGACTGGTATTGCAAACCGAAGGCAGATTGTTCACCGGATTAATGAAGAGTTTGCTCGACTGGTCAGAAAAATGAAGGAAACTTCTGATTACCCGGGTATGAGTTTTGTTATGATGGATATAGATAATTTCAAAATGGTTAATGATATCTTTGGACATTTGACTGGCGACATAGTTCTTAAGGAAGTTGTTGAACGCATTGTGCATGCTCTTAGGCAGTATGACGTAGTGGGACGATTCGGCGGGGAGGAATTTCTCGTAATGCTTCCTGAAACCGATCTTGACGAGGCATGGAGAGTGGCCGAGCGAATTCGTGTTTCTGTTGGTGAAGAGTCAATAATCATTGATAGTCGAGAACTTAAGGTTACCGCAAGTTTTGGGATTGCATGTGTCAAAACAGGTGAAATGGACTATGAATCTGCCTTGAAACGTGCTGATAAAGGGCTTTATAAGGCAAAAGATGCCGGTCGAAATCAGGTGGCCTGTGTTGATGATAATTAGGCAAGAAGATAAATAAGGTAGTGTTTCATATTTCACTCAAAGCCATGGGCCAGTCGAAGTAAACACGACTGGCCCATGGCTTTTGAGTATTTGGCAGCTAATCTAACTCAGTTGGCGGCTCTCATGTTGTTTCTGTTGTCAATGGCCTGCTTCATTTTGGGTTCAATGAAGGGTGATGTAATCGCATCGATTATTTTGAAGAACAGTACGAAGGGGATGAAAATCAGACTTACCAGGGATGTACCGATTTTTTCAAAGCTGCCGTTGATGTTGAGGCTGTCAGAGAAGATTGAAAAGAAGAAACATAATACCGGGCAGGCCACCATAAACGCGATGACGACTACGAGTGTCAGTAAAGCTGAAAATAGGGCTGATTCTAACATTTTTTTCTCCTTTGGTGGTTTGCTGATTTCGTATAGAGAATATATACAACTGCATACAGGAATTAGCAATAATTATTTAATAACAAAACATTGTAACTAGTTAAGACGCCGCTTTTTTATGATGAATACTTTTTGCTGTCCAACTTAAAAAGATAATTAGGATATGTTTACCGGGCGTGCAGTGTTGACATAATTATAATCATACTCCATTGTGTACCCGATTATTGATGCCCCAATAACTATAAACGTTGCCAATTTGAACCGAAGTTGACCAGAATAGAGGGGAAACATGTTAGAACGTCTGCAAAAAATAATATCCGCTGCAGGAATAACCTCTCGCCGTGCTTCTGAAGAGCTGATCGTGAATGGACAGGTAACCGTCAACGGCGTTGTCGTGACCGAACTCGGCACAAAGGCTGATCCGTCGGTCGATACTATCACCGTCAACGGTAAGTCACTGCGAGTCAGCGAAGAGCGCCTCTACATCCTGTTAAACAAGCCGACCGGTTACATAACCGCTCTTAAAGACGATCGAGGTCGCAGGCTGGTTACCGATCTGCTGAAAGATGTGCCTGAACGGGTTTATCCGGTGGGCCGGTTGGATTACAACACCGAGGGGCTGTTGCTTCTGACCAACGATGGCGAATGGGCCAACCGCCTGATGCATCCCCGTCACGAGGTAGAGAAGGAATATCATGTCCGGGTGCGCGGCAAGGTTGTGGATCAGCAGTTAAAGCGTATGGCTGATGGTGTTGAACTTGAGGATGGCAAGACCGCTCCGGCAGTTGCGCAGCTGATAAAAAGCGGGGAACAGAACGACTGGATTTCGGTAACTATTCATGAAGGGCGCAATCGCCAGGTGCGGCGCATGTGCGAAGCGGTCAGTCTGTCGGTGGTGCGGTTGAAAAGAATCCGATACGGCAGTTTGTCACTGGGAACCCTTAGAGACGGCCAGTTCCGCTACCTGACTGAAGCCGAGGTTAATGCACTTGCCGGGACAGAGTCAAATGCAGTGCCGGTCAACGGTATAAAGATTCGCGAAGAGCGCTCACACGAGAAGCCGGAGCAAAAGCGTATTCAGCAGAGCCCACGCAGCACAACGCCTCTATCCGGAAAAACCGCCGAGAATCGCGGGAAGGGCGGAAAGGGACAGGATCGAAAACCATTCACTCCAAAAACGGATGACGGTCGCAGAATTCCAAAGAAGCCATGTTGATAGCGCTTTTTCCCCCTCGTTAACCGATGTGGGGGAAAAAGTTTTTTTGTTAGACCCCCCACATATTTCTGGAACAGTTTTAGTCGTGCAAGTTCCGGCCAAGCGATTCTATTTTACCTGCAGTAGCGTAATACCTCATTTTCCCAGCCACAAACAAACAAGCCTCTTGCATCTGTCGCCCTATTACAAGTATCATTTGTCCCGATAAAAACTGAGGAGAATGCCATGAGAACACGGATCAAGGAACTGCTGGAGTGTGGCGTACAGGAGTCGCAATATACTGTTTCGGGTTGGGTGCGTTCACTGAGATTGTCAAAAGAGATATCTTTTATTGTGTTAAACGATGGTTCGAATATGGATGGCATTCAGGTTGTGGCTGAATCCGGTTTGAGCAATTTTGAAGAGCTATGCCATTTCGGTACCGGCAGTGCTTTAAGGGTGATGGGAGAGTTGGTTGAATCACCGGCTGCCGGTCAAAAATATGAATTAAAGGCTGTATCGGTGGAGATTATCGGTATTGCCGATGAAAGTTACCCTCTGCAGAAAAAACGCCACACTTTTGAGTATTTGCGTACGATAGCCCATCTGCGCCCTCGTACCAACACCTACGGAGCTGTTTTCCGGCTGCGGTCTAAACTGGCCCAGGCCATCCATCGTTTCTTTGCCGAGCGTAATTTCCTTTATGTACACACACCGATCATCACCGCCAGCGATTGCGAAGGTGCTGGTGAACTGTTTCGCGTCTCGACACTGGATGCCGGCAATCCGCCTTTAGTTGAGGGCAAGGTTGATTTCAACCAGGACTTCTTCGGACAAAAAACCGGCCTGACTGTCAGCGGACAATTGGAAGGCGAAATGTTTGCCACGGCTTTCGGGGATATCTATACCTTTGGTCCGACCTTCAGGGCCGAAAATTCAAATACCGCCCGGCATGCTTCCGAGTTCTGGATGATTGAGCCGGAGATGGCTTTTGCTGACCTGGCTGACGACGCGGAACTGGCGGAACAGTTCGTGCGCTATTTGAGTTCTGTGGCGCTGGAAGAATGCAGTGATGAAATGGCTTTTTTCGACAAGCAGATCGAGAAGGGGTTGCTGGAACGAATTCGTAGCGTTGCAGAAGCGGACTTTGAGCGGATCGAATACGATCAGGCTATCCGACTGCTTCAAAAAAGCGGGGCAACTTTCAACTATCCGGTGGAATGGGGGCTGGATCTGCAGACTGAGCATGAACGCTATGTTACCGAACAGATCGTGGGCGGTCCGGCCTTTATACTGAACTATCCCAAGGATATCAAAGCCTTCTACATGCGCCAGAATGACGATGGCCGAACCGTGGCGGCTCTTGACCTGCTGGTGCCTAAGGTGGGCGAGATCATCGGCGGCAGCCAGCGTGAGGAACGCTTGGACCGATTGACACAGCGCATGACGGAACTGGACATTTCCCAGGAACCGCTCTGGTGGTATCTGGACAGCCGCCGCTGGGGCAGCTGTCCACATGCCGGTTTCGGCCTGGGTTTCGAACGGTTGGTGATGTACCTGTCCGGAATGGAGAATATCCGTGACGTGATACCGTTTCCACGTACGCCGAGGCATGCGGAGTTTTAAGAATGTTCATCCATTGCCTGGAAATCCATCTGTCACTGCCTTCCCGCTCTCTCAAGGAGAAGCGTGGGGTCGTCAAAAGTATTCTGGGGCGGGTTCGCAACCTCTTCAACGTGGCCTGTGCCGAAGTTGATCGCCAGGACAACGCCGCAGTGGCGGTGCTTGGCTTTGTGACCGTTAGTCCCGATAAAAAAATTTCCCGTCAGACACTGGAAAAAATAGAGCAGTGGATCTACGAAAGTTGGCCGGATGCGGAGATCATCGGAGCTGATATCTCTGAGATTTGAAACGTCGAACTGTTCACTAATAAACGATTAGCCTTGAAACTCAAACCAGCTTCGTAGTATATATACAGCTTGCCTTTGTGCCGCATACTGCGCTTGTGCGCTTGAATATAAACCTCCGGAATTCCACTGTAATATTCTGTTATTGCGTCAAAGCACCATCAAACCTTATTTCCTGGAGTCTTCGTGAAAATCTGTTCGCTGGCCAGCGGCAGTAAAGGAAACTGTCTTTATCTGGAGACCGGCGATACTCGTGTGCTGATCGATGCCGGCTTGTCTCTCCGGGAAACATTACTGCGCTTGGAAGCGGTCGGTATTGATGCTGACGGAATCCATGCCGTGCTGGTTACCCATGAACATATCGACCATATCCGCAGTGCCGGTTCCTTTGCCCGCAAGTTCAAAATTCCGGTTATTGCCAGTCATCTGGTTCATCGCAAGTCGGAAAAGTATTTCAAGAAAACAGAGGTAATCGAATTCGAGTCAGGTTGCTGCATTACCTTCCGGGATACGAGCATTGACCCGTTCCCGATTACCCACGACAGTTGTGATCCGGTCGGTTTTCTGCTCGAATCAGGTGAAGGACGTTGCGGTTCAGCGACAGATCTGGGGATCGTTACCAGATTGGTAACGGAAAAACTACGCGGCTGCCGGGCGCTGAACCTGGAGTCAAACCATGATGTGGATATGCTGATGAACGGCCCTTACCCCTGGGAGTTGAAACAGCGTATCAGGTCGCGTCATGGTCACATATCCAATGAGGAGTCGTTGGCGCTGCTGCACGATCTTGCTCACAATGGCCTTGAAGCTCTGGTGATGGCCCACCTCTCCGAAGTAAACAATCACCCCGACCACGTGGTTCGTACCACCGAGTCCTTCCTGTGCGATCAGAATGTCTGTGCACCGCGGGTTGTGATCGGGGACCAGTTCCGCGCCAGTCCATTGATAAAAATCTGAAATATATCATCTGAATCAAGGAGCTTATTGCAATGATTGAACGTTATTCCCGTCCTGAAATGGCTCGTATCTGGGCTGCCGAAAACCGTTTTAGAATCTGGCTGGAGATTGAAACCCTGGCTTGTGAGGCCCAGGCTGAACTGGGAGTTATTCCCAAAGAGGTCGTACCGGTTATCCGCGCCAAAGGTGATTTTGATATCGCCCGCATCGATGCAATCGAGCTAGAAGTTAAGCATGACGTGATCGCATTTCTAACTTCTGTGGCCGAATATGTCGGCCCCGAAGCCCGTTTCATTCATCAGGGCATGACCTCATCGGATGTGCTGGATACCTGTCTGTCGGTGCAGTTGACACAGGCTGCCGATGAGTTGCTTGTTGATATGGACATGGTTCTGGAGTCTCTCAAAAAGCGTGCTTTGGAGCATAAGGACACCGTCTGCATCGGACGTTCGCACGGTATTCACGCCGAGCCGGTTACCTTCGGTCTCAAACTGGCCTCTTTTTATGCCGAGATGCAGCGCAACCGCACCCGTCTGGCTGCAGCCCGAGAAAACATCGCCACCGGTGCAATATCAGGCGCAGTCGGAACCTTTGCCAACATCGATCCCTATGTTGAGGAATATGTCTGCGAAAAAATGGGGCTCAAGCCGGAACCGGTCTCGACCCAGGTTATTCCACGCGACCGCCACGCCGAATATTTCTGTACACTGGCACTGATCGCTTCATCCATGGAGCGGATTGCGGTTGAAATCCGTCATCTGCAGCGTACCGAGGTGCTGGAAGCTGAGGAGTTTTTCAGCAAGGGGCAGAAGGGTTCGTCGGCCATGCCGCACAAGCGCAATCCGATCCTCTCCGAGAACCTGACCGGCCAGGCCCGATACATCCGCTCGCTCTGCATCCCGGCCTTGGAAAACGTGGCTTTGTGGCATGAGCGCGATATTTCACACTCTTCGGTCGAGCGCTATATAGCACCTGATGCCACCGTGGCCCTCGATTTCTCTCTACGCAGGCTGAACGGCCTGATCGGTAATCTGGTCGTATACCCCGAGAACATGCTGCGCAACCTCAACCAGATGAAAGGCCTGGTCTTCTCCCAGAAAATTCTGCTGGATCTGACCCAGGCCGGTGTTTCCCGCGAAGATTCCTACCGATTAGTTCAGCGCAATGCCATGAAAGTATGGGAACAGGGAGCAGATTTCCAGACCGAACTGCTGGCCGATCAGGAAGTGGTTGGAGCGTTGGGTGAATCAAAAATTCGAGAATCATTCGACTTGAACTATCATCTGAAACATGTAAATACAATCTTCAGGCGGGTTTTCGGTGAATAGTTTGTTCGAACTGATACGAGGTTTGCTGAGTACTCAGGACGGTGACGGATTTTTGCTGTTCTGGGCCAAGGAAATTCTGGGTGCGTTGCTGATCATGGCGCTCTTCTGGGCGCTGTCCCAGCTTGTAGTGATGATCCTGAACAAGTGGGGCAAGCGTCTGACGGCTTTCACCTCAACCGACCTGGATGACCGGATCCTGGAACGTACGATACCTTACGTCTCTCGCCTGTTCTTCCTCCTGGGTGTTTATTTTGCCATCCGGTCTCTTCCGCTTCATGAAAAGATTGTTAATGTAGTT
>JBBQCH010000060.1:0-17709 GCA_038318485.1 Geobacterales bacterium
CGACTGGTACACAATGCACACATGATAACAATGAAAGGGGAATCGATGAGAAAAATGCAGTCAAAGACGATATGAACTGGACACCCTGAAACCAAAAACCTGACGGGAAGAACAGAGAAAAACTACTGTCCAGTTGAAAACGGATTCAGTGTCCAGTCAGCACCGGATTTGCTGTCCAGATAAAATGGATTGCGCAAAGACTTCCAAAATCAGTTTATAAAGAACAAATAATAACAAAATCCAGCGTTAAAACAGGGGGGACTCCTGCCATAAATTGCGAAGGATCTATTACGAGTGATGAAAAACAGGTAAGACCAGCGTATTGAAAACCTGAGACTTCCGGTGGTTGAAAAAACCGTCTAACCGATAAGGACGATACGCGCTTATTTCAGCGAGGCCTGAGGGATATTACACTCACAAAGAGGCCGAATATACTGAAACCACCCTGCCTCTGTCATTCAATGTAAAAAGCCCTCGCAAATAGGGGGGGAGGCCATATACGGAAGAAGCTGGTGCTAAATTGATTAAAATGGTTAATAATTAATAATTAATAATAAGAGTGAAAGGGCCTGCAATGAGGCCCTTTCACATTTCAGAATTTGGTTTTGCCCTGCTTCTTGACAGTGGAAAAGGTTCAGTAGAAATCGGGGAGGGAATGTTCCCTCCCCGCAATTCAATTTGCTGACTTAAGGATTTGTTATTATTGGTAATGGTGCTGAGTTCGCCCATGCTGAAGAGATGATCGCGCTGTTGTTGGAGCGAATTCGATACCAGTACCGGGTGTTCCGTGCCAGATCGGTCTGGGTGAGTGTTGTTAGGTTGGCTGCGACATTTGCGGTGTTGAGGCCGGCTGTAAAAGCTGAATTGACGCAGGCTTGATAGATAAACCGGTCTCGTTGTTCGAGAAATCCTGCCAGATGAGGATCACGGTCCGGTTATTGCCATTACCGTTAGGACCATTTGTTGCAGTGAAATTGCTTGGTGTAGTTGGCGGGTTGCCTATAATCGTGTTGCTGGAGTCGAGGTGTCGGTTATGCCCGGGTACTGTCCCCCGTATCCGACGGTGTTCTGGGACACAACCTGGTATTTGACAACTGCGATTGCATTGTAGGTAGCCGGATCTGTCAGTGTGCGTGGGTCGACCGTGTTTGCCTGGTCAAGCGGCGCCGGAGTGGTGCCCACATCGGTCCAGGTTGTGCCGTCCGTGGTTTTCTGCACCAGGAAACCGGTTTCGCTAATGGAATTATCGTTCCAGGCCAGTGCTAAGCGGGTGTTATCCACTTTCCCGATGATCGAATATACTACTGTTGCCCGATTCGAATCAAGCCTGCACTTGGAAATACAATCCATCACCAGGATTCTATACGAGGCAGTGAATTGGACGGCATTCAAAAATGTCTGTGCAGAAGGCTTTGTTAAGGCAGGTTGGGGTTGTTGCAGAATTATCCGGTGCTGACTAGTTTGCCTGATGTGCGGTGAATGGTGCTGCGTTTTGCCTGCTACCGCCGAAATTAAAAATCATTCATTCAGTTAAATAAAGGACAGGACTTGAATTCTTGATTACCTCCACAAATGAAAATGGGATGTGGCGATAATCCAAGTCATCAAGTCCTGAACCTGTCAAACTTCACTAAGTTAAGATTGATAATATTTAGGACATTTTTACAGAAAACCCTTTCGCCCTTCGCCGCCGTATTGCAAGAGCAGCCAGTCCGGCAAAGCCGGTGCCGAGGAGGATCACGGAGCTGGGCTCAGGAACAGGGGCAAATGGAAGGGGTGTGGGGGTACCACCACCTATTGGAACATCAAGTCCGCCGCTAAAGCCGTTGCTAATGCAGGGTCCGCCGATGGTGTTCGTATCCATGGTCACGGCACCAGTACTTGCCAAGGCCCTACCGCAACCAATTGTTGCTCCGGTGTCCAGTGTGATGCTCGTAAGCGCGAGAATATTTCCTTCGAACGACGTGGTTGTACCGAGGGTCGCAGAGCTGCGGACATCCCAAAAAATCCCGGCGCCTGCGCCTGTATTGATCACGTTCACGGACGAGCCAGGCGAGGTGGTCAGCGAGCTCTGCATCTGGAACACCCAGGCCGCATTGGCGTTACCCTGGCCGTCGAGCGTAACTGCTCCCGTCAAATTACTCGCAGCGAAGGGAACAATATAGACGCCCGGAATGATCGTGAGTCCAGTCAGATCCGCACTCAATGTGCTAGTGGGCGTCATGCTATTCAGACTCGTTATTGCATTGGTGAGATCAAGCTGGGCCTGCGCTGCGAGCGCATCGGTTGTGTGGACGAACACCGCCCCCGTAGTAAGCGCAGAATCCCCATTGATGGTGATGGTGGACTGGCCAGTAATCGCAGAACCTGGGGAGACCCCCAGATTTCCGGTGAGGGTGGTCGCGCCGGTATTTGTTACCGTCGAGGCGCCCAGTACCGCAAAGCTTGCCAGGTCCGTACTCAGCAAGGGCACGGCCGATGCCGGGGAGGGGCCCGAAAGAAGCGCGGTCAGGAGAGTGAGGCCCACAACCGACCTGGACATATTTTCTGCCAATAATGTAGCAATTGTTTTCATTTTGTTTTCTCCTGTATTTTGTTGAGGTTTAGTCCTGGAATTTAGTTAAAAATATCTAGTACAGAGCTATGCAATTTACTCTCCAATTGTGTAACTAGTCAATTATGAATGCATTTTAGATGGTTTTGTCTGATTAAATTGCGTGGTGTAAAGTATTTCGACAATATTTTCGAAATGGAGGTTGCTTGCCAGAAATAGCACGTCAGCACGAATGCAGGAGGCTTTAGCTGCTGAATCTAAAGATAAATGTGACCCCGATTGGCTCGCTCTTGTGAGATGTTGAAAAAACTGAGGCCGTTTCGCTTGACGGACAGGCTTTGCTGTATTATTGTAATACGACTAAAGCTGTCCTATTATGTCGGTGGAGGGGTGCCATGACTAAAATTGCCTTTGGAACATCTGGATGGCGTGGAATCCTGTGTGAGGATTTTACCTACGATAATGTTAAGACAGTCATTCAGGCCATAGCTGATAATATCAAAGCTGCTGGCGAGCAGGACAAGGGTGTTGTGATCGGTTGCGATACCCGTTTCATGGGGCAGAGCTTTGTGGAGGCTTCCGCCCGTGTGCTGGCCGGGGCCGGCATCAAAGCCTATATGTGTGAACGGGACACCCCAACCCCGGTCATCTCATTCGAGATTCTGCGGCGTGCTGCGGCCGGCGGCATCAACTTCACCGCCAGCCATAATCCTCCCGAATACAACGGCGTCAAATTCTCACCTTCCTGGGGCGGTCCGGCCTTGCCGGAGACCACCAGCGACATCGAACAGCGCGCCAACCGGATGCTTGGTACAGCCTGCTTCAAGGAACTTGCTGTTGAGGAGGCCAAAACGAAGGGTCTGCTGGAAGTCATCAACCCACGTGCCGAATACCTGAAAGCTCTGGAGCAGAAGGTCGATTTCAACGTGATCGGTCGTCTGGGTCGGGTGGCGCTCAATCCGATGTACGGAACCGCTCGCGGCTATCTGGATGAGCCGCTGCGCAAACGCTCAATACCTTACACAATCATTAATGACCGTCCCGATCCGTACTTTGGCGGCCATCCACCCGAGCCTTCCGAGGCTCATATTCCCGATTTCATATCGCTGATCAAGGGCAATTCCGATATCAGACTTGGATTGGCAACTGACGGCGATGCGGACCGATTCGGTATTATCGATGCCGACGGCAGTTACATCGAGCCCAATTACATCATCGCCCTGCTGCTGGATTACCTGATCCGGGTCCGCAAGCTGGAAGGGGGCGTGGCGCGCAGTGTGGCCACCTCGCACCTGATTGACGCAGTCGCTAAGAAGCATGGAGTGCCGGTCTACGAAACTCCGGTCGGTTTCAAGTATATCGGCGAACTGATCAGTCAGGACAAGCTGGTCATCGGCGGAGAAGAAAGTGCCGGACTTACTATCAAAGGGCATGTTCCGGAGAAGGACGGTATTCTGGCCTGCTTCCTGGTGGCCGAGATGGTGGCCCGCGAAGGCAAAACGGTTCGCGAACTGCTGGAAAATTTATATGACGAAGTGGGGCGCTTTGTGACCCGTCGCGACAATCTCAAGCTGTCGCCGGAACTGGAAATTGCCTACAGTAACAAGATCAACGCAGTTCCCGCCGAAGTCGCCGGGACGAAAGTCAAGGAGGTTGTAAGGATCGACGGGACAAAACTGCTGCTGGACGACGGCAGCTGGATGCTATTCCGCAAGTCGGGAACCGAACCGGTTGTGCGACTGTATGGCGAGGCGAGCAACGAAGCTCGACTGGCAGAAGTAATGGCCGCCGGCCGGCAATTTATTCTAAGCTAAATCATTTTATTCTGGAGGATACAAGCATGTGGGATTACACACCAATCGTTAAAGATCATTTTCTTAACCCGCGCAACGTGGGAGATATCCCGGATGCCGATGCAGTTGGTGAAGTCGGCAGCCTGGCCTGCGGCGATGCGCTCAAACTTTACCTGAAGCTGGATGAGAACAAGGACAAGATTGTTGACGCCAAGTTCCAGACTTTTGGCTGCGCCAGTGCCATCGCCTCTTCATCGGCCCTGACCGAAATGGTCAAGGGCAAGAATCTGGATGAAGCCCTGGCTATAAGTAACCAGGATATCGCCGATTTTCTGGGCGGTCTGCCGGAAGAGAAGATGCACTGTTCCGTGATGGGACAGGAGGCTCTGGAAGTGGCGATTGCCAAATATCGCGGCGAGCCGATCCCCGAGCATGACAGTGAACATGACCATGGACATGCCTACCCTGATCACGAGGGTGAAGTCGTCTGTAAATGTTTTGGCATCACTGACACCTTTCTGAAGAAGGTCATCGAGACCAACCGCCTGACAACTGCCGAACAGGTCACCCACTTCACCAAGGCCGGCGGCGCTTGCGGCGGATGCATTCCCAAGATCCAGGAGCTGATTGCCCAGGTGCTGGGCAGCGATGATATCCAGCCGCGCAAGCGCCCCGAGAAACTCTCCAACATGAAGAAGATGCAGCTGATTCAGGAAGTGCTTGAGCGTGATATCCGTCCACTGTTGTGGGCCGACGGTGGTGATCTGGAATTGATCGATATCGATGGTGCCAAGGTTCAGGTTGCCTTCCGAAAAGCCTGTGCCGGCTGTGCCTCTTCCGGCAATACCGCCCGAATGGTGGAAACCAAGCTGCGCGACCTGGTGGCCGAGGATATCGTGGTTGAGGAGGTTTCTCAATGAAAGAGATCTATCTCGACAACAATGCCACTACCAAGGTTGATGAGGAAGTTTTTGAAGAGATGCGCCCCTATTTCTGCGAACTGTACGGCAATCCCAGTTCGATGCATTTCTTCGGTGGTCAGGTGCAGGGCAAGGTAACTGAGGCCAGGGCACGTGTGGCGGCTCTTTTGGGCGCTTCACCGGAAGAGATCATCTTCACCGCCTGTGGCACCGAGAGTGACAATGCCGCCATTCGTTCGGCTCTGGAGGTTTTTCCGGACCGCCGACACGTTATTACCAGCCGGGTTGAACACCCGGCTGTTCTGACCCAATGCCGCAACCTGACCCAGAAGGGTTATCGGGTTACTGAAATCGGTGTAGACGGCGCCGGGCACCTTGATATGGACGAATTGAAGGCCGCCGTGGACAGTGATACCGCGATAGTTTCGCTGATGTGGGCCAACAATGAAACCGGCGTGATCTTTCCGGTGGAAGAGGCAGCTGCGATTGCCAAATCCAAAGGTGCTCTGTTCCATAGCGATGCTGTGCAGGCCATCGGAAAAATCCCGATCAATATGGCGAATTCAAGTATCGATATGCTCTCGCTTTCCGGACACAAACTGCACGCCCCTAAGGGCATCGGTGTTCTGTACCTGCGTCGCGGCACTCCTTTTCGCCCGTTTCTGGTGGGCGGACACCAGGAAAAGAGTCGTCGGGCCGGTACCGAGAATGCAGCGGCCATAATTGCCCTCGGCAAAGCCTGCCAGTTGGCGGATCAATATATGGAGGCCGAAAATACTACGGTTCTGGCCATGCGCGACCGTCTGCAGGATGCCCTGATGGCGACCATTCCTAACGCCCGCATCAACGGTGGCGGCGCCGAGCGCCTGCCCAACACAACTTCGATCGCTTTCGAGTTTGTCGAAGGTGAGGCAATTCTGCTGCTGCTGTCTGAACTGGGTGTTTGCGCCTCTTCCGGCAGTGCCTGTACCTCTGGTTCCCTGGAGCCGTCCCACGTATTGCGTGCCATGGGCGTGCCTTTCACCTGTGCCCACGGCTCAATCCGCTTTTCTCTTTCGCGCTACACAACCGATGCCGAGATCGATACCATCATCCGTGAAATGCCGCCGATCATCGCCCGCCTGCGGCAGATGTCGCCCTTTGGAAGGGAACATCTGAAAGGACAGGCAAAGGGTTAATTGAGATAGACTGCATCAAAAAGGGCTACCAGATTGGTCGCCCTTTGTTTTTTCTGGAGAAATGGCAACAGTTAGGTAGAATGTCTCAGCTCATTCAGGACAATGAATGGATTCAAACTGTGTTTATGGAGTGAATCATGGAAATTAAAATACCCGAAGTTGGTGAATCGGTGCGCGAGGCGCTGCTGGCCAAGTGGTTCAAAAAAAACGGTGAGATGGTAAAAAAAGACGAATCGCTCTGCGAGATTGAAACCGACAAGATTACACTGGACCTGAATGCCGATGCTGACGGAGTGCTGTCAATATCGGTGGCCGAAGGAACTACGATTGCGGTTGGTACAGTGATCGGATCGATCGCGGAGACCACCTTGTCTCCGGTGGCCCCACCCAGCGAATCGTCCACCCTGTTGGCCCAAAAATTGGCCGCGCCGGCTTCATCACCGGCGGTGCGGCGCGAAATGCTGGAGCATGATATCAGCCCCGACGAAGTTGCCGGAACCGGCAAGGGTGGCCGTATCACCCTGGATGACCTTTTTGCCCGGATTGAGGAGCGCTCAAAACAGCCGCCGGCACCCCGGTCCGTGAATGTTGCTGTGGCCGAAAAGACGGCGTCATTGCCGGAACCTCCGGTCGTTCCTGTACCTCCGCCAGTATCGCCAATTGTTGTTCCAGAACCTGCTGCGAAGGTTATGGAGCCGGTTTCCCAGCCGTCTGCTGTGCAGACTGAGACTGCCCCGCTTTACGCCGCCGTTCGCGAGGAGCGACGCCCTATGTCGCCGATCCGCAAACGGATTGCCGAGCGACTGGTGGCTGCCCGACAGCAGACCGCCATGCTGACCACCTTTAACGAAGCCGACCTTTCCCACGTTAAGTCCCTGCGCAGCAATAACAGGGAACATTTTCTTCTTAAACACGGCATTGCCCTGGGCTTTATGCCGTTCTTCGTCAAGGCCTGCGTAGAGGCGCTGAAAGAATTCCCCAATGTAAACGCCAGTATCGATGGTGACGACATCGTATTTCACCATTTCTACGATATCGGCATTGCCATTGGTGGCGAAAAAGGGCTGGTTGTGCCGATCCTGCGCAATGCCGACCGGATGAAACTGTATGAAATCGACCAGTCCATTGCGGACTTCTCGGAAAAAATAAAAACAAACCGCTTGGCCATTTCCGATCTGCAAGGTGGCACCTTCAGCATCAGTAACGGTGGTGTCTATGGTTCGATGCTTTCGACCCCGATCCTTAACCCGCCCCAAAGCGCTGTTCTGGGGATGCACGCCATTCAGGACCGTGCGGTTGTGCTGGACGGGCAGATTGTGATCCGTCCGATGATGTACTTGGCCCTGTCATACGATCACCGCATTGTCGATGGCCGCGAGGCGGTTGGATTCCTGAAGAAGGTCAAGGAATATATTGAAGCTCCGGAAGAGCTTCTGCTGGAAGGGTGAATCGATAAAAGACCCCAGAACGTTGAACGTTGAACGCTTTTTACAGGAGGTTTCCCGATATGTTAGAAGCAACATTCGATTTAATTGTTATCGGCGCCGGGCCGGGTGGTTATGTGGCCGCCATCCGTGCGACACAGTTGGGGATGAAGGTGGCGGTGGTGGAAAAGCGTGCCACGCTGGGCGGCGTCTGCCTTAATGAAGGATGTATTCCCAGCAAGGCACTGCTGGATTCCAGTGAACTGTTTGCCGTGGCTCGCGACAAGTTTGCACTGCATGGCATCGCCATCGATCCGCCGCGCCTTGATCTGGATGCGATGATGCTGCGCAAGGATGACGTGGTCAAAAAGCTGACCGATGGCATCGCCTATCTCTTTAAAAAGAACAACATCCAGCGGATTCATGGCACGGCGGTTTTGACCGGTAAAAACACGGACGGACTGCATCAGGTCGAGGTTGTGCCTGCTGCTTCCGGGGTTGAAAAGGTCACCTTGACCGCCCCCATGGTGTTGCTGGCAACCGGCAGCGAGGCGACCGGATTGTCCGGCATAACCTTTGATGGTCAGGTAGTGGTCAGCGCCCGGGAGGCACTTTCCTTTGAAAAACTGCCGGAACATCTGATCGTGGCCGGTGGCGGTTATATCGGACTGGAGATGGGCTCGGTCTGGCGACGGTTGGGCGTCAAGGTGACAGTGATGGAGATGCTGCCGCAGATTCTTCCGAATATGGATCGACAGGTGGCCGACACCCTCTACCGTTCATTACGTAAGCAGGGCATCCAGTTTAAGCTGGGAACACGCATCAATAATGTGCGGCGGATCGGCTCCAAGGCGATAGTCGATTACAACGACGGCACCGGCAGCGAAGAGATCGATTGTGACAAAGTACTGGTGGCGATCGGCCGCCGTCCGCTGACGGCCGGATTGGGGCTGGAAGAATTGGGTGTGAGGTTGGATTGGCAGGGTAGGGTGGTGATAGATCGTGATTATCAGTCCTCCGCGCCCGGCATCTACGCCATCGGCGATCTGGTGCCCGGTCCGATGCTGGCCCACAAGGCCTCCGAGGAAGGTGTGGTCTGCGTGGAGCGTATGTCCGGTCAGCAGTCCGCAGTTGAATATGACTACATCCCCGGCGTCTGCTACACCTGGCCCGAAGCCGCCAGCGTGGGGCAAACCGAGGAACAGCTAAAGGAAGCGAACATTCCTTATCGCAGCGGTCGCTTCAACTTTGCCGCCCTGGGGCGGGCGCGCTGCATGGACGAGAGCGAAGGCTTCGTCAAGATACTGGCTCATCTGGAGACGGACCGGGTATTGGGTGTGCATATCATCGGCCCGCGGGCCTCGGACCTGATTGCCGAAGCGGCCACGGTGATGAGCTTTGGCGGCACCGCCCGCGATATAACCCTGATGTGCCACGCCCATCCGACCTTGTCGGAGGCGATCAAGGAAGCGGCGCTGGATCTGCATAAAGAGGCGATCCACGCCTAGGGCACCCGCAAGGGGATGCCCCTACAATAAAATTGTCGATAGCAGGGGCGATCCCTTGTGGTCGCCCTGGTTTTGTAGGGCCATCCCCTTGCGGGTGGCCGTTTTTTGCTGATTTAATGTCCTACCATGATTCCCAGGCTTCTCTCTCAATCCCACATCCTGCCTGACAATCGTTTCCAACGATGCATCCAGCATTTCCCTGCGGCAATCCACGCCTTCTATCGAGCCGGTTTTAAGCTTGCTGAAAAAACGGCAGCCGCCGAAACAGAGCGGCAGATAGGCGCACTCCAGGCATTGCTCGTTTTTCCATATATCCAGGTTATGGGATTGCCGATAATCTCCGATCCCGTCGGCCAGGCTGCCCACCCGCATCTCTTTATGCCCCATGAAGACCGGGCATTTATAGAGGCTTCCGTAGTAACCCAGCACCAGGTCATTGGTGAATTCAATCGTGCAGGCGCTTGGCTTGATTTTGGCGACCGGAAAGCCGCGCCGAATGACCTCCTGCCGCAGGAACAGGCTGGCATCAATGGCCCACGGTTCGGCGGTGCAGGCGCAGGCCGAACTGTGATCACCAGCCACGCTGCCGTCAGCCCTTGGCATGACCGGCGAAAAGGAGACTTCCTTCATGCGGCCCGGTTCGATACCCGCCTCGATCAGCAGATCCAGCAGTTCCACAAAACGGCAGTAGTTGTGGCGGGTGTAATTGCCACCCAGGTCAATCGGCACCAGTTTATGGACACCGCACAAGTTGGACATGATGATGTTGAAGCTGCCGTTGCCGGAAACAAACGGTCGCTGTACGTCGTGCAGATCCGGCGGACCGTCGATCGTCAGGCGCACCGCCGATAATCCCAGCGGCAGCAGACGCTTTACCACGGCTGGCGTCAGCAGGACACCGTTGGAAAAGAGGTTGAAATCGAACTTGACGCCATGTTCCCCGGCCGCACTCCCCAGACGTTCGGCGATATCCACCAGCTGCTCCAGTCGCATCAATGCCTCGCCGCCGTAGAAATCCACGGTCACATCAAAACCATTAGCCAGGCGCTCCGTCAACACCTGTACCAGCAGGTCGGCGGTTTCGTCGCTCATCACAAAATGTCCCCGGAACTGGTCTTCATAACAGTAGGGACAGGCCAGGTTGCACTCCAGGGTCAGGGTGGCGGTCACTCTGAAATGGCGGCTATCCCGGTTGATGGTCTCGAAGGTGGCCAGGATATCCGCTCGCTCAACGTCACGATCCGCCACCAGCACACCCAGGCGCAGCAGGGTTTCGACTTCATTTTCGGAAAGTTCTCCGCCGCGATTGATTTTTGACCAAAGCGCTTCGGATAGTTCCAGTACTGCGCAGCGTCGGGTGGCCACAAGCAGCACACGCCCTGGCTTGTCCGGGCAGGGGTAGCTTTTCAGGTAGCGGGAGAGTTGCATGGTGTACTCCTTGGTAAGATGATTTTATTGGATACAACGTCATATGACTTATTTGTGAAAATAATATGGCGGGGTTGGCTTCGGGTTAGATATGCTACTAATATTCGGTGGCGTGTTATGCGATGTTGTATTGAATTTTATTTAATTTGGTTAAATAACGTAGCGGGGAGCCAAGCTCCCCGCCGTGAACAAGTTTTATATCTTGGCAGGACCACTTGTGCAGCATCCACGAACAATCCCAGCTTTCACGCCTTCTTCCAGCACCAGAAGATCCTGATTCACTTCGCTCATAGCAATCACCTCCTTTTGGTAGACAACAAAATTGACAACTGCCATTAGACCTGATATTAAAATAAGCATAGTCCATGCCTTTAATTAATCATTCACATAGCCTGCGGTCGTTTCTGATTACCCTCTGTCTGGGACTATGTCTCACCGTTCCTGCATGGGCTGATGCTCTTAACAGTGATGACAGCCTTGAGCTGCTGAATGCTTGGCAGGAAACGCCTGTAACGACAGCACGTATTCCCCGTCCTCCCTCTAAAGTCGCTGAAAACATCACCGTCATCACTGCCGCCGACATCGAGCGCCTTAACGCCCATACCCTGGCTGAGGTGCTGCAAACCGTACCCGGCATCCAGCTCGATTATCTGCGTACACCAACTACGTATACGTTCTTCAACCTCCAGGGTGCATATAACACAACTGTGCTGGTGCTGGTGGACGGCATCCGCCTGAACACTTATCAATTAGGTATTGCCCCTCCGGGCTTGATCCCGATCCAGCAGATCGAACGGATCGAGATCCTTAAAGGGCCTGCCTCCACTGCCTGGGGTTCTGCCCTTGGTGGCGTGATCAATATCATCACCAAATCGCCCAATCTCGAGCACAAGGCCAGTGGCATGGTGTCCGGTTCCATCGGATCTCAGTTTACCGCCGACAGTCGGGCAGAACTCAGCGGCACACTGGACAAGTTCGGTTACTACCTGACCGTCGGCAATATCCGCTCCGACGGGCTCAACCCCGGCACCGCCACCAATCTCAACAACATCAACGGCAAACTTACCTACTCCCTCCCGGGCGACGGCATAGTAACGGCCGGCCTCTGGCACCTGAACACCAATCCCGGCATGGACCTGGGGGATTTGGCCAAGTATGGCGGGCCGTTCGGCGACAGTCAGAAAATTCGGCGCACCAACAGTTTTATCAAGCTCACCCAGCCCTTGGGCAATGGACTACGCCTGGAACTGGACGGTTATCTTAGCAATTATTATGAACGCCTATTCTCCTGGTATGCCAACGATAACGAACGTGACCATCTGATCAATAAGGAAAACAGCCGTGGCATCAATACCCGCCTGAGTTGGGGAGACGGCCAGCGCAATCTGACGATTGGGCTCGATTACGGTCATGTCAGCAGTAAGTACCGCTATTATGGAGGTGGAGATAGCTGGGGCAGTGCCGACCTGGTTATTAATGAAGGGAACTGGGATCAATGGGGGCTTTATGCCAATGGCGCCTACACCATCGGCAACCTGACCCTACTGCCCGGCATCCGCCATGACATCACCGGCCGGGTTGGCGACAACACCAGTTACTCCTTGGGTGCCACATACCAGCTCATGCCGGACTTCACACTGCGCGGCTATGCCACCAGCGGTTACTCTCTTACGACGATCTTCGCTGACGATTCGAAACCCCAGAAGGTCAAAACCATCCAGGCTGGTTTTGAGACCTCCAGGATTCCCTACCTGTGGTTGAAGGGTACCTATTTCTACAACGCCATACGTCATAGCGAGTCTGTGGGTATCAACCCGACAGTCACTGACCAGAACCGCCAAGGCTTCGAGGTTGAGCTGCGCACCGTGCCGCTCTACGGCTTTTCGGTTGCCAGCGGCTATACCTATCTGGATGCCAGGGACAACGATACTGATCTGCGCCTGCCGTCCAATAGCAACCAGAGTGTTCCGCCCCACAACGTCAAGTTGAAGCTGAACTATGACAATAGCGAGCTGGGCTTCAGTGGCACGCTGACCGGCAATTACATCTGGTGGAACAAGGAACCAGGTCTCTGGTACTCCATGTCTGACAGTGGCATGCTCTGGGACCTGCACCTGAACTGGAAGCCGTTCCGGAAGCATGAACTGGCGCCGGAATTTTTCTTCAGTGGCCACAACCTGTTCAACGGCAGCCAGTCAACCGGTGTTGAGATTTATAACTCCGCGCCTCGCTGGTTCGAAGGCGGAATGAGGGTGAGGTTCTGATGAGACGCTTTATTCTCCTCATAATCGCCCTGGCGACTCTGCTGCCTTCCCTGGCCCAGGCCTACGACGTGCTCGTTCTGCAAAGCCGCCGCGACCCGGCCTACGATGAGGTGCTGAAAGGCTTCCGCTTCGAGCAGAAATCATCTCTGCGCATGCTGGTGCTGTCCGACTACGCCGAGGTGGACGTTGTCCGTGTCGTGCGTGAAGATCATCCGCGCCTGATCCTGGCGCTCGGTGACGCCGCGCTGAAAGAGTTCCTCAAGGTCCGCAATACTCCGGTATTGGCCATGATGACATTGGGAGTCCCTTCCAATAGCTCAGCCCATCCGAACCTGATTGGTATCAGCATGTTCGCAGCGCCGGAAAGCTATCTGACTGTTTTCCATAATATGAAAGCCCGCCGTGTCGGTGTGATTTACAATCCCGCCAAGAGCGGCTGGTATCTGGATCAGGCCAGGCGAGCAGCCCGCCAGGTCGGTATCGATCTGATTCTGCGTGAAGTTTCAACTGGGCATGAAACAATGACCCAATTATCCGGTTTGGCCGGCAAGGTCGATGCGCTCTGGATGGTGCCGGATATAACGGCCGTAACCCGCGAATCAATAGAGGCGTATTTCCAGTTCGGCCAGGCTAACTCCGTACCGGTAATCTCTTTCTCCGGCAGCTATGTCAACCTGGGTGCGGCTGCGGCATTGGATGTCGATCTAATCGCTCTGGGTCGCCAGGCCGACCGGATGGTTTCGCAGATTCTGTCAGGTGAGCTGAGCAGCAGTAAAGTCGTTTTCCCTGACAAGGCCGTAATAAAAACTAACCGCTCTGTCATGCAACGTCTTGATATCGATCCGGGTCGTATCGTAAAACACGGCAATTGATCTGTCTGAATTAGATCGTCCGGTGGTTTCTCCGTAAGATATTCGCAGTAATAAAAGGTCATTTCCATTTCGGAAGTGGCCTTTTTTTGCTTGCGACCAGCAGCTGTTTTAACTCTGCGAATAACTACAGGGTTGCAAATAGCTGGTAATCAATTACACTGTAGGTTGCAAATTTCGGATTCAGTTGATTCTGCGAGGAGGTTGTCCAATGCCGAAAAATCTGACCACAAAAATTCTGGAGGCCCATCTGGTTGAAGGAAAACTGACCCCGGGCACTGAAATCTCAATCCGTATCGACCATACACTTTTGCAGGATGCCACAGGCACTATGGCGATGCTGGAGTTTATCGCCATGGGTTTGACGCGGGTCAAGGTTGACCTGGCGGCCCAGTATATTGATCACAACCTGTTGCAGACCGATTACAAGAATGCCGACGATCATGCTTTCCTGACTTCGGCGGCCATGAAATACGGGGTTCACCTATCCAAACCGGGCAACGGTGTTTCTCATCAGGTGCATCTGGAACGATTCGGACTTCCGGGTTTGACACTGCTGGGAGCCGATTCGCATTCTCCGACAGCTGCCGGCCTTTCAGTGTTGGCTATTGGTGCCGGAGGACTGGATGTGGCGCTGGCCATGGCCGGACATGCCTTTAATCTGCCCTGTCCGAAGGTTATGGGGGTCAGGTTGACCGGCAAGCTTCCGGACTGGGTTTCGGGAAAGGATGTCATTCTGGAGATGTTGCGGCGTCACACCGTCAAGGGGGGCGTGGGCAAGGTCATCGAGTATTACGGCCCCGGCGTTGAGACTCTTTCCGTCACCGATCGCGCCACCATCGGCAATATGGGAGCCGAGTTAGGGGCCACTTCTTCCATTTTTCCTTCCGATGAACGGACGCGCCAGTTTCTGGTTTCACAGGGGCGCGCTGATGGCTGGCAGCCGATGGCAGCTGATCAAGGCGCAACCTATGATGAGTACGATGAAATCGATCTTTCCACGCTGGAACCATTGATCGCCTGCCCGTCATCACCGGACAATGTGGTGAAGGTTTCCGATGTGGCCGGAGTCAAAGTGGATCAGGTTATAGTAGGCAGTTCAGTGAATTCGTCCTACCGGGACCTGATGACTGTCTGCCGTATTCTGGAGGGGAACAGGATTGCTCCGGGAGTGCATTTCCATGTTAATCCGGGCAGTCGCCAGGCGTTGGAAAATGTTGCCCAGGACGGTGGCGTATTGATGCTGTTGATGTCTGGAGTCAGTATCCACCAGTCCGGCTGTCTGGGGTGCATAGGTATGGGGCAGGCTCCCGGAACGGATCAGATCTCGCTGCGTACTTTTCCGCGCAATTTCCCCGGTCGCAGCGGTACCAAGGGAGACAAGGTCTATCTATGCTCACCTGAAACAGCTGCAGCGGCCGGTATCTACGGAGTCATAACCGATCCGCGCAAATTGGTAGAGATCAAACCCTATCCGGCGGTACAGAATCCGGAAAAATATCTGCTGGACGATTCCGGGATTATCTTCCCGCTGGAAGATGGCTCGGATGTTGAAATCAAAACCGGGCCGAATATTCTGCCGTTCCCGGATTTCGATGCTTTGCCGGATAACTTGCAGGCGACCGTCATCATATCTCTTGGTGACAATATCACCACCGACCATATCATGCCGGCCGGTAACAAGGTTCTCCCGCTGCGCAGTAATATTCCGGCCATTAGCGAACATGTTTTTGAGCAGGTGGATGCAGCGTTCCCGGCCCGGGCACTGGCCGCCGGTAATGGCGTGGTTATCGCCGGCGAGAACTACGGGCAGGGTTCGTCACGGGAACATGCCGCCATTGCACCTCGTTATCTTGGAATCAGGGTTAAAATTGTCAAAAGCTTTGCCCGGATTCACAAGGCCAATCTGGTCAATTTCGGAATTCTGCCGCTGGTTTTCAAAAACCCGGCTGATATGGACCTGTTCAAGCAGGGCGATCAGGTTACAATCCCAAACGTTCGCCAGCTTATCGAAAGTGGAGCCACTCAGATTCCGGTCATTGTCGGAAATCAAGAGATAATCACATTGCTGGAAGTGTCCGACCGTCAGCGGCAGGAGATGCTGGCGGGTGGTACGCTGAATTTTGTTAAGCAAGATCATAATTGAGGGAATAGTAATGACAAAGAATACCCGCAAAACTAAAATTGTAGCAACTGTAGGACCGGTGAGTTCCTCACCGAATATGATCCAAAGACTTATCAAGGCCGGTGTTGACATATTCAGGCTGAATTTTTCGCATGGTGAGAACTCCCAAAAGCAGGAGTTGATTCAGACCATCCGTCAGGAGTCAGACAAGTTGGGCCGACAGGTCGGTATTCTTGGCGACCTGCAGGGGCCCAAAATCAGGACCGGTAAAATGGCGGGTGAGGGGTTGCTGCTCATAAAGGGGCAGGAAGTGTTCATCACTACCGATGACGTGCTTGGTGCTGATGGTGTTATTCCTACCATCTATCGTTCGCTGCCCTATGATGTTCATCCCGGTTCTAGGATCCTGCTGGATGATGGCCTGCTGGAGTTGAAGGTGGTCGGGCTTGAGGGTGAACGGGTGCGCTGTCTGGTTGTTAATGGCGGTCTGCTGAAAAACAACAAGGGTATCAATCTTCCCGGTGTAAATGTTTCGGCGCCCTGCCTTACTGAGAAAGACCTGATTGACCTGGATTTTGCGCTGGATGCGGACGTGGATTTTATTGCTTTGTCATTTGTGCGCACTGCCGCTGATATTAAAGAAATCAAGCAGATTATCGCTGCCAAAGGTAAAGATACGCCGGTTGTGGCCAAGATCGAGAAACCTGAGGCGCTGCGCAACTTCAAGAGTATTCTGGAGGCGACCGATGCCATCATGGTGGCACGTGGTGACCTGGGGGTCGAAATCGAGCCTGAAAAAGTACCGATCTATCAGAAAAAAATTATCCAGGCTTGCAACAAGGCCGGCAAGCCGGTTATCACAGCCACCCAGATGCTGGATTCGATGATCCGTCATCCGCGTCCGACTAGGGCGGAAACATCCGATGTTGCCAATGCCATTCTGGATGGTACCGATGCGATCATGCTCTCGGCGGAAACGGCTTCGGGTGATTACCCGATAGAATCGGTAGAGACAATGGTACGGATTGCCAAAGATGTGGAGAGTACAGATTTCCTTGATGGTGTCGTCCATGGAGGTTCGGTTCTGACTGTGGCCCAGGCTGTTGCAGAGTCCTCCTGCCGCACCGCAGCCTCGCTCAAGGCAAAGGCCATAGTTGTCTTTACCCGCTCAGGCGGTACTGCCACCCTGATTTCTGCTTTCCGGCCAACTACACCGATTATCGCATTTACAACTTCACTGGAGATCCGCCGACGTCTTTCGATTTACTGGGGAGTGCACTGTACCGGGGTTGGAGTGATGGAAAATACCGATCAGCAGATATCAGCGGTGGAAAAAAAGCTGATGGCTTCAGGTTTTCATAAGGGAGATCTGGTCGTGATTACCATGGGCATCCCGATCGAGACACGCGGATCAACAAACTTGATGAAAGTACATGAACTGGGAACTCATGGATTCTACGAGGTATTTGAAGAATAGGGTGTCGGCGTCGGATTTTATTTCATTCGGTCATCATTTTTATTTTGACAATGTTGAAAGTGTTGTGTTAGAAAACGAGTCCCTTTTGAGAGGGAAGTTTTGCGAGTGGCTCAGAGAAAAAGCGGTGTTTGTAAAAAGTAGTTGACACGGCGGAATTATTTGAGTATAG
>JBBQCH010000061.1:0-17386 GCA_038318485.1 Geobacterales bacterium
TATGCTGAACATGGCACATCATCATAAAACTGCAAAACAAATTTCCGGTGGGTATCAGGAAAACTCCTACTTTCGCTCGCCATAATCCCTCCAGTAAGTTGGTTGGATACGACGATTATACATCAGGAGGAGCTAACTACCTACCCCATTGAACAAAATTACAGCGGTTCCATTTTTTATCTTGTCAGCATTGATCATTGTCGGTTGCGGTAAGGATTCGAACACAATTACGACAGTGCAGGGCGCATCAAAAACCACACTACTTAATCCATTAGCTCTGCAGCAGTTCGAGACCCCCTTGCCGATCATTCCGGTGGCAACCCCTGACACAACTACGGTTCCAGGCTCTGACTATTATACCGTTATAGCTGAACAGACCGGCGGCTACGACTTTGGCCTGCGCATGAAAGATGGCAGAGAATTTGTGGATCCGGCTGCCGGAACCCCAATCCGCACCACCGTCTGGGGCTATACCACTAACGGCATCAAGGCTGGCTATCTGGGCGCAACGATTGAAGCCCGCTCGGCACTTACCGGAGAATCCGGGAAGCCGGTCGTGGTTAAATACACCAACAACCTGAAGGATGCCACTGGAAAACTGCTTACTAAGCACCTTCTTACCACCGATGCAACTCTGGGCGGTGCCAACATGGGTGAATCTGATATTCGCATCGTCACCCATCTTCATGGTGGACATGTTGCGCCTGAATCTGATGGGCATCCCGATGCGTGGATCACAAACGATCCTAACGCTGCAACCGGGCTTCCAGCTGACTTGATCAGTGGTCGCCCGGCCCGCCCCAACGGTAATACGGTCACCTATACCTACGACAACAGCCAGATTGCCAACCAGCTTTGGTACCACGACCACGCCATGGGAATCACACGTCTCAACGTCTATGCCGGCCTGGCCGCCAACTATCTTCTGAGGGACAGTACTGAGGATGCCCTTAATCTGCCAAAAGAGGCTTACGAAATTCCGCTCGTGATCCAGGACAAATCTTTCAACGAGGATGGATCGTTGCACTACGACTCCAACGCGCTTTTAAATCCTGACGGCACACAGCAGACTGTTGCCGGCAATCCGGTATATACTTCAAATCCTGAATTTTTTGGTAACGTTATCACCGTTAACGGCAAAGCCTGGCCGAAACTTGACGTGGAACCACGTAAATACCGGTTCCGAATACTGAATGGTTCGGATTCCCGTTTCTATAACATGTGGCTGGAACGCTCCGACGGCCTGCCAATACCAACCGGAACAATCACCCAGATCGGCAATGACGGAGGCCTCTTGCCGTCAGCCGTCACCAATATCGGTAATAGCCCGAGCAACGGACTGTTACTGGCACTGGCCGAGCGTGCCGACGTAATCATCGACTTTTCCAAACTCCCGGCCGGTACAAGTATCACCGTACGTAACGATGCACATACCCCCTATCCCTTCGGTGATGATGTAAATCCCTCAACAACCGGCAGAATAATGCAGTTCAAGATCACCAAAACTCTAGCCGGCGCTGACACCAGTGTAATTCCGCCCAACCCGAGGGTTTTGACACCATACGGTGCACCCAACAATACCCGCTATGTTGATTTACAGGAAACTGAGGAGAACAACGCCTTTGTTTTCGATTCCTACAGCGGATCTATTGCCAAGCGCCTGATGATATTGCTGAATGGTCTGCCCTTTGATGCCCCCATAACTGAAAACATACTCTTAAATGATGTTGAAGACTGGGTCATTATAAACAACACGGTTGACGCTCACCCAATGCACCTACACCTGGTACACTTTGAAGTCATCGAGAAAGGCAGTGTCACACCGGGCGCTTACACACCCGCTAATGGCTCAGGCGGCATGCCGACGGTTACTGCCGGTGGCCTGAGACCTTCAGTCAACCCAGATGGCACGGCTGCCGATCCGGATTCGCCATACACCTTGCAACCCCAGGAACATGGGCACAAAGATACAGTGCGTGTTCCTCCGGCAGATGAATTGATCGGTTCACAAGGTTATGTGCGGATTAGAGCAAAGTTTGATAGAATCGGAACATACATGTGGCACTGCCATATTCTGGCTCATGAGGATCACGAGATGATGCGACCGTTCAGAGTACAATAGCTGCTATTATTCATCGAACAATCTGTTTGCTTAACGGGCCGCCTAATACTCTGGGCGGCCCGTTAAGTTTGTGATAATTTGAATAACTTAATTTGTGACAACCACTGGAAACCGACTCAATCTCTATGTGTGCCATTTCTTGCACATTTTACAATCACAGGGTATACTTCGGAATTATGTGCTTACAAATTTGACGCCTGGCATACAAATGGAACTGCCATATGGAACCGATTATCACCTACAAAGAACGCTGCCGCCGCTGCTACTCCTGTGTACGCAGCTGCCCGGTCAAGGCTATCAAGGTTGACCAGGGCTATGCACAGATCATGTATGACCGCTGCATCGGCTGCGGCAACTGCCTGAGCTGTCCGCAAAAAGCCAATGTTGTCGTGGATCGCATGGTCAAGACCCAGGAAATGCTGGCGTCCGGCACTCCTGTCGTGGCTGTGCTGGGGTGTTCCTTCCCGGCTTTTTTCCATTCACTGATGCCGGGGCAAATGGTCGCAGCATTAAAAAGACTGGGTTTCTGCGAGGTGCACGAAGGGGCTTATGGAGCCCGTATGATTGCCGACAGTTACAGTAACACCTTGCTCAATGCCGACAAAACGCTGATTTCCTCGCACTGCCCGGCGGTGGTCGATCTGATTGAGCGCCACTATCCCTCGCTATTGCCGAACATCATGCCGATCGTATCACCGATGATTGCAATGGGACGCTTTATTAAAAGCATCCTGGGAGAAGAAACCCGGGTAGTCTATGTTAGCAGCTGCATTGCAGCCAAGTTTGAGATTCAGGCCGAAGAATCCGGTGCCATTGACGTCGTACTGACCTATCAGGAGATCGACAAGCTCCTCAAAAACCGTAGGATAAGCCCTTCATCACTGGCAGAGATGCCTTTCGACGGACTCGATCCGGGTCAAGGCCGCCTGTTTACCCTGACCGGCGGACCGCTCAAGGTTTTCGGCATAGAACCGGACCTGCAGGACACTGAAACTGTCAGTGCCGAAGGCGAGGCCCACACGATCGGCATTATCCGCGATCTGGCTGCCGGACGGATTTCGCCTGCTTTTGTCGATCTTCGCTTTTGCGACGGCGGCTGCGTTGACGGACCGACCCGCGACAGGGAATTGAATCATTTTTACAAGCGCAAGCTGATCGTCTGCCACAGCAACAGCAAGCTATTGTACGATACCGCCCCTCACTACCGCCCAACTGCTCTGCTGCCGGATCTGACACGCACCTATTCAGATAAATCCCGTAAACTTCCCACACCCGCAAAAGAGGATGTAAAGCGGATCCTGCATTCCACCAACAAATTCACACAGGGGGACGAGCTCAATTGCCGGGCCTGCGGTTACAACACCTGCAGAGAGCATGCTGTGGCCGTATACCAGGGCCTGGCCGATATCGAGATGTGCCTGCCGCACAATATGCAGAAGATTGATGAGGACCGTGGTCGTTTGATACAAAAGTATGAGCTGGTGCGGCGTGAACTGGATCGTCAGGCGGGTGATGACCTGATTATCGGCAACGACCCGAGCATTCAGGAGGTAATGGGACTGATGAGCCAGGTAGCCCCCACCCCGACTACTGTTCTGATCCGGGGCGAGACCGGTACCGGCAAAGAGTTGACAGCCCGTGGAATACATCGAATGAGCCTGCGTAACGACAAGCCGCTGATGACCGTCAACTGCACGACGATTACCGATTCGCTGCTGGAAAGCGAACTGTTCGGCCACAAAAAAGGTGCCTTTACCGGTGCCACATCGGATAAGAAAGGTCTCTTCGAAGCGGCTAACGGCGGCACCATTTTTCTTGATGAAATCGGCGACATCACGCCCAAGCTGCAGGCCGAACTGCTGCGGGTTCTGGACCTTGGCGAAGTGCGGCCGGTTGGAGGCATCAGCGCACGCAAGGTTGATGTGCGACTGATTGCAGCCACCAATAAGGACCTGGAGCTGGGAGTCAGGGAAGGATGGTTTCGCGAGGATCTCTACTATCGCTTGAATGTATTCTGCATTGCGCTGCCTCCGCTTCGTGACCGGGTTGTGTCTGTGCCGGAACTGGCCCTGCATTTCATTGACAAGGCCCGCAAGAAACTTAACAAATCCATTGTCGGCATTGAAGAACGGGCCATTAGAGCCATGCAGCACTACCTTTGGCCAGGCAATATCCGCGAAATGCAGAATGTGATCGAGCGGGCGGCCGTATTGACCAAAGAGGGGCCAATCCGCCTGGAAACGCTCCCGACTATTTTCAGAAACACCTATGAATCCTGCCAGGACGAAGATGTCAGCCGGCGCCGGGTCTCATTCAAGGCCGAACGTGAACTGCAGGTGGGCCGCACTGAGAAAAACATTATTTCCCGCTATCTCGAGGAAACCGGCGGCAATGTGGCAAAAGCCGCCCGACTGGCCAATGTTCCGCGCCGCACATTCTATCGCATGCTGGAAAAACATGGCATCGAGGTTAACCGCTCCGCAAAACACCCTGACTGAATAACCGCCTGTTTCAGAACACAGCATCCCACGATCTGTACTGTTATAATATTGTGTATACTTTTGACCACATATGCGCCATTGCTGACACACTATTTCTCACATTAGATTATTTACCTTTTGACTCGTATTTCTAATTAAATGAAATCATTGCGTTTTTTATTAATAATTGCACTTGGCACATAACTGGCATTGTAAACACTATATTCGTCAAAACGCACGAAACAAACCATACAAAAAAACAGGGGGTAATTTACAATGGGAAGAATGAGAGAGAATCCACGCTACAATGTAATTTCGATGAGGGTCAGTGATGAAGAGCGCGAGCACCTTGAAAGCCTGATGAGCACAACCAACAAGAGTATTTCCGTTATCATGCGGGAAGCCATGGAATACTTCACTGCCCACTACCAGCAGGATGCACTGAACCAGAAAGCGGCCTAGATCTAATTTACAGCTTGATACAACAACAGGCGGGGATAAAATCCCCGCCTGTTGTTGTTTTACACAGATCAGATATTTGTTAATTGATCAGAATTTCAAACTGCTCCTGATGAAATCCGGGCTTGGCGCGTACCGTTATACGTTTTTTAAATTTCTTTTCCAGCTCCTCCAAACCCCGCCTTTCTTCGTCATAAAGCAGATCTGCGACAAGCGGATGAACCGTGACAGTCGCCTTGGTTCCGCGGATATCAAGCATTTCACGACGCAACTCACGAAATATTTCATGGCAGATGGTCGTCTTGGATTTGATATATCCACGCCCTTCACAGTAGGTGCACGGCTCACACATCATGCGGCCGATGCTTTCCCGTACCCGTTTTCTGGTCATCTCCACCAGACCAAGCTCGGATATTTTCAGAATGTTGGTTTTTGATTTATCGGCCTTTAGGGCCTCTTCCAAAGCCCCGAAGACCTTCTCGCGGTTGACCTCTTTTTCCATATCAATAAAATCAATGATGATTATGCCGCCGATATTGCGCAGACGGAGCTGGTAGGCAATTTCCTTGACCGCTTCCAGGTTGGTCTTGAGAATTGTATCTTCCAGATTGTGTTTACCGACAAAACGACCGGTATTGACATCGATAGCGGTTAAAGCTTCGGTCTGTTCGATAATTATATATCCTCCGGACTTGAGCCACACTTTTCTGCCCAGCGCCCGGCTGATCTCTACTTCAAGCCCGTAGTGATCGAAGATCGGCTCCTCTTCGTCATAGAGCTCGATCGCGTACTTCATATTGGACGCAAAGGTCGAGATGAACTGCACGATCCGGTCATAATCTGGCATGGAGTCAACCACGATCTTGTCGACCTGTTCGGTAACTATGTCGCGAACAACCTTCTGAACCACATCCAGATCGGAATGCAGCAGCGACGGCACAGCAGCTTTATCCTTCCGGTTGGAAATTTCACTCCACAGCACGGAAAGATACTGTATGTCTGCGATCAGGTCCTCCTCGCTCTTCCCTTCGGAAACAGTTCTGACTATATAACCGGTGCCGGGTTGTTTGAGGCGCTCCACAACATCGCGCAGCCGTTCACGCTCTTCCTCATCTTCGATCCGGCGCGAAATGCCGATGTGGTCGACGGTCGGCATATAAACCAGATGACGGCCAGGCAGGGAGATGTGTGACGTTATACGGGCACCTTTGGTTCCCAGTGGCTCCTTGGAGATCTGCACCAGCAGCTCCTGCCCCTCCTGCAGCAGGTCTTCGATCGGATGCAGCGGACGATATTCGGCATGCGGGCCGGTTTCCTGTTCATCGCCAGGCTCGTGATCTTTTTTACCACCGCTGTCGAGCAGCGATTCGTACTCTTCGATTGCATCAAAGACGTCTGCAACATAAAGAAAAGCGGCTTTTTCCAGACCGATGTCGACAAAAGCGGCCTGCATTCCGGGCAATACCCTAATCACGCGCCCTTTGTAGATGTTGCCCACAATTCCCTTTTCGCGGCTGCGTTCAATGTAAAGTTCGGTGATGGTGCCGTTCTCAATCATCGCAATGCGGGTTTCGTGGGAAGCGGCATTTATTACTAACTCTGCTCCCATGGCGGTTTTCTCCGTATATTTGTAAGTTTTATTCTTGAACTGTGTTATGTGGCGAAGATAACTTCAAGCTTCTCTATCCGGACCTCTTCACCCTTAATAGCGCTATCCCCACTAATTGCCCTGGCAAACTCCATCGGCTTGCCCCTCTTTGCAACCAGTTCCAGAGATTGGCCTTCAACAGACAGATACACCGTTTCGGCCCTGAGATCAACTTCCCGCACATCTCCCTTTTTAGTCCGCTGAATAACGAAAGAGTCATGTGCCAAAAACTGCACACATAGATCCAGCAGCAGCTCAACAGCGACGGAATCAAGTGTTATGCGATAACGGGTAGCATTGATCAGTGTAGAGATCGACGGTGCTTTAACCTCTACCTCAACAGCGTCCAGAATGTTCAACCCTTCCGGAAGCACGGCATTGAGACGCTCCTGCACATCCGAAGCGGTGATTCCGGCAGCGACAAACATATCCATATATTCGGCCCGGGATTCAACCCCGACCGACGTAGCTGTACCAAAAGAAAAGCGCGGATGGGGGTGAAATCCCTGGGAAAAGAGAATCGGAACCCGGCCTCGACTCACGGCGCGGGTGAAAACAGTAATCAGTTCGAGATGACTTAAATAGCGCATGGCTCCGATTTTTGCAAAACGGAGCCGCATCCGGGCAGACTGCTGTTCAACCTCCGGTACTACCGGACTGGCCGGCAGATCGGCTTTCGTGGAGAGTTTGGTTGTCACATCCTTGAAGTCACAAACGCCGCAGGCGGTACATTTTCCATCCCTGCAATCCTCCGTCGCAGCCTCACTGATGGCCCGCTCGCGCTCGGCCAGCAAGAACTCGCGAGTCACACCGCAGTCCAGATGATCCCAGGGCAGGACTTCGTCCAGGCTGCGCCGCCGAAGATACCACTCCGGATCGATACCGCAGTCGCTGAAAGCCTGCAGCCAATGATCAAGGGAAAAATGGTCACCCCAACCGTCAAAGCGACAACCCAACTCGACGGCACGAACCAGCACCGGCGCCAGACGGCGGTCGCCGCGGGCGAAAACCCCTTCCATCAGAGAAAGCGAAGCATCCTGCCACTTGAACCTGAGCTTGCGCTTCTTCAGGTCACAGTGCAGCTGGTACTGAAGATCAAGCGTTTCCTGCTTGGAAATCTGCGGTTCCCACTGAAAAGGGGTGTGCGCCTTGGGAACAAAAGTACTGACGGCAACATTTACATCACCGGCAGCCCCGACCGCCTTGGCCTGGTCCTTGACCTTGCGGGCCAAAGCGGAAATCTGCGTAACATCTTCGATGGTTTCACCCGGCAGACCGATCATGAAGTAAAGCTTTATCAGCCGCCACCCGGCACTGTAGATGCTGGCGGCACCGGCAATCAGGTCCTCCTCGGTGATACCTTTGTTGATAACCCGGCGCATGCGGTCGCTGCCCGCTTCCGGCGCCAGCGTAAAACCGGTCTTGCGGACTTTTTTGATGTCTTCGATCAAACCGTCGGTCAGTGTACCAACCCGCAGCGACGGCAACGAAACTGCCACCCGCGCCTCGGCATAACGGGACATAAGTTCGCTGATCAGGGGCGCGACACAGGAATAGTCACCTGTGGAAAGAGACAATAGCGATATTTCATCATAGCCGGTTGACTGGAGTGCATCTTCCACCAGTTTTAAAACAGTTCCCGGGGAGCGTTCCCGCAAGGGTCGATAGATATAGCCGGCCTGACAGAAACGGCAGCCGCGGGTGCAGCCGCGGGCAATCTCAACCGCCACCCGGTCATGTACGGTTTTCATGAAAGGCACTACCGGAGCATCAGGATAGGGAGCCGAGTCAAGATCAGCCAGAAAGCGTCGCCGAACAGAGGTATGGCCCGGCTTAAGTGCAGTGATCCCGGAAAGGGTGCCATCGGAATTGTACTGAGGAGCGAACAGGGACGGAACATAGACCCCGGCAATTAGCGAGAGGCGTTCCAGCAGCTGCGAGCGGCTCTCTCCGGCAGATTTTGAAGCCAATGTTTCCTGGGTGATTTCCAGAACCGCCTCTTCGCCATCACCAAGCAGGACAGCATCAAAAAAAGGCGCCAACGGCTCCGGGTTGTAGGCACAGGGTCCGCCGGCAATTACCAGCGGCGACTCAGCACCGCGGTCACAAGCCAGCAGCGGAATTCCCGACAATCGCAGCATGTTGATAATATTAGTATAGGAAAGCTCATACTGCAGCGTGAAGCCGATGATGTCGCATTTTTCCAGCGGTGTGCCGCTTTCCAGTGTTGTCAGTGAAGTTCCGGACTCCTTAAGCTGCGCTTCCATGTCAGGCCAGGGGGCAAATACCCGTTCCGCGGCGATGCCGGCCACTCCGTTCAGCACATGATAAAGAATTCGCAGACCCAGGTGGCTCATGCCAACCTCGTATACATCCGGAAACGCCAGGGCAAAGCGCAGATCAACGACATCCTTGCGGACGGACCCCATTTCGCCACCCATGTAGCGGGCGGGTTTTTCTACAGACAGGAGATTCATCAATTATTTTTACTCTTTTCTGGAATTAAACGGTCTGTAACTGTAGCAAATCGGCTGTTCCTATGCAAGGGAATTAGCTGTTTAGATGACTTTCCGGCGGCGCACTTCTACTGGCCTTGCACTTTTGACAGTTGGTGACTATGATGAACAGAGTTCCACTTACACTTACTACCCTTCACAGCCCCACGAGGACACATGATTATCAGACGCGCCCCGAAAGAGATGTCCTCCCCCGACCCCCGTCACGCCGCATTCACCACACTCACCTGTATAAACAAACAGGGCAGTTTTGCGGATCGCCTGATCGACAGTGAACTGGCAAGCGGCAGCCTGACCGGGCCTGACCGCGGACTGTTTGCCGAACTGGTCTTCGGTGTCCTGCGTCGCCGTGGAACCCTTGACCACATCCTGGGCCAACTTCTTGAAAAACCGATCAAAGAACTTGATCCACAAGCGCTGCAGATTCTTCGTATCGGACTGTACCAGCTGACCTGCCTTGACCGCATACCGGAATCGGCGGCCGTCAACGAATCTGTCAAGCTGGCCAAAATCATTGCACCCCGTACCAGTGGACTGGTAAATGCAGTTCTGCGCAATTACCTGCGCCAACGGAACACTCTGACCTTTCCCGACCCGCTTGGTGACCCGGTCAAGTCGATCGCCGCCCGGCACTCGCAACCGGAGTGGCTGGCCGAGCATTGGCTCCATCAACTGGGAGATAAAGAAGCAAATCTTTTAGCCGAAGCATCGTCGCAGCAGCCACCTTTGACACTGAGAATCAACCGTTTGCGCACCACCCGGGAAAAATTGCTGCAGGAGTTCAGAGACGGCGGCATTGAAGCGGCACCCTGCCGGTACTCTCCCGATGGAATCGCCATCGCCGGTCGCCAGACAATAATTAATCTGCCGGGTTATGAGGAAGGGTACTTTGCTGTCCAGGACGAGGCTTCCCAGTTGGCCGGACTGCTGCTGGGAGCTGAACCGGGCCAGCGCATCTGGGACGCCTGCGCGGCTCCCGGCGGCAAAGCCTGCCACCTTGCCCAACAGATGGATGACAACGGTGAACTGGTTGCAACGGACATCTCCCGCTCAAAACTGACCATCGTTCAGGAGAATGCCAGACGACTGGGTATCAGCTGTCTTTCAACGACGGTTGCAGACCTGCACCTGCCAGATACGCTGCCGGAAGGCCTGTTTGACCGGATCTTACTGGACGCTCCCTGCTCCGGACTGGGAGTCATCCGCCGCAACCCTGAAGCCAAGTGGCGCCTGCTGCCGGCCGACATCATACGCCTGGCTGCTGTCCAGAAAATGCTTCTGAAGAACGCGGCCTCATTGCTGAAGCCAGGCGGTTCGCTGCTGTATTCGACCTGTTCGACTTCCGTGGAGGAAAACGAGGAAGTCGTCGAGGATTTCCTTTTGCATCACCCTGATTTCGTGCTAGAAAACCTGAACGATCTGTTTCCGGCCTGGAGAGAACTATTCGAGTTTTACGGCATGTTCAGAATATGGCCGCACCGACACGGTACGGACGGTTTCTTTGCAGCACGTTTACGAAGAAAGTCATAATACGAAACGGAGCCCTTACATGAAAAAGATTGCACCTTCCATATTATCCGCCGACTTCTCCCGTCTCGGCGAAGAAATCCGCGCAGTGGAAAATGCCGGTGCTGATTATATTCACATCGATGTCATGGACGGCCATTTCGTTCCCAACATCACGATCGGCCCCCTGATTGTGGATGCGGTCCGCAAGGTGACAGCACTTCCGCTGGATGTGCATCTGATGATCGAGAATCCTGATCTCTACATTCCGGATTTTGCCGCCGCCGGAGCAGACATCATCGTTATACACGCTGAAGCGGTCAACCATCTGCATCGCACCGTGCAGTTGATAAAATCGTTCGGTAAAAAGGCCGGTGTCTCGCTCAATCCCGGCACACCGCTGAACGTTCTGGATTACGTCCTGGAAGACCTGGATCTGGTGCTGCTGATGACCGTCAATCCAGGCTTCGGAGGGCAGAGTTTCATCGAAGCCTGCCTGCCGAAAATCCACTCCCTGAGAGCAATGCTGGACCGGCGCGGTTGCGAAGCGGAACTGGAAGTGGACGGCGGCGTGAAACCTTCAAACATCGCACAGATAGCACATGCCGGAGCGGATGTTTTCGTGGCCGGCAGTGCCGTCTTCGGCAGCAGCGACTACACAAAAACGATCAGCGAACTCAAGCATTTAGCTAAAGAACCACTGCTGTAGCCTTGCCGTTATTTTTTAATAAAAAACAATTTTATACATTGAGTTAGGGTATTAATTAAGGTAAAGTTCGTAGCAATGTCCAAAAGCATTCTGATCATAGATGATTCCAGTACCTTCCGGGATCAAATCATAAAGACTCTTGAATCAATAAACCTTTTTTCGCGTTATTACGAGGCGGAGGATGGTCTGGACGGTTTCAAGAAGCTTATTTCCTGCCGTGTGGACATTATTTTATGTGACCTGGAAATGCCTCGAATCGACGGATTCAAATTCCTTAACTTGATTAAATCACGCCCCGAACTGCAAAATATCCCGGTTTTGATGCTGACCGGCATGAACGACCGTGAACTAAGGGTCAGGGGACTCGAGCAGGGGGCCAGTGACTATATTACCAAACCTTTTGATCCGGAGGAGTTGCTGGCTCGGGTTAAGGTTCACCTCAAAATCAAAAAACTGCAGGATGATCTAAAATGTTCCAACGAACTGCTCCTGCAACTTTCTAACACCGACCATCTTACCAACCTGTTCAACCGCCGCTACTTGATGGATTCACTAGACAGGGAACTGCAGCGGTGCATACGCAGGGGCAGCAATCTTTCGCTGATTATGCTCGATATTGACAATTTCAAAAAAGTAAATGATACCTATGGCCATCTGCAAGGCGATGAGGTTCTCAAGAATGTTGCCAGCCAATTGCAAAAAGAACTGCGCAGTTATGACAGTGCCGCCAGATATGGTGGCGAAGAGTTCATCGCCATCCTGCCTGACTCCACTCTGAAGGAGGCCATTTTTGTCGCCGAACGGATCCGGATGTCGCTGCAGGGGCTGAAATTTGACGGAGAACTATCGTCACTTAATCTGACCGCCAGTCTGGGAGTTGCCACTTTTCCAGTTCCCGGTGTAACCACGACCGACGGCTTTGTCAAACTGGCCGATGAAGCTTTGTACCATGCCAAGAACAACGGTAGAAACCGGGTTGAATATCATGAGTCATGAAAAAAAACTGGTAGCTGACAAGCCCCTCTTTTTACGGAACTAAATAACTGCTAACGGACAAATTAACAGCGCCACCCCAATCTCTCAGGAAACTGGCCGGATGACAGGTGGCTTTTTTGTATCAGCACAAACAAAGGAATCCGTCCATGAAAAACTTTATTAAGTTGGTTGCCGTATTTCTAATACTGGCATGCACCACAATAAACGGTCATTCAGCAACTCTTAAAAAAATTGATCGTCCACCACTCGGTGAGCAATGGTTCGGAATTTACGTTGATACGGACCGGGTCGGTTTTTATCGGCAGATTATCAGCGACGCTTCCGATGGTTATTATATGGAGGGCTATGGCAGTGTCCACATGAAGGTCATGGGTTTCTCGAAGGAGGCCTCACTGCGGGAGACATACCTCGTGTCAAAGAAACTGTCGCTGCTTTCTCTGCATGTCGAGCAAACCATCAATGGAGCGGTCTCAACAGTCAGCGGCAAAGTTATTGACAACATCCTGCGATTAAAGATTGAGTCCGGTGGTAAAACAACCGAAAAGCAACTCAAGTTCAAGGGGGAAGTTTTTCCGGGTCCAGCCCTCAACATAATTCCTTTGATGCGCGCTTCTTCGCCGGGAAAGACTTACAAATTGTTGGCTTTTGACCCCGAAGAGCTAAGAATCAAGGATATAAAGATATCCGTGCTGGGCGAAGAAAAAACGCCTGATAGCATTCCGGCAATTAAACTGCAGAACAATCTCTACCCGTTCGTCAACAACGATATCTGGGTTGATGACCAGGGAAAGACACTGATGGAATCGGTACGGGACGGCCTGGTGGTTACAAAAGCTGAAGATCCAAAACTGTTAGAAACTTTTATTGGAAACCTGGTCTTTGCCAAGAAAGATCTTATATATGACTTCAGCCTGGTACGTGTCGAACCGCCAATCCGTGACCCTATGAAACTGAGCGGGCTGGCAGTGGAAATCAACGGCTGGAACGATGCGCTGCCCTTGTTACAGAATGGCGGACAACGGGCAGTGAACCACGGCACAGGAAGTGTGGTCATAAAGACTGGAACATTAGTTCAAAACACACTTGAATCAGCATCAAGCAAGCCGGCAGAGGCTTATCTGAAACCTGCCGAAAAGATCGAGTCCGATGCGCCTGAAATAATTGCGAAAGGCAAAGAACTTGCGGGTACCTCAAAAAGCAGGGAAGAGTTAGCCAAATCACTGGCCTCATGGACTTCAGATTGGCTGAAAGACACTGTAGAAGACAGCGGCAGCGCCATTGAAAGTTTTAAGTTACGCAGCGGTAACTGCCAGAGTCACGCCCGTCTTTACACCGCCCTGGCACGTGCCACCGGTATCCCGACCCGTTTTGTTTCCGGCTTGGTTTATATGGAAGGCAAAGGTTTTCTTTATCACAGCTGGGCCGAAAGCTATATAAATGATAAGTGGATTTCGGTAGACCCGACTTATAACCAGCTGCCTTCGGACCCCACACACCTGAAACTGCTGGAAGGCCAGCTGCCGGAGAATATAGCCCCGATCATTTCGATCATCGGCAAGATAAAAATAGATGTGCTCGAAACTAGATACTGAATCATATGTCCAGCTCAAATATTGACTGACTAAATTATTTTACGGAAACTGAAAGGGGGCAATCCAATGTCATTGAATCCGGAAACACTGGTAGCACTGAACACAACCGAGGAGCAACTGACCCAATTACTTACCAAAGACGTGCAGGATATTTTTGCATCAATGGTGGGAGTGGAAGACGTCACTTATATTCCACCCCAGATGGACCCGACCAGCCACTTCAAGGAATGCCTGACGGCCATGGTCGGCCTGGCCGGCACTTACAGCGGCTTGGTAAGTATCCATGTTCCCTGGCCGCTGGCACTTTCTTTTACCTCTTCAATGCTGGGAATGGAGGTGACCGAAATCGATGATGATGTCAATGACGCCATGGGTGAAATTGCCAACATGATCGCCGGATCCTTCAAGCAGCATCTTTCCAAAGGTGGCAGCGATATTCAGATTTCAACTCCTTCGGTTATCAATGGCTCCGACTATACCGTAAGCTCTACCGGTAATAACGAAAACATCACTCTCAAGCTTGCAAACGCCGAGAAGTGGTTTCTGGTTTCACTAACCATCGAAGACTGAACAACAAGTTAGAGATACTGTCACATGCCATTTCCGCCCCATCCCATACTGGTCGTGTCGTACATCGACGACACTCGAGCCGCTCTTACAGCCACGCTGAACAGCAGCAATATGGCATCTGTTGCCTGCAGCAGCTTCTGCGAGGCTGAAAAACTGGCTCTGACTGGACTTTACTGCGGCATTCTGGTGGACCTACCGTCCATTGTCAAATCAAAGGGTGAGGAAAAAATAGTGGCCTACACACTGGCCAATTTTTTTCCGACCCTGCGCGTCAGAACGATGGGTTCTGTTCTTGTCCCCATGTCCATGCCTGGAAGTGCAAAACAGGACAAAAACCTGAGTGACTTCCTGAATGTGACCTGCCTGGCCCATAACCCTCGCAAACTGCGAGCCTTTCGACGGCACCCGATCTGCCTTGCAACCATAATCAATTATAACGGGGCAGAGTACCGCGGCTTTACGCTGAACATTTCTTGGGCAGGAGCATTTATAGTGGAGCTGTCTACTGAAAAGTTTTTTAGTGGAGCTAATATAATCATCTCGTTACCGGAATTTAAACTGGATATCGATGCCACCATTCGCTGGGCCAAACCGTGGGGCCAGAGGTGTGCGCCAGGTATCGGCCTCGTTTTTGACCGGCTGAATGAAACGACTGAAGCCGTACTTGCTGGACTGTTAAAATCAAGAAAAGAATTCGACAGGGATAGATTAATACCTTAACCTACAGTTAGTTCTCTCATCCGAATCCAGAAGACTTCAACGGTCAGAAACGCGCCGCATACTCCTCGACCAACTCTCGAAGTTTCTTTTTCATGCCGCGCTTCCATGGTCCGACCGCAACCAGGCGCATATTTTCCGGGGCAAGCAGGGATCGGGCTGTTTCCAGCATCAGAGCGGCGGTGATCTGACGGGCATCAGCCTGATCTTCTTCGATGCTCCGCACAACACGCATCAACTCCCCCCAACCATAGCGGCCACCCATCTCGTAGGGCGAATCCCGGCTGTAGTCGAGATCGAAGATGTAGGAGTGACGCACCCGCTCAAACTCCACCGCCGGTACCGGATCCCGGCTGATCTTTAAAAACTCCTCCATTGTCGCTTCCACCGCCTGAATCAAAGTTTCAGGCGAGGTGGACAGGTCGAAAGCCAGGCAGCCGGTTTCGTCATATGCGCCGATTGACCCCTCAACTGAATATATGATTCCCAACTCCTCCCGCAGTTTCAAATAGAGGCGCGAACTACCGCCACCGGCCAGAATCCGTCGCAAAAAACGTAGCGCCATAAAACGACTGTCGTCACGAGCCAAACCAAGAAAAGCGATCTGCAGACTCATCTGACTGTCAGAATCCTGCACGCAGCGGATCTGTGGGGCACACCGCAACTGCTGCAAGTTCACCAGCCGCGTTGCCGGCGGAACGTCCGCCTGCCAACCGCCGAAACAATCCAGTGCGGCGGCAAAGATCTCGTGGCTCTGAACCGGGCCCGAAATTGTCAAGACTGCTGCCGAAGGCACATAATAGTTTTTCAAGTGCCGTTCCAGATCGCTGCGGTCTATGGCAGCAATACTTTCCAAAGTGCCAATGGTCGGCATTCCCAGCGGATGACTTGGCCAAAGCATGCGGCTGACAATCGTGTCTGGATTAATCTCTTCGCCCTGCTCGTTCAGATCCTCCCTGGCTTCTTCAGTAATAATGCGCTTCTCGACTTCAATCCCCTCCAGCAGTGGACGCAGCATCATTGAGGCAAAGATCTCCATGCCCCGTCTGACATGCTCGGGATGGATACGGGAATAGTAGCAGGTGGATTCAGTGTCGGTGGCCGCATTGGGGGCGCCGCCAATCATTTCAAAGGCAGATTCCAGTGCCAGCGAAGAGCCAAAATCAGCTGTGCCGCGGAAAAGGATATGTTCCAGAAAGTGCGAAAGCCCTTCGCGGCCGGTCGGATCGTTGCGTCCGCCGACCTTCAGGTAAATCGCCAGTTCAACAGTGTGCAAATGCGGCATATCGACACAGACCACCCGCAGCCCGTTCGGCAGAGTATGCATAAAAGGTCTGATCATGCCAGCACGCTCCTGATAGCCATAATACGCTGCTGATATTTTTCAGGAGCAAGGTGCAGCTCAAGATGCGGTTCGCTCCAGATCGGGCGCGGCCAGAGCGCCTCAGAAGTGAAGCGCGGCACAATGTGCCAATGCATATGCGGAACCATATTACCAAGCAGTTCATAATTGATCTTGGCGGGAGAAAAAGCGTTGTACAAAGCCTGGGCAACCCGGCTGACCTCTTCCATCACCCCGGAGCGCATTGTGCGATCCAGATGAAACAGTTCAGTGACATGTTCTTTTGTAAACAGCAATGTATAACCCGGGAAAAACTGGTCGCGATTGAGTACTGCGTAGGAGTGAGTCATTTCGATAATACGCAGATCTGCGTCGTCTTCCCAGCGCAGACACATTGTACAGTTGTTCATATTATTCATACCTCAGTGCGTCAATTGGATTGAGTCCGGCAGCCTTTTTGGCCGGATAGAAACCGAAGAAAATTCCGACCGCCCCGGAAAATACGAAGGCAATGGCGATGGATTCAAATGAGATAAGAGTCGGCCAATCCAGCATGCTCGAAACTGCGGTGGCTCCACCGGCCCCCAAGGCGATGCCGATCAGACCGCCCAGCATGGTCAGCAGTACCGCCTCGGTCATAAACTGCAGCAGTATGTCGTTTTTCTTGGCGCCGATCGCCATGCGGATGCCGATTTCCCGGGTGCGCTCGGTGACTGAAACCAGCATGAT
>JBBQCH010000062.1:0-17155 GCA_038318485.1 Geobacterales bacterium
GAAAGTACTGATTTTAGGCGTCAACGGTTTTATCGGCAATGCTCTCACGCATCGAATCCTGACCACTACCGACTGGGAAGTTTACGGTCTTGACATGGCTTGCGACAAGCTGGAACGTTCGCTGGGCGATCCCCGCTTTCACTTTCTGGAAGGCGACATCACCATCAACAAGGAGTGGATCGAGTACAATATCAAGAAATGTGATGTGATCCTGCCCCTGGTTGCAATCGCCACTCCGGTAACCTACGTCAAGGACCCACTGCGGGACTTCGAGCTGGATTTTGAAGAAAACCTGAAAATCATCCGTCTTTGCCACAAATACAAAAAACGCGTAATTTTTCCGTCCACCTCTGAGGTTTATGGCATGAGTCCCGACGCTGAGTTTGACGAGGAAAGCTCACCGCTGATGTTGGGGCCGATTGCCAAGGAACGCTGGATCTACTCATGCGCCAAGCAGATGCTGGACCGGGTCATTTATGCTTACGGCAACCATGAGGGACTTCAATTCACCTTGTTCCGCCCATTCAACTGGATCGGACCAAAACTGGACAGCATTCACACCGCCAAAGAGGGCAGTTCACGTGTCCTGACCCAGTTCCTTTACAATATTCTGGCTGAAGAGCCGATCCTGCTGGTGGATGGCGGTAACCAGCGTCGTTCGTTCACCTATATCGAAGACGGTATCGATTGTCTGATGAAAATAATCGCCAATGAGAACGGCTGCGCTGACGGCCAGATTTTCAACATTGGAAATCCGGCCAACGACCTTTCCGTCAAGGAACTGGCTGAAAAACTGAGGGACATGGTTTCTGAATTTCCGCTGTACAAGGATAAAGCCGCAAAATGTTTGATCGTGGAGACCTCTTCGGATACTTTCTATGGCAAGGGCTACCAGGATATGCTGACGCGGGTACCGTCGGTTGCGCGTGCCAAAGAATGCCTGGGGTGGGAACCGGTGACCACTATTGATGATGCGTTACGCAAGACACTTGAGTTTTATCTGGTGGATGAGCGGGAAAAACTGTCCGAGTTTATGTAACGGATGAAAAACAGAGAGCAACAGAGCATCGAAGGTAAGGCTGAAAAAGTAACTTCAATATTTGGAGCCTTATCAGGTTACAAGCGTAAAGATTACTCTGTTGCTCCTTTGCGGACTGTTTCTAATAACCGTTCCGGATTTACGCTGATTGAAATTATTGTAGTGATGGTCATTATCGGCATAGTTACAATGCTGGTGATACCGCGTCTCCCCTCCTCGGACAGTGAAAATCTGAAAATATCAGCCCGTACCCTGGCCGCAACATTGCGTTATCTGCAGGAACGGGCTGGCACGACTCGAACCGGTTATTATCTCAACCTGGAACCCGGCACTGATACGATCAAGATCCTTGAAATAACAGCTGACGGAAGTGGAAAAGAGCCTTCTGATCCGTTGCTGCAGAAACCGCCGCTGAAAGAAGGCATCCTGGTTGCCGATATCGTTGTTCCGCGCTTGGGGAAAGTAGTTGATGGGCAGCTGCGCCAGGATGTTGGTATGGCAGGGCTGAGGGATTTTGTTACGATTCACCTGCGCTCACCCGAGGGGAAGTTCTGGACTGTGATGGCCTTTCCTGCCGGTGGTAAAGTCAAATTTTATGAGGGCTATCAGGTGGAACCTCAATGATACCGGCCGGAATAAGGGGCTTCACGCTGCTTGAAGTGATGATCGCGCTGGCCATCATGGCCGGAGTCATTCTGACTCTGCTGGGCGCGGTCAACTACCACATCGGGGTATTGGCAGATGAGCGGGACAGCGTTGCCATGACACTGCTTGCGCGGGCCCGTATGGCGGAGGTTGAGCAGTTACCGGTAAAAGGGGAGGGGAGCTTTGCCCCATCCCATCCTGAGCTGATGTGGAAAGTGGAGCTGTTGCCGGCAAGCTTTCCCGGATTGCAGAAGCTGGTTGTGCGGGTCCACCGTGCAGGTAACAGCAGGGAGGTCGCGCTTGTCCGCTATATCCCGCAATAAGGGTTTTACACTGTTGGAAATCCTGATAGCAGTGGTTCTGCTCGGTATTCTGGCCGGGGCGCTTTATGGGAGCTATTTTGGAGTTGTCCAGGCTCGCGAGCGCGCTGCAGCGGGGATGGAGTCGCGCCGTGAACTGGCCGCCACCCTCGATCTGATCCGGCGGGAGGTTTCTTCTACGATGTACAGCCGCAATGACAAACGTTTGCGCTTTGTAGTGGAAGATCGCGACAGCTTCGGCGTCCCATCGTCAACCCTGGAATTGACGACCCTGGCGCCGCCTTACGGGACGTCGCGCAGTGAGTCAGGCCTTGTGGCCGTTCAATACCGTCTTGCGGAAAAAGATAATAAAAAAACGTTGACACGCCAGGAGCGTGATCTGATTTTTGACGGTCCTGCGGACATTCCGGCTTACCCCCAGATGGAGCGGATCAGCTCATTTCTGGTCGAATGCTATGACGGATCGAAGTGGGTCAAAAGCTGGGACACTGCTATAAACGGCACCCTGCCCAAGTCCTTGAAAGTGACGGTGCAGGTTGAAGAAGAGGGGCGACCGGTCGAATTTTCGGTCTTGGCTGTACCGCGGATGAGCGGTACGTGATGCGACGCTTGCAGCAAAAATCAGGTTTTGCACTGGTCTTGACCCTGGTGGTGACAACTTTGATGGTGGCGGTTGTAGTCGAGATGATCCACCAGGTTTATGTGGATGTTTCGCTCAGTCGTGGATTCCGGGATGGACAGCAGGCTTCGATCCTGGCTGAATCTGGTGTTACGGGTGGTGCCAAACTTCTGCAAATGGCCATTTCCAACCGGGCCTACACATCGCTTTCGGACAAATGGGCCGAACCTATCAAACTGGATGACGAGGTTGGCGAGATTACAATAACGATCAGCGAAGAGAGCGGTAAAATAAATCTTAATGATCTGGTGTATGCAAATGGGCAGTATCAGAACTTTATACTGGCGGCCCTGAAGCGTATCGGCCGGCGTCTGCAGATGCCGGAAGATCTCTGGGGAGCCCTGGCAGATTGGCTTGACAGTGATGAACAGCCCCGTTCCGGCGGAGTTGAGAGCCCTTATTACCGGTCTCTTAAACAGGGTTATGATTCACATAACGGTAAATTGACAACGCTGGCGGAGCTGTCGCTGGTCAAAGGTTTTACACCGGAGTTTCTTGGCAAACTGCAGCCTTTCGTAACGATCTGGTCGGACCAGGCCGGTGCGCCGTCATCGAAGATCAACATCAATACTGCCCCGAAAGAGGTTATTGCCGCTCTTGACGACAGCATTGATGATCGCATGGCGGATAGAATTCTGGAAAGAAGGCAGCTGACGCCGTTTAAATCGACGGGAGAACTTTCACAAGTTCCGGGACTAGATACAGAAGTGATCGGGCGCCTGTCAGGTTCAAGCTGGATCGGTGTCAAAGGCAGTCTGTTCAAAATCAGATCCTATGCAAAAGTAAAAGATGTCGGGCGTACAGTAGAGGCGGTGGTGCGGCTGGGCAATGGTCTGCCGGAATACCTGTACTGGCAGGAATATTAATATGCAGGATCACATTCAGCACAGAGGTACTAAAATCCGATGGATTATTTGATACTGCAGGTCGAAGATAGGCAACTGAGGGTTGCGCGGTTCAGAATGTCGGGACGTTCATCCGAACTTATCGGTGCAGCGCTGTTCGAGCTGGACGGCGAACACTCCCTGGTTGACGCAGTTGCGACGGTTGCAAAGGGCGTGAGCGGCACTCCGCGTGTCATACTCTGCCTGCCGCCGGACAGGTTTGCGATGCGCACGGTTTCGTTGCCGCTTGACGATCTCCGCAAGGTGCGGGAAGTTTTGTCGGCGCAGCTTCAGGGTGAGATGAGCCTCCCGCTGGACGAACTGGTACTGGAAGCCTTATCAGCCGGAAACGGCAACTTTTTAGCGCTATGGGCCAAGAAGAGTGACATCAGCCACGCAATCGAAATGTGCCGCAGTGCGGGACTTGAACCTCAGCTGGTCAGCTCGCTTCCTTTTGCAGGCAATTTTATTCCGGGAGTACCGGACGACTGCGCTCTCTACGATGGAAACGCCCTGACCATGATAAATTCGGGCAAGCTGACCTTCTTTCGTGCTCTGGATTCTTTGTCGGCGCCGTCCACTATTTCGACCACTCTTTCTGCGCTGGAACTTGCCGGAGTGTCGATGCCTGCCCGAATATGTCTGGTCGGGTCCGACAGCGGCTCACTGGCTGAAGCAGGAACCCTGCCGCTGCAGGCAGAACAGCTGCAGCCGCCCCCCGACAGCGGCCATCTTTATAAAAATGATCAAGCCTTCCAGCAACTGGCCGGGTTATACGCCGTTGCCAGGGCTTGTCAGGCTGGTGCGCTGCCCGATTTTCGTCGCGGAGAGCTGGCCTGGACAGCCGGTGATGTCAAAAATCGCAAGAAGCTTCTGGTGACCACTGTTCTTGTTGCGTTGCTTGTTGCGGCGCTGTTTGTCAGCAAGGGGCTTCAATACCGATCAGTCAACGCGGAACTGGGTTCGCTTAACAAATCGATTTTCAGTATTTATCGTGAAATTTTTCCCAACAGAACCAAAGCGGTTGATGAGCTTGCCGAAGTCAGGGGCGAGATAAAAAAAATGGCCGGATCGGAAAATTCAGTCAGTTACCTGGATCTGCTCAAAAAAATGGCTGAAGCCAAGGGAAATACGATCAATGGCCTCTACGAAGCTGAAATAGAGGGGCACAATCTGCGAATCAAGGGCGATGCCCGCTCCGCACAGGCTGTAAATGAATTCAAGTCGGCGCTGGTACCTTTTCTGGCGACAGTCGAGCTGGGAGAAGTCAAAAGCCGCCCCAATGGAACGGTCTCTTTCAGTCTGACCGGAACCCTTAAGGAGGATTCGAAGTGAGACTTCTGGAGCAGATTCGTTTGACGTGGAGCAACCTGGATCAGAAAGCACGCCTGAGTGTCGGATATGCCATGATTGCCCTACTTGTGGCGGCGCTGGTCTGGTCGGCTTTGGCTGGTAAGGTGGCAGCACTCGAGAAAAAGCGCATTGCCCGTGAAAGCGTGCTCAAGGAACTTCTGCCGCTAAAGGTGGCTTATCGTAGCGCCAGGCGAGCATCTGATCTGCTGAACGGGCGGATGGCTTCGCTGCGGCCGGATGATTCGCTGGCCAAAATCATCGAAGAGATCGGAATCAAGGGCAAAGGCGTCAAGATCTCACCGCTTAAAGGTGAAGAACATAAAGGGATTATTGAGGATGCCGCTGACGTGCGCATCGAGGGGCTGACATTTAACGAGGCTGTCAACCTGATCTATCGTCTGGAAAAGGGCAGTCGTCCTCTTGTCATCAGGAAGTGCAATCTGCGGGTCCGTTTTGACGATCAGTCACGTTGTGATCTGGCAATGATACTTGCTCTGCTGAAACCGGCAGCGGGACAGGCAAAATAATGAAAAGAAACAATCTGCTGGTTGTTGCAATGCTGCTGGCGGCGGTTATTATGTTCACAGGCCTTGTCTATCTTTTCTTTCCGACCGGGCCTGTTGATCATGCCATCGAGCAGCTGCTGGAACCGCAGGGGCTGAAACTCTCACCGGCAGTTCATAAAACGCTGCTGCCCGGACTGGCCTGGGATAACATGTCGCTATCGTCCGAGCAGGGGGTGCTGCTGCATTGCGACCGGCTGCGGGTAAGGCCGCTTTTGCTGCAGCTGTTGAGGGGCCGTGCGGTTCTTTCCGGATCGGCAGCTGTGGGTAACGGTTCTCTGGATATCAAGTATGCTTACAACGGCGAAAACGCACTTGAGCTTTCTTCTGACGGCATAAATCTGTCCGGGATACCTTTTTTCAAAACTGTTCTGGGCGCTAAGGTTGCGGGTCTGGTCTGGGGCCAGGGAATGCTTCTGCGCGAAAAGAGTGGCTTAAACGGAGACTTGAAGCTGGAGATACGGCAATTGGAGTTCTCCGGGGTTAAACTGGGCGCTTTTGCGCTGCCGGATGCCGCTGGTCTGAAATCCCAGGGGATTGTGCGGGTTGCCGGAGGTAGAGCCAGGCTGGAGAGCTTTACTCTGGAAGGTGACGGTATCTACATGCGTCTGTCTGGCGACATTCCAACCGGAGCAAACGCCGGGGTGACCCCCTTGAATCTGACTTTGGAAATCATGCCCAAACCGGAATTTCTGGAAAAGCAGAAGCTGGTTTTTATGTTGCTGGCCAAATTTATGGCTTCACCGGGCGTTTACAAGGTGCCGATCAAGGGAACGCTGCTGAAACCAGTGATTCTGTAACAAGGAGACCTGATGGCCATAAAACTTGGTGAGCTTTTGCTGAAAGAAAAACTGATTACTGCTGAACAGCTGGACGAAGCACTCAAGCTCCAGGTCATTTTTGGTATCAAGCTGGGCAGCAGCCTGGTCGAGCTTGGGTACATCACCGATGAGCAGCTCTGCACCTTTCTCAGCAGCAAACTGGGTGTGCCGTTTGCCGGCCCGCGAGTTTTTTCTGCGATTTCGCAGGAGGTTCTTGCCGTTGTTCCGACGGAACTGGCTGAAAAACATCGTGTGATGCCGATCAAGGTCGAAGGTAAAAAACTGGCCTTGGCAATGTGCGACCCGACTGATTTCAAGGCTATCGATGAAGTGTCGTTTGTAACCGGCTGTGTTGTTCGTTCTTACATCGTTCCCGATGTAAGAATGACAGCGGCGCTTTCCAAATATTATCATATTCGGGGTGATATCAGGTATATACGGATAGAGGCCGAGGTTGCCAGTAAACGGAGGACTTCCCCCCGGGATACGGAGATACAAAAAGCAGAAACGATTAAAATCCCGATGATTAATGAAAGCGGTGAGTTGCTCAATATAAAAATACCGCTTGAGTTCGAGGGGGTTGCAAGCTATTCCGGCTATCCGGAGGATGATTCCGCCGCCATTGATCGCTACTCGGTAGACCAACTGTCGATTGACTTCGCATCTGCCAACAATCGGGATCAGGTAGCCGATGTCTTTATCAAATACCTTGGCCAGGAGTTTATCGTAGGTGCGCTGTTCATTATCCGCCACAATACGGCAATCGGGTGGAGAGGGATCAATGCCGGCAACCGTATAGAGGATTTGGACAAACTGTCCATTCTGCTCTGCAAACCATCTGTGTTGCGCGATGTTGTTGAATTACAACATTTTGAAATTGGCAGTCTGACCCAGACACCTGAAAATACCGAGCTTATCAAGGCCTTAGCAGTCACCCCCCGCACCCCGATCCTTGTTATCCCGGTAATCATGTACAAAAAGGTTGTGGCGGCGGTTGTCGTCTCCGCCGAAATGGATGCGTTGGGAAAACGGCTGCAGGAACTGCAGAAGCTGGTTTACAAGGCCTCCCTGGCATTTGAAATGTTGATTATCAAGAACAAGATTCTGATGACATGAAGATCGGCCTGATGGGCGGGGCCTTCAACCCGATTCACAATGCCCACCTGCGGATTGCCGAGGAGGCTCGAACCGCCTGCGGGCTTGATCGCGTAATTTTTATTCCGACCGCCGACCCTCCCCACAAAAAACTGGCCGGGGATGTACCCTTCGAACTGCGTTGCCAGATGGTTCGACTGGCAATCCAGGGCAATCCTTATTTTGAGTTGTCTTTACTGGAAGGAGAGCGTGGCGGGAAATCGTATTCGATCGATACGATACAGATTCTCCAAAAGCAGCTGCCGAATGATGAACTGTTTTTTATTATCGGTGGCGATTCTTTTCTGGAACTCGGTGTGTGGCACAGATTTGCCGATATCTTCAGATCGTGTCACCTGATCGTATTTGAGCGCCCCGGCTGTCAGATCAATGATCCCTATAATGCCCTGCCAGTTGTCATCAAGGCTGAGTTCAGCTATGATAGCGGGTCACGGCGACTGTTGCATGCCTCCGGCCACACAGTCCGGTTTGTGCCGGACATTCTGCAGGATATCTCATCCACCGAAATCCGCCGGCTTTTCGCCAGCGGAGAAAGTATCGACCGTCTTGTACCACCAGAAGTAGCAGCATATATCTCGCAACAAAGGATTTATAACTAATGTCTAAGAAAAAAATCGAACCGGTCGAAAAAACGACCCTGACTGCAGCCGAACGTGCCCTTAAATGCGCCGAGCTGGCCTATGACAAAAAAGCCTTTAATATCTGTGTGCGTGATATTTCAAAGGTATCATCGATCGCCGATTATATGGTGATCATCTCCGGAGCGTCCGACAAGCAGAACCAGGCCATTGCCGACAACATCCGTACCGGATTGAAAAAATACGGCAAGGTAAATGATATCGAGGGTGCCACTGACGGAAAATGGATCGTCATGGATTACAGTGATGTGCTGGTACATATCTTCCACGATAATCTGCGCCGTTATTACGATCTGGACGGACTGTGGGGACTTGCCCCTGATATGGAGCTGCCGGCTGAAATTAAGTCGGCCCGCAAGGAAGACGATTTTTGAAAATAAAAGTGTTGTGGGTCGGCAAGAGCCGCGACCCGTGGGTTAAGGATGCGGTCGACGAATATGCCGGCCGCATCCGGCGCTACTGCCCGCTGGAACTGGTCGACATACGTGACGAGAAGGGCGCCGAAGCCGAGGAAATGCGCCGCCGCGAGTGCGAGCGGCTGGAAAAGCAGATCCCACCCAATGCGACCCTGATTTTGATGGACGAGCGCGGCGACCAGCTGGATTCCCCTGGTCTGGCGGCGCTGGTAGACAAACAGCGTGACAGCGGGGTAGGCGAAATCGTATTCGCAATTGGCGGCGCCTACGGTTTCTCGGAAGAGTTTCGTCGACGCGGCAAGTTGCTGGCGCTGTCACGCATGACCTTTACCCACCAGATGGTGCGGGCTTTTCTGTTGGAGCAGATCTACCGCGCCTTCACAATTCTGAACAAAGAACCTTATCATCACTGATCCGAAAGGGCGTACCGATGAAAAAACCACTTCTGCTGATGATTCTGGACGGCTGGGGGATCAATCCCAACCCTGCTCACAATGCCGTTGCTCTGGCTAAAACCCCAAACCTTACCAAATACCTGAACGAATACCCCCACGTTCCGATCCGCACCTCCGGGATGGCGGTTGGACTGCCGGAAGGCCAGATGGGCAATTCCGAGGTTGGTCACCTCAATATCGGCGCCGGTCGGGTGGTTTATCAGGAACTGACCCGTGTCACCAAGTCCATTCTGGATGGTGACTTCTTCACCAACCCGGTCCTGCTGGAGTGTATAGCCAAAACCAAGGCAGCCGGAGGCCGGCTGCATCTGTCCGGCCTGCTGTCCGACGGCGGGGTGCATTCGCATAATACACATCTGTATGCCCTGCTGGAACTGGCCAAACTGGAAGGCTTGACTGATGTTTTTGTCCATTGCCTGCTGGATGGCCGTGACACTCCTCCCCAGAGCGGTATCGAATACCTGGCGCAGTTGGAGGCAGAAATTAAGCGGATTGGTGTCGGTAAAATCGCCACGGTCATGGGGCGTTATTACGCCATGGATCGGGACAACCGCTGGGAGCGGGTGGAGAAGGCCTACAACGCCATGGTGCACGGTCTGGGTGAGTTGTGTGTGTCCGCGAAGGGTGCCATCGAGCAGAGCTACGCCTCCAAGATCTACGACGAATTTGTCGTCCCGGCCGTGATCTGCGAGCAGGGTGCGCCGGTCGGCCAGGTCAGGGACGGTGACGGCTTCATCTTCTTCAACTTTCGTTCCGACCGGGCCCGCGAAATCACCCGGGCCATCGCCCTGGATGGGTTTGACGGTTTCCAGCGCGGCTATTGGCCGAAACTGGCCGAATATGTCTGCCTGACGGAGTATGACGCCACCTTCGGACTGCCGATCGCCTTTGGTTCCAGCGAGCTGGCCAACATCCTGGGCGGCGTGCTTGCCAAAAACGGCTTGAAGCAGTTGCGCATCGCCGAGACCGAGAAGTACGCCCATGTCACATTCTTTTTCAACGGCGGGGTTGAAATCCCTTTCGCCGGTGAAGACCGCGCCCTGATACCATCCCCCAAAGAGGTGGCTACCTACGATCTGAAACCGGAGATGAGCGCCTATCAGGTGACAGACAAACTCCTGAAGCTGCTGGATCAGGATACCTACGACGTGATTATCCTCAACTTCGCCAACTGTGACATGGTTGGCCACACCGGTGTCGAGGCCGCAGCCATCAAGTCGGTCGAGGCCGTGGACGCCTGTGCCGGACGGGTAATCGCCAAGGTGCAGGAAAAGGGGGGGGCGGTGCTGATTACAGCCGACCATGGCAATGCCGAACAGATGACTGATGAAAACGGTGAACCGTTCACAGCCCATACTACTAACCCGGTCTGGCTGGTGCTGGTGGATGATAATCTCAAGGATGTCAAGCTGCGCGAAGGTGGGCGGCTGGCCGATATCGCGCCAACCATGCTTAAGATGCTCGGTATCGAACAACCGATGGAAATGGCCGGGGAGAGTCTGCTGTGACAGCGGGTGCAGCAACGCGGTTGTGAAACCAAATCCGCCGGTTCATTTTGTATCTGAACTGGCGGTATTTTTGTATAAGAAAGCTTGATTTGGCAGCCATCCATTACATAGTAGATTCAACGGGTTATACATCACCATGACACTATGAAAATCAAAAGACTTGAAATATCAGGCTTTAAATCGTTTGCCGACAAGACCGTGCTGGACTTCCAGCAATGTGTCACGGGTGTGGTTGGTCCCAACGGTTGCGGCAAGTCCAATATCGTGGATGCCATTCGCTGGTGTATGGGGGAGCAGTCCGCCAAAAACCTGCGCGGCAAAGCGATGGAGGATATCATCTTCGCCGGCAGCGAAAACCGCAAACCGCTCGGGTTGGCAGAGGTGTCGCTGGTTTTCTCCACCGAAGACGGTCGCGCTCCGGCCAAGTATCTGGATTACTCCGAGATCCAGCTCACCCGCCGTTTGTACCGGGACGGAGACAGTGATTACCTGATCAACAAGATTCCCTGCCGTCTGATGGATATCACCGAACTGTTCATGGATACCGGTGTCGGCACCCGTGCCTATTCGATCATCGAACAGGGTAAGATCGGCATGATTCTGCATTCGCGCCCGGAAGAGCGTCGTTTTCTGATCGAAGAAGCGGCTGGAGTCACCAAGTTCAAATCCCGCAAGCAGCTGGCACTCAAGAAAATTGAGGGCACCCGCCAAAACCTGACCCGTCTGGCTGATGTGCTGGGTGAAATTCGCCGTCAACTGGCGTCGTTGCAGCGCCAGGCCAAAAAAGCCGAGAAATTCCGTGAGTACCGTGATGAACTGCGGGAGATCGAACTGCTTTTCTCAGCCCGCGAATATCTTGAGGTCCAAGCCGCCCGCAATCAGGCTGAGCGCGAAATGGCACTGCTCAATGATCGAATCCGGGATGTTTTTGCGTCTTCCTCATTGGGTGAGTCGCAGGCGGAAGAGGCCCGGATTGCGCTGCTGGAAGCGGAAAAAAATCTGGCTGTGGCTCAGGAGGAAATTTTCCGGGTCAGGGGCGAGTTCGGAACAACTGAAAATGGGCTGGAATTCCAGCGTAAGGAGCTGGCTAATCTGGACGGGCGCTTGGTGCGACTGTCGGCAGAAAGCGGTGAGCTGGAGAAGCGTTTGAAGGAGTGCGCAGATCAAAGGATTGCTCTGGAATTGCGCCGCGACACCGGCAGTATGGATGCCGCCGGCACACAGGCAGGGCTAGAGAGGGCCGAGGCTGAACTGCTTTCGCAGCAGCAGGCCGAAGAGGAGCTTAACCGGACACTGGAAGCGCGGCGTAAAGAGCTGTTTACGGCACTGGCCGAAGCCGCCCAGTTCAAAAGCCGTCTCGAGAACGCCCAGAAGCGGCTTTCCGGTCTGCGTGAGCGGATCGAACGTCAGAAGCGTGAGGGGGCTCAGCTGGCTGAAAGGCGCGAACAGCTGCGACTGCGGAGCGCGACGCTTGAAAAGGAAATCACCACCGGACAGCTGGAGCTGGAAATCTTGCAGGCCGAGCTTTCCGGTCTGCGCGGCCAGGAAGAAGAACTTAAAAAGCGGCTGCCGGAGGTGGAAAAAAACTGGCAGTCCCGGCGGGATGAACTGAACCGTTCGTCTTCGCGACTGCATTCTCTGCGCGAACTGGAAGCTCAATTTGCCGGGTTTGGCCAGGGAGTCCGTACACTTATGAAGGATGCCCGCCTGCGCTCCAGCTTCAGCGGAGTGCTGGCAGACGCGGTCCAGGCGCCGCCTGAGCTGGAGGCGGCGGTCGAGGCGGTCCTGGCGGAACGTTTGCAGTGCGTCCTCTGTGCAGACGAAAGTGATGCCGTTCAGGCACTGCAGTTTCTTAAAATGAATAATGGCGGCCGGGCCGGAATTGCGCTGCCTTTGGAGAGTGGTCAGACGCCCGCAGTGAAGGTGCCCGGGAGTTTGCCGCTGGGTGAACTGGTGCAGGGCAGCGGCACATTTGCCGGTCTGGTCCGTCAAATATTGGTCACAGTCATGCTGGTTGATGACATCAGCGGAGCAATCCGGCTGGCCCGCATTCATCCGGAACTGACCTTTGTCACCCGCGAAGGGGATCTGGTTGCATCCGGCGGCATCGTCAATGGTGGCTCGGGTGATCAGGTCAACAAGGGACTGATCCATAAAAAACGCGAAATCAGGGAGCTTGAACAACGGGTGGCCGGACTGGAAGAAGAGACCGCCTCTCTCGGCAAGCAGCGCGAAGAGTTGCGCCAGCATAGCCAACAGGTATCAGAGGGGCTGAAGGCTTGCGGAACAGAATTGCACAAGTGCGAACTTAAGTTGACTGGCCTGCGCAAGGACCGCCAGCAGACCGGCGACGAATCGGCCCGCATCGAGGAGCGTCTGGAGTTGCAAACGCTTGAAACCGACAATCTCAACGAAGAAAACCAGGCTTTGGAGGATGAGCTGAGGCTTGCCCAGGAACAGATCGGTCAGACCGGCAGTGCCTCGAAGGATCTGGAGCAGGAAACTGTGCGTCTGAAGGGACAGCTCGATCTGCATCGGGCCACTTTGGCTGCCACCCGCGAAAGGGTTACCGCCATCCGGGTACAGACCGCCACTCTCAAGGAACAGCAAGAAGCCCATTTGCGGGGTCTGGCCGATCTTGAACGCCAGACGGAAGAGCTTACCCGGCGCATGGCAGGTGACCACAAAGAAATCGAGTCCGGTGCATCCGCCAAGGCTCAGCTCCAGGCCGCAATCGCAGACGCCAAGGAACGGCTGGAACAACTTCTGCATCAGCAGGTGAAGGCTGAAGAACGCCTGGCTGTTGCTCGTGATGTCTTTGAAGCTGCCGGTGTCGGATTGAACGAGAACGAAGCGCGACTCAGGAAAGTCCGGGAGGAAAGTGATTCAGTACGCCAGTCTCAGGCTGATCAGAATCTGCGCTTCTCGACCCTGACCATGCAAGCCGAAAATCTGGAGCGGACACTGCAGGACCGCAGCCGGATCGATATGACCGAGGCACTGGCACGGCTGGAAGCGGTCGAGTTCGTTGAAGGCGTCAGCCAGCTGCGTCAGAACGAACTGCAGCGACTGCTGGATGAGATGGGTGAAGTTAATCTGATGGCAATTGAAGAGTGCGCCGGAATGGAAGAACGTTTCGGCTTCCTGAGCAGCCAGAAGGAAGACCTGGAGGAGTCGCTGCGTGGTCTGCAGCAGGCAATCCAGCGCATCAACCGCACAACCCGTCAGCGTTTTCTGGAAACCTACAACCTGGTCAACGCCAAGTTCCAGGAGGTCTTTCCGAGATTGTTCTGCGGCGGGCGGGCCGAACTGCGACTGACCAACGAAGAGGACCTGCTGGAAACCGGCATTGATATCATCGTTCAACCGCCCGGCAAGAAGCTCCAGAATGTGACGCTGCTCTCCGGCGGTGAAAAAGCCCTGACCGCGGTGGCGCTGATCTTCTCGATCTTCCTGATCAAACCGACCCCGTTCTGTCTGCTGGATGAGGTGGATGCGCCGCTGGACGATGCCAATATCGGCCGTTTCAATGAGATGGTCCGGGAAATGAGTGCCATTTCCCAGTTCATTATCATCACCCACAACAAAGCAACCATGCAGGTGGCCGACACACTCTACGGCATCACGATGGAGGAACCGGGGGCCTCACGGATGGTTTCGGTGCGGCTGCATTAGTGAACTCACTGATCCGGTATATTAGGGTTTTGGAATAGGTTGGTCAGATGTTTTTAAACAAAAAGGGAATCCGTCGGCGGGTTCCCTTTTTGTAAAATGATGAAAATGGAGGGATTGGAAATTTTAGCGAGTGTTAAGGTTATCTAACAGATCATTGGTTTCTTGTAATTTTTCTTTCAGTTTTTTGAGTTCGTCAGCAGTGTAGACTTTCTTCCCTTTCTTTATTTCTGTCTGCAGCTTCACCATCTTCTGCTGGATTGAGTCTACTTGATCTTTGCAATTTTTTGATGCAAGAAGACACTCGTCTTTTGTGGATTTCATACCTTCTGCGAACAGTGGCACCGAAACTGAAGTAAGGAATGCGACCAATAACGGAATAATAACTTTCTTCATTTTTAACCCCCATGCTTGATTAATTTAAATGATAATCTGCTATAAATATAAATAAATTTATTGAATTGTCAAGCAAGCTCTAGTAAGTTTTTCTTATTATCCGGCTAAAGTTTGCTGTGAAACCTGACATGAAATTTTATCTCTTTATATTTTAAACAAATAATGGGCTCAGAAAACGTTCAAAATGGTTATGCAGAAGTAACGAGTTAGAAATAAGGTGTTTTTTTGTATTAGGCTTATAAAAGCTAAAACTAAGCTGTTCTCCGCCCATTTGTTACTCACCCTTTGCAGGCAAGTTATGATATATGCACTTTCAGAAGTTATCGGTTATTACCATGTCAAAATGGCTAAAATCTGAAACAATTACGTCTGGATGACACAAGGAAGGAAACGACGAATCCGCTGTTTTTCCCCCCGTGTGGGTATACTGAATTTAATATATAGCCAAACAATAATCTGGAGTTTGTCATGTCATTTGAAGTTGCTCTGAAAAAACTGGTGGACCGGGTACCACATGCAATTGGCGCCATCATGGTTGATTGGGAAGGGGAGGCCGTCATGGAGTATTGCCACTGCGATCCTTACGATATGCGTTTCCTGGCGGCACACGAAGGCATTATCCTGGCGCGCCTGAAAGAAATGCAAAGTATCAGCAATGTTGGAGCTATTGAGGATCTGGTGGTTTCTGCCGGAAAGGAACACATTTTGATCGGCTGCATAAATCAGGACTACTCTCTGGTTATGAAAATCGGGCGCAGTTGCCCGACGGCGTTGGGGCTCTATCATTTCCGCCAAACAATTACTGAGCTGAAGAAGGAGATTTGATGGAGCAACAAGAAAAAAAAGGCTTCTTCCGTGGGCTGATGGATAAAATCGCCGGTACCGAACTGGCCGGAGAGAGTGAAGCCGCACCTAAAAAACACGTAGAGGCACAGATATCTGAGCCGGTCCCGATCGTCGCCCCGGAGTTGAAAAATACTTCTGCAACGGTTGAAAAACCCAACTTCTTTGAGCGATTGAAGTCCGGCTTGAAAAAAACCAAGGATGGTTTGGTGGGCCGCATTGATGCCCTGGTGCTCGGCAAAAAGGAAATTGATGCCGACACACTGGAAGAACTGGAAGAAATTCTGATTACCTCCGATATTGGCGTCAAGACGACGGTTGAGTTGATTCGTACCCTTGAACAGCGTCTTGGGCGCAACGAACTGAAGGATGGCGAGGCTCTGCGTGCGGCACTCAAGGAAGAAATTCTTTCCCGCCTGACAGCCCATCATAGCCCGCTTGATATCGGCAGCCAGAAGCTTTTTGTGCTGCTGGTAATCGGTGTGAATGGAGTCGGCAAGACAACCACGATCGGCAAGTTGGCCTCTCGTTTCACAGCTGACGGCAAGAAGGTTCTTCTGGCGGCAGCCGATACTTTCCGTGCTGCTGCGGCTGAACAGTTGGTCGCTTGGGGTGATCGTTCCGGCGTTGATGTTATCCGCCATAAGGAGGGGGCCGATCCTTCGGCGGTTGTTTTTGACGCCTGCAAGGCTGCGGTTGCCCGCGGTGTAGACGTCCTGATAGTCGACACCGCCGGTCGTATGCATACCAAGGTAAACCTGATGGAAGAAATGAAAAAAATCCGGCGCGTGATTGATCGTGAGATTGCCGGTGCTCCGCATGAAACTTTGCTGGTGGTGGATGCCGCCACCGGTCAGAATGCAATTTCCCAGACCCGCCTGTTCAAGGAGGCCGCCGGTGTGACCGGTTTGGCGCTTACCAAACTCGACGGCACCGCCAAGGGTGGTATTGTAGTGGCAGTCAGCCAGGAGTTTGCACTGCCGGTCCGATATATAGGTGTCGGCGAGTCGATTGACGACCTGCGCGACTTTGACCCGCAGGAGTTTACGGATGCCCTCTTCCAAGCTTGACAAAGCGCGTCCGAAAAGCGGGTTATCCGGCAGGGAACCTCGCGAAATCAGTCAATTAGGTCTTGACTTCGAATCGCCATCGGCGTATAGTTTTGCGCCTCGAAAGGAAATAATAACAATGAATCAAGAACTGATTGAAGCGCTGGAAAAGAAGATTAGTGAAGTCGTTGAAAAGTATACCTCCCTCAAAGAAGAAAATGCCATGCTGCAAGAGGAAGTTCAACGGCTTTCATCCGACAGGGAAGGTATCAAGTCCCGCGTTGATGCTCTACTTGGCAAACTGGACGGTATCTAACCCGTGATTGTGGTCATCGTATGAAAACAACGCATGCGGTGACAATTCTTGGGCGTGAGATTTCTGTCAGAAGTTCGGCCCCGGCATCCAGGGTACAGGCGGTCGAAACATTCGTCAACGACCGGCTGCAGACGATCGGCAGTGCCTTAAGCAGTGGCGATGCCCAATTGATACTGACATTGTCGCTGCTTAACACTGCAGAAGAGCTGCTGGAATTGCGCAGCAATCAGGATCTGGACTCTTCGATTGACTGTCGAATGCGGGAACTGATTGATAAACTGGAAACACTCTGATTTTACACGGTCTCTCAGGGAGACTGATCATATATTCGCAGCAGCAGTACCAACAATCGGACCCGTCAGTCGCGTGATCTGCAAATCGCTCCTGATTGCTGATATCAGAA
>JBBQCH010000063.1:0-17052 GCA_038318485.1 Geobacterales bacterium
GCCATGCTGATAGGCCATCATGTTCATGCCGATTTCGCCTAATCCGCCAAGAGCTACAATCTGTAGTGCCGAGTTTGATTCCATGTTTTCCATAATTTATCTTTCCCGCTGCAGCGGCACCAGGGCCGCTATTTTTTTGTCACAGCGAACAATCCATTTTTCACCGGGTGTCACCAGCCAATGGTCAGCATAAAACGAACTACGCAGGGAACGGTAAGCGATCAGGGCACGGTTGACATCCCCCAGTTTTTCATTGCCTTCGGCAATTCGCCACAACTGTTCGGCCGCTTTTTCTATCGTGGGATGAAAAGGAATATACATATGGATGGTCGATTCTAAACCGGCCACCGCACCTGCAAAATCACCACGCCGCAGCGCATCTTCCCCCAGCTCGAACTGGTTGCTCATCCTCCACCAGGTTCCGGCCAGAAAAGCAATCAGGCAGATGAAAATAATTACGGTTCCGTTCAATATTATACTTTTTATCTTTTCGTTCATCAAATCACCTGAAAAAATCTGGAAGGCAGGTCAGCAGGACACCCATGGCAGCAGCGATCACACCCGCCAGTACTGCCAGGGCGGCAGCGATGTCATAGGGGCTCTTCAGGCGGTGAGCCGCCGGAAGTCCCCAGCAGATGCCCGCCAGCCCGGCAACAATTAGAAGTATGTACTGATAACCGATACTCATTCAGTGCTCCAGGCCTGATTCGATACTGTTCCGTACCTGCACCATCAGCCAGGACTCGGCTTCGCTGCGGCGCAGATCGGCCGGTATCAGCACCGCTGGATGCAGAACCATGCGGATATTACCGCTGAACAGTCGAATCTGATTGGGAGGGTTAACCTTGCCGCTGCCGTTGATGGTAACCGGAATCACCGGAACACCGGCTTTTCTGGTCAGGATGAAACCGCCCCGCTTGAAAGGGAGCAGTTTTTGATCCGTTGAACGGGTTCCCTCGGGAAACAGGACTACACACTTTCCCTGCCGGATCGTGGCAGCCGCTTCGTCCATGCTCTGCAGTGCCTTGCGGCCGTCTCCGCGGTCTAGCGGGATATAGCCGCCGCGACGCATGGATGGCCCAAAAACCGGAATTTCAAACAACTCTTTTTTGGCGATCCAGTGCAGTTGACGCGGCATGGACGACAGAAGAGTCAGGATATCGAAATTGCTCTGGTGATTGCTCATGAATATTAGCGGCCCATCCGGTAGATGCTCGCTTCCGCTAACCGTAATTCTGACCCTGTTTAAAGCCAGGGCCAGTCGTGACCATAATCGGGCATGCCAGGCATAGGCCCTGCCGCTACTGTCAAAAAGAGTACAGATGAAAGCACTGACCGAAAACAGGAATGTCAGCGGAATAAACACCAGCAGATAGAGATAAGCGCGTACCATTTGAATACTCCAGATATAAACCTTGTTAAATTACAGCCTTATCCGGAGCGAGTCAAACTAAATCTGGGTAGATGGCCGGGCGGGAACTATTCAAGGGTGGTACGCAGGCGTTTCTTTTCGGATGTGATCCGCTTTCCACTTAAGCGCTGCTCTTTGGCCCGCTTCGGCACCCGGGTAGCGACACGCTTCTTGACCTTGCGCTCACGCTTCTCCAGCGCCAGCCGCAGTCGCTCCATCGCAACCGCACGATTCTGAAACTGGGAGCGGAACTCGGAAGCCTGGGCCACGATGCCGGTTGGCAGATGGCGGATTCGCACCGCCGAATCAGTCGTGTTGCGGTGCTGTCCTCCAGGTCCGGAGGCGCGGTAGAATTCTACTTTGATGTCTGCTTCGTTAATTTCAATTGCCATTATGGCCTCACGACTTTACACAGACCGCATACTTGAGATAACGCCCTTCCGGAAATGTGACCGGATAGGTGAAATCCTCAGGTTGTCCGAAAACCGAGATCACCCGCAGATCGCTGCCGGCCTGCAGCGCCCCGCGCCTCAGTTCCTTCAGATAATCAGCCAGATCGACTTTCTGGTGGTTGGAGGAAGCGATCAAAAGTCCGCCCTCCTTCAACAGCGGCAGGGCGGCCGCCACCAGATCGGAAGTGCCGCCGCGGGTTGTGAAGCGGCTTTTGGCGGTTGTTGAAAAGGAAGGCGGATCCATCAGAATTACGTCAAAACGTTTTTTGGCCTTCTGCAACTCACCCATAACCGCCAGACAGTCTCCGACAATAAATTCGTGCCGTTTGGGATTGAAGTGATTAACGCCGAAATTGGCTTTGGCCCATTCGGTATAACCGGGCGAGGCATCCACACTGGTCACAACCGATGCACCGCCGGCGGCCGCCGCCACCGAAAAGGCGCCGGTATAGGCGAACAGATTCAGCACCCGTTTCCCCTCAACTCTTTTCATCAGGTCAGAACGGTTTCTGCGCTGGTCCAGGAAAAGACCGGTGTTCAGCCCCTGCTCCAGGCTCACCAGAAAGGTCAGGCCGTTTTCCCGGACTTCCATTCGTTGCGGAGCGGCGCTGCCGGCCAGCAGACGTCCGTAATTTTTTCTGTCGCCGGCCGCCTCCAGTTCACGGGTATTCTGGGGACGCTGCTTTTCGTAGATCCCGGCCGGAGCCAGCAATTCCTGCAGAACCTGCGTGATCAGCTTCAGATGCGGGCGCCAAGCGGCACTGTAAAGCTGGATCATCAGATAGTCGGCATAGCGGTCAACCGTCAAACCAGGCAGGCCGTCCCCCTCGCCGTTGACCACTCGGTATGCATCGCTTTCAGTCAGGTCGGCATGATTCAGGCGTAAATCGATGGCGGCCTGCAGGCGCTTGGCAAGCCAGGGACGCTCCAGGCGAACACGTTCCCGCGCCAGCACGCGCGCCACAATCCGTTCCTGCGGATCAAGCAGGGCGGTTGCGAGAAAAAGCCCTTGCCCGTCGCACAACTCAACGGTCTGGCCGGCCTTGCCAAACGGCCATTTTTTCGTATAAGCGTCCGCCACAACCCAGGGATGGCCAAGTTCCAGCATCCTGACGGTTTCCGCGCCAACAATGAATTTATCCTGCTGTGTTGTCACACATTCCTCCACGACATATACTTTGCGAAAAAAACCGCCGTGCGGCTGATGCCTGCACGGCGGGATAAAATCCAAACCAGGAATCAGTTTCAGTGGTGAAAACGCCCCTTGCGCTCCTTGTGAGCCGCATTAGGCGCCTTGTGACAATCAAAGCAGGCCTTTTCCTCAACCTTCTTGGTCTCCAGGGGAGACTCCTTCCCTCCCAGATTGGGCTGATTGTACTCGGGAGTCTGGAAATTGAGCCGGCCCCGTTCATCGGCAATATTAGCTACCTGGTAGGTAACTTTCCAGTTGGCATTGATGGAAACAGTGTGGCACTGATCGCAGCCGCCCGGCGCAGGAATACTTTTCCAGGCGGTAAACATGGCACAGCCGCTGACAGTAAAAACCAGAGCCATCAAGGCCAAAAGGGTATATTTCATAGCGCGTCTCCTGAGTAGAAAATCATAATGGAAGGGATACTAACACAGCATACCGTGAAAATACAGCTTCATGCTTGTTCATTCATGTCAAATTTTACCGGCTTGGTGGCGGGAAACACATGGGTGCTGCATGATCCTGCAGCAATAGCAGCTTGACTTGTAAAAACATTAAGCGTAAGTCTGCGCGGCTTAAGTTTGTGTTACAGAATCCTGCGTTACTGCCAGCGTGGCTCGCAGCCAATCAAATTTTGACTTCAGAATGTCAAAATCCGGTCCGGATGTTATAAATTTCGCTGTTCCCTTGCTCAGGAAACCAGCTCCCGGCCCATGCAGTCCAGGCACCTTGCTGCTCCCCAGGGTAATCAGAACTTCAGGATTGAAGGTGATGTTTGCCTCGGTGGCTGCATGTAACCGGCAGGTATCAACAACCGCCGACCGTCGTCGGATATGCGGATGTAGCTGTTCCAGGTGTTGACCATATGCAGCCCATCTTGTCCCAAGTTAGCGATGGCGACTACGCCATCCTGTTTCATTATCTCCAGTAGTTTTCAGGGAATCATCGGTACTGCCTCCTGTAATTTCTGTAATTTTGCAGCCTAATTTCTGTTTGGAAGTACTTTTGTTCATCCTGAACGGCAACGACACGGACCCGTTAATCAAACAGCTCTACAACCATGGGTCTGACTGGGCATTATCAAACAACATGATAACACAAAATAATAATGAGGACCGAACATGAAAAAGTCAAATATCGAGGTATCGAATAGCAACAAATACGTCAGCAACCGGGAATTTGTCTGCGGACTCGTCGAGGTGATTGACAGCCGGATCAAGCTCAGCCTAAACAATGAATTCCTCGTAATAACGGAATTGGGAATCGATGGCATTATCCCGCTTGATTCCGGGGACGAAGCAGCAAGCATCGACAAAATGAATGCAGCAGCCGAATATTTCGCTGAATTGACTGAAAATCTCCGGCAAGCCGCGCAGTTTTATAAATCCAAGTGCCCTGAGACTGACAAACCGGTCGAAGAACAGGCTAAGACAAGAAATCAACATCAACAGTCAGAACATCTGGAAAAAATACATACCATACTGGAAAGCTTGCCCGAAGAAGAAAAAACGCTCTATCAGGGTTTCGGCTTTGGCGAACGTGCCAAAATGTACAAATTGGTCGACGAAGAGACGGACCCTGTCAAAATGCATCGGATAATTTGTAAGATGATAAAGGCAATCTCTGAGGAAAAGAGACCTTGTGTTTGATGAAAAACTCGCTTTTTCACCGTAACATTCATAATAATCTAAATATCGTACCTGTAATCACTGCTTGATATTGCGTAACTATTAGATTAATATCAGTATAGTTATCTATAAATCGTTTCAGTATCGTTTCATAAAGTGTGATTACCATGCCCGATAACAGTCAGCTGGCAAACCAGCTTGTTTCTATCCTTTATGACAGACCGCTGGCTGCAAAAAAATTGCGGCAGCTTCTGGGTGATATCAGCCCGGCAACTCTGTCCCGTCTGACAAGACAGGTCGGAACCAAAATAGTCTGCTTCGGTCAGGCCAGGGCAAGCACCTACGCCCGTCCCCGCGATCTGCGCGGTATTGGTCAACAGCTGCCGGTATATCGAATAGATCAGCAAGGCAATGCCTGTCTTGCCGGTACGCTTTGGTCTTTGCATGGCGGCTATTGGTGGGCCGGAAGCGGTTGGGAAGCCCGCCATTATTCATCTTTGCCATGGTTTGTTCACGACATAAGCCCCGATGGTTTTGTCGGCAGGGCCTTTGCCCATCGCTACAGCCTCGAACTTGGACTGTCCGAACGCCTCGCCGGCTGGAAAGATGATGATATCCTGATCGCTTTAGCCAGACGCGGGGAGGATACCATCGGCGATGTGATTGTCGGGGATGAATCGCTTTCTCGGTATATGGCATCTTCCAGGCTTCAGCCGGTTATATGCACACCTGCGGACTATCCACGATTGGCGGAAGAAGCCTTGGCAGGTGATCCTGCCGGTTCATCCGCTGGTGGAGAACAACCGAAGTTTACTGTTTTGGGCGAACGGAATGGTTTCCCCACAAGTGTTTTGGTAAAGTTTTCCCCTTTGCTGACTACGCCTGGCGGGCAAAGGTGGTCCGACCTGCTGGTGTGCGAACAGATCGCTCTTTCAATTGTCAGGGATATGGGCATTTCGACAGCAGCATCAATCATCCGGCAAGCCGGCAACAGAACGTTCCTTGAAGTCGAGCGCTTTGACCGTATTGGAGTATTCGGGCGCAAGTCGGTCAACTCATTAACGGCTGTGGATGCTGAGTTTATCGGAGTGGGCAGCAACTGGACAGCAACTGCACAAAAGCTGTCTGCAACAAAACTGCTGTCACCGGAAGACGCAACACAGCTTGCTGAAATGGACCTGTTCGGCAGCCTGATTGCCAACACCGACCGTCACCATGGAAATGTTTCGCTGGTCCCGACAAATGGAGAAAGAACCAGATTCAAACTCGCTCCGGTTTACGATATGCTGCCGATGCACTATCGACCGCGAGTTGGTGAGGAACTGCCAACAGCTATATACCAACCACCTGCAACGGGTTATTTGGGAAGCGCATACGAATCTGCGCTGAGATTTTGGTCGAAAGCCGCAAATGACAACAGAATCTCGGAACCTTTTAGGAAATTGTGCTTCGAAAACCACGATTCGCTTGAAAAGATGGCCAAAGGTCCCCGGATAATTGTTTAACCTGATACGTTCTAATCCATCGCTAACATTCAGGTTAGTTAATGCTCAGTCGCAGTACCCTCCTGGTATTGCAGGCTGTCGCCGCAATCACTGATTCAATGGAGAGGCCCCGGAGCTGAGCCACCTGTGCCGCTGTTTCCGCCATCCAGGCCGGGCGGTTGAAGCGTCCGCGATAGCGTTGCGGGGTCATGTCGGGGGCATCGGTCTCCAGCACCAGATGCTCCAGCGGCAGCTCACGGGCTATTCGTAGCGGCTTGACGGCGTTTGTCCAAGTGACAGTTCCGGAGATTGAAATGGCAAAACCAAGCTTGATGAACTCCATCGCCATCTCCGGCGAGCCTGAAAAAGCATGCATGATTCCGCCGATCCGTTCAACTCCTTCATCTTTCAGTATCTTCAGCGTTTTCTGAAACAGCCTGCGGCAGTGCACCAGCAGAGGCAGCCCGTGCTCTAGCGCAATTCTGATCTGCGCCCGGAAAGCCTTTTCCTGCAACTCAAGCGATACATCATAGGCCGGATCAAGCCCTATTTCTCCAATCGCGACGCCTGAGGGAGCCAATTCTGCCAGTTTATCCAGAGTTGGTCCAACCGCGGCTGCCGCGTGCATGGGGTGGATTCCAAAGGCAGGCATTATCACTGAATATTCTGCTGCCAGTTCCGACATCCGCTGCCAGCCGTCCGGGTGTACGCCCGGAACCAAATATTTCGCGACTCCGACTGCTGAGGCTTCATGCAGATACTTAGGCAGATCGTAAACCAGCGGTTTTAGATCGAGATGGCAGTGACTGTCAATCATGCCGACCTCAACTTCAGTTTGCATTTGTGGCTGTTTTGGATACACTGTCACCGCCCATGAAACCAACATTGCCCGACATATCGATAATTGTACCACTTCTGAACGAAGCCGGTGAACTGGAAGGACTGTTCTCCACGCTGGCCGGCCAGCGCGGCATCAGGTTCGAATTGATCCTGTGCGACGGTGGCTCGGACGACGGCACTCAGAAAACCGCCGAGGGGCTGTCTGCAGGGTGCGGTTTTCCGGTAAAACTGATTCAAACAGAGCGCGGTCGCGGCAAGCAGATGAACGCTGGAGCTGCCGCCGCCACTGCCGATCTGCTGCTGTTCCTGCACGCCGATTCGCGCTTTGAGGAACAGCAGGCTCTGCTCAACGCAACCCAATCCCTGCGCAGTGCGCTAAACAAAAGTCCGGAAAAGGTCGCCGCCCGCTTTGGCCTGAACTTCCGACGCAGTCAAGCGGTTCGATCGCTGGCCTTTTTCTTCTACGAGGCCAAGGCCCGGCTGCCCCGACTGGATTGTATCCGCGGTGATCAGGGTTTTCTGATGGATCGCAAGATCTTTACCAGAGTGGGCGGCTTCGATGAATCGCTCCCTTTTCTGGAGGATCTCCGTCTGGTTGCCGACACGTCGTCACAGCTGCAGTGGCAATTGTTGCCTTCGACGATCAGCACCTCGGCCAGAAGGTTTGAGAGGGAGGGGCTGCTGGAGCGCCAGATTCTGAATGCAATTATTGTCAATAATATCCAGGCTGGCTGGATCGGGTTTTTCGAATCCCTGCCCGGCTTGTACCGCAGCCACTGCCACAGCTCCAGCGGCAGGTTGCTGCTGCTTCCGATTCTGGATGGCATAGACAAACTGCTGAAGCAGAGTTCTGCAGAATGGCAACGCCATTTCTGGCGCAGCACCGGCCAGCATGTCGCCGCCAACGCCTGGCAGCTGTTCTACTGGCTGGATACACGCCGTACTTTTTTGGAGGCCAAAAAACCGCAAGATGTGCAGCCGCACTGGCTTGATTTCTATCAACGCCGGCTGAAATGGTTATTTCAAAGCCGTTCCGCCGCATTCTTGGCTCAAACGCTTGTTCGGCTCTGGCTGAAGTACATGCTCATCAAAGAAACCAGGCAAAAAGTCTGACAATCCGCTCCATGGCGCGAATCAACATACCGCGACGTTCGTGAACATCCAGCCTGACCTTATGGGAACCACTAATCTCCTTTTGCAACAACTCGCGGATCTGACCGCCAAATTCCACATTATCCACCACGCAGTTTATCTCATAATTACGATGAAAGCTGCGCTGGTCCAGGTTGGCAGAACCGATCACAGTGCGTTCTCCGTCGATCAGCATAACCTTGGCATGCAGGATTTCCCGGTCCAGTTCGTAGATCTCTACGCCACCCTTCAGCAGTGTTCCGTAGGAACTGCGACCTAGCAGCAGCACCAGTCGCACGTCGCTGCGGGCCGGCAACAACAATCGCACCCGCACTCCCCGCCGGGCGGCGCGCAGCAAAGAGCGGATGATGCGGGGACCGGGAACAAAGTATGGAGTGGCAATCAGGATCTCTTCCGAGGCCGAGGCGATATTAACCTGAAATGTCTCGCGTATGTAGGAACGCCGCTGACGCGGTCCGCCGCTGATGATGACGACACCGGAGCGTCCGCCTCCTTTTACGGATCTGTGCGGCCTGCGGATTCTTAAGGGCCTGATCGATCCATCATGTTCCAGATGTTTGGTGGCATTAAATATTTCAACCAGTTCACTGACCGCATCTCCACTGATACTGAGCCCCAGATCACGAAATAGCTGGTGCCGATCCGCGCGTCCGGAATATTCGTCACCGATATTGAATCCACCCAGAAATGCCAGCTGTTCGTCAACAATTGTCATTTTACGGTGATCACGCTTGTCAAACCAGTAAACACCTCGCTTGAAGGATGGTTTGTTGAAGGGAAGCAGTTCTACTCCATGAAAGGCGAGGTTTTTAAAATATGATGAAGGCGTGTCGACACAGCCGATGTAGTCATAGATCAGCTCAACTTTTACGTCCCGCCGTACGGCATCTGCCAGCGCTGCAGCCAGTTCACGACCGGTATGGTCATCGTGAATCGTGTAATATTCCAGCTGGATTGTATGCTGTGCCGAATGGATTGCAGCCATAAGTGCTTCAAAGAACAGTGATCCTTCGGAGAAAAGCCGGACGAAATTATGGCGATGGGTGACAGGCAATTCGGCAGGGCGAAGCCTGCGCAGCAGTCGCAGGATTCTGGTGAGACGTTTCTTCGGTTTGGAGGGATTCTTTTTCAAAACCGGTCGTTTCCTCACAGATCAAAAAAACAGGGCGAACCATCTGGCCCGCCCCGTTGTCCAATTAATCCTTTAACAGCTGCAGCCACCGCTGGCTTTTTCACTGCTGTAGGAAAATCTGGCTCCGCACTTCTGGCACCGCCAGAAGAGACCGCCTCAACCGGGCATCAGGATCATTTTACCCTGGCAATCAGGGCAGATTTTTTCTGTTTCCATACTGGAATCCTCCATTAGTATTTAGTTAATTATACCGCCGTACGATCCCATCTGTCAATATATGATTTTCCGTATTATTGAATATATGCTGTCAACTTGCCAACTGTATCGATTGAAGCATCCATGACATCTCCTGCCAGAACCTGTCCAACCCCGGCCGGAGTGCCGGTCAGGATTACATCGCCCGGCTCCAGCGTGAAGATGCCCGAGATATGGGAGATGATCTGCGGGATGCGGTGAATCATGTCAGCTGAGCAACCATCCTGACGCAGCACGCCGTTGACCGACAATTTCAGGTTCAAATTATGGGGGTCGCTAATCTGGTCTGCCGACACAAAATCCGAAAGAGGGCAGGAGGTATCAAACCCTTTGGCGATATCCCAGGGCAGACCTTTGGTTTTCAGCTGGTTCTGCACATCGCGCAGGGTCATGTCGATCGCCACTCCGTATCCGGCCACATGCTCCATGGCAACCTCAGCGGTCACACTGCTGGCGGTCTTACCGATCAGCACCGCCAGTTCAATTTCGTAGTGACACTCCTGCGAGTAGGATGGTATCCGGACAGTATCACCGTCACCAATCACGGAACTGGTCGGTTTCATGAACAGCACCGGAGCCGCCGGGGTTTCATTGCCCAGTTCTTTGGCATGCTCGGCGTAGTTGCGTGCCAGGCAGACTATTTTGCCGATCTGGAACTGCTGGTTGGTGGATTGTATTTTTACGGTTTTCATAGGTAAGACCTACCTGTTGAATTTGATGAATTAACTTTAAGTCAGTTACTGAAAGTGGTCAAGCGGTAAGAGACACTCCATCATCGAGCATTTCGATAATTAACTTGGACAGCCAGGTCACTTATGAAATCAACTTTATGGTTTGTGTAAACGACCTTCATTGTTTGGGGGTGACTGCGACTTTGGAACAACACTGAAAATGAACCGTCTTTTGAGCAAGCCGGTGTCCAGCCAGTTGATGGACCGTTTGCAACGGTTATCTGTTCACCTGCAACTTCATTCTATTGCTTTTTTGCCCCAAAACACGCTCCCAGCCCCAGAAGTAACAAAAAAGCCGCAGAAGCGACAAAAGCAAGAAACCGTTGGTTCAGTATAGTTGCGTGGCTGTTTTGGCTTTAAATCGCATTTTTGAAAGAAAGCCAGCCAGCCCTTATTTCATGCAGATTTGCTGGACTTTATAACCGTCAGCGTCCTGGAGCCCATCGATTCAGGCAAAACGTAGGCATGCTGCGAAGTAATTTTGAGATTCAGTGATTCCAAAATTGCGTCACTAACCGAAATCTCGTCATCGGCTCCCGAACCTTTCATTGCAATGATTCGCCCACCATCTGCCAACAACGGAAAAGCCAACGCTATGAAGTTATCAAGTCTCGTAAAGGCGCGCGATGTTATTAGGCTGAATTTTTGATTGTGAGTTTTATGGAGGTTTTCAATTCGAGTGTGAATGGCCTCGATGTTCTGCAGATTGAGAGTTCGAATGATGTGTCTTTGGAAGTTTATTTTTTTGGCAACAGCATCAACGGAAACCATGGTTGTTTTCGGTCTAACTATTTTCAAAGGAATTACGGGCAGACCACCACCCGATCCTATATCCAACAGAATGTCATCGTCCAGAACATACTGAGCCATGTGCAATGAATCGACAAAATGCTTAATAGCAATTTCGTTCTCATCAGTTATGGCCGTCAGGTTTATTTTACTGTTCCACTTTATCAACTCGGCAGCAAAAATCTCAAAAGCCCGGATATGAACTTTGGTAAGTTCCAAACCCATTGCGAGAGCTTCCCGTTCCAGGACCATACCAATCATTGGCGCATCCCCTCTCCTATCATAAAGAAGTACCTTTCCAGATGTTAGCCTTTAACGATATCGCAAGTATTGAAATAGCAGCCGGGGTAATCCCCGGAATTCTTGATGCCTGCCCAAGTGTATCCGGTCGGTTTTTTTCCATCTTCTCTCGCACCTCAGTTGTCAGACCCTTAATTGATGAATAATCCAAATTCACCGGTATGGCCGTTGACTCCATTTTTTTTGCACGGTCAACCTGTTCCAACTGCCTGTCAATATAGCCGCGGTATTTGGTCTGAATTTCAACCTGTTCCCTGACTACTGAGGATGTTTCACGTGAAACATTGTCCATCTCAGCCAGATCTGCATAGGTCATGTCAGAACGTTTAAGCAGATGTTCCAGCGTAGTACCCTTCTGAACATCTTCAATACCGAGTCTGGACAAGACATCGACTTCTTGTTCCGAAAGAGAGATCCGGGTTGTGGCTATACGAGCCAGATCATTTTCAATCATATCGCGCTTGGCGACAAAAGCGGCAAAGTCCTGCTCATTTACAAGATCCAGTCCATAACCAATTTTACGTAATCGCAGATCAGCATTATCTTCACGCAGCAACAAACGGAATTCTGCCCGCGACGTAAACATCCGGTACGGCTCCTGGGTACCAAGCGTAACCAGGTCGTCAATCATAACCCCGATATAACCTTGGCTGCGGCCAATAACCAGGGGATCCCTGGATTTGGCCCTTAAAGCGGCGTTAATACCTGCCAGCAACCCCTGCCCTGCTGCTTCTTCATAACCCGATGTGCCGTTAATCTGGCCGGCATGATAAAGATTACGAACAAGTTTAGTCTCCAGCGAAGAATGCAACTGAACCGGATCAACATAATCATACTCGATTGCATAAGCCGGCCGCATGATTTCAACGAGCTCGAGACCGACAATCGAACGATAGAAGGGAATTTGAATATCGATCGGCAGAGAGGTTGACATGCCGCTGGGATAGACCTCAACGGTTTCGAGACCCTCTGGTTCGATAAAAGTTTGATGGCGCGCTTTTTCGGGAAATCGCACCACCTTATCCTCAATAGAGGGACAGTAACGAGGGCCAATACCCTCAATAACACCGGCGTATAGAGGGGACCGATCAAGCCCGGAACGTATGATATCGTGAGAACGCTGGTTAGTATAGGCAATGTGACATGGCACCTGCGGCATGGTGATGCGTTCGGTAGAAAAAGAGAACGGCATGGGTGGATCATCACCATACTGGGTTTCAAGCTTTGAAAAATCAATCGTACGACTGTCAAGCCTGGCCGGAGTCCCAGTTTTTAATCGGCCGACAGAAAATCCGAGGGTGCGCATTTGATCTGACAGGCCGATCGAAGGCAAGTCGCCGGCCCTGCCCCCCGGATAATTAGTCAGGCCGATATGAATCAGGCCGCGCATAAAAGTGCCGGTCGTGACCACGACCGTCTTAGCAATAAAGCGAATGCCGGAGCGGGTATCGACACCGCGCAGCTCGTTACCTTCAAGATACAGCGCAGTAACCTCACCCTGCTTTAAATCAAGATTCGGTTGATGCTCAAGAACACGCTTCATTCTCAGTCGATACAACTGTTTGTCAGCCTGTGCCCGAGAAGCACGAACAGCAGGACCTTTGCGAGTGTTTAGAATCCGGAACTGGATGCCAGTAGCATCGATGTTTTTTGCCATCTCGCCACCAAGTGCATCAATTTCCTTTACCAAATGACCTTTGGCAAGACCTCCGATAGCCGGGTTGCAGGACATCAGTGCAACTGCATCCAGATTGATTGTCAGCAGCATAGTGCGACAACCCATACGGGCAGCAGCTAAAGCGGCCTCACATCCGGCATGGCCGGCACCAACAACAATCACGTCATACATCAAATCATAAGTCATCATATATTCTTGCCTGTCTTTAAATATGTTTCACGTGAAACAATGATTACTTCCCGATACAAAAAGATGAGAATATTTGGTCAAGTACATCGTCAGCAGTAGTTTGTCCAGTAACCGATCCTACCACTTCCAGGGCATCTCTAAGATCAATGGCCTGCAATTCAAGCTTACCTCCATCGAATCCGGAAAGAAATTTTTGCAAAATATTTTCTGCGGAGTTTAAAGCATCACGATGCCTGGAGCGAGAAATGGCCACAAGTTCTCTGCGATCAATGCCGGTATCCTTTTGAAAGTGTTTGCAGACAGCCAGTTTGAGATTTTCTATACCGGTACCGCTACGCGCAGCAATATCAATCTGTGCAGCGAATGAAATTGATTCGGGCATGAATAGCTTGCGAGGAATGTCGACCTTATTGATTACAGCAATAACTTTACTATCCTTAAGTGCTTCAAAGATGTGTTGATCCTCGGAACTGAATGGTCGTGAAGCATCCAAAACAAAAAGGACCAGATCAGCCAGCGGAATTTTATCCATAGCCCGATTAATTCCTTCCTGTTCCACCAAGTCTTCCGTATGCCGAATTCCAGCGGTATCAAGCAATCTTACGGCCAGGCCGTTTATGACAACGGTTTCTTCGATAATGTCACGGGTCGTACCTGGTATATGTGTAACTATGGCACGGTTTTCATCCATCAACAGGTTTAGCAGGCTGGATTTGCCAACATTGGGCTTGCCAATTATCAGTACCGAGACTCCCTCACGCACAATTCGGCCTTCGTCAAAACCGGATATCAATGTATTTATACTGATGAGTGCCGAATTGACCCTATCGCAGATAAGGTTGAGATCCGTTTCACCCAGATCATCTTCCGGGAAATCGATATAGGCCTCAACCAAAGCAAGCGCCTTGATCAGTAATATACGAATATCGTCAATACGCTTGGAAAGAAGCCCTTCTCTCTGTTTTTGAGCCAATTGCAGAGCCGCTTCGGTATTTGACTCGATAATATCCATGACCGCTTCTGCCTGAACCAAATCGATTCTGCCATTCAAAAAAGCCCGTCGAGTGAATTCACCCGGATCTGCCAACCTGGCTCCGCATTTCAACACAACAGCCAAAACAGTTTCCACAACCAGCCAACCACCATGGCAATGCAACTCCAGAACATCCTCGCGGGTAAAAGAACGCGGCGCTCGCATCAGTACGACCATGGCTTCATCGATAACATTGCCTGATTCAGGATCGATTATAGACCCAAAATAAAAACGGTGGCTCGCAAGGCCACCGTCATTTACAGGTTTAAAAACAGTATCTCCGATAAAAGCAGCCTGATCACCACTCACCCTGACAATACCGATTCCACCATTGCCAGGAGGAGTACTGACTGCCGCTATCGTATCACGGATATACATATAATCTCCGAAACAGCCGGTTAGTCCGTAACCGACTTGTTGATGTACGCCTGTTGAGCAATGGTCAAGATATTGTTAACCAGCCAGTACAGAACCAGACCTGAGGGGAAACTGAGAAACATGAATGTAAATACAACCGGCAATGCGAGCATCATCTTCTGCTGCATAGGGTCCATCTGTGATGGAGTCATCTTTTGCTGAATAAACATTGTAATGCCCATGATTACAGGAGTCACGTAATACGGATCTTTATCAGCCAGATCCGTAACCCATAAGAAAAAAGGGGCATGTCGTAATTCAATGGAAAACATGAGCGACTTATACAGGGCAAAGAAAACCGGGATCTGAACAACCATCGGCAGACACCCGCCCATCGGATTTACCTTATGATCACGATACAATGCCATTACTTCTTTGTTCATTGTATCTTTATCGTCTTTGTATTTTTCACGCAGTTTTGCCATTTCAGGCTGAATTTTCTGCATTCCCTTCATTGATTTGTAGCTCTTGTGAGTCAGCGGAAAGAACAGGGCTTTAAGAATAACAGTGATGATAATAATCGCGACACCATAGTTGCCGACATACTTGTAGAAGAATTTTATTGAATATAAGAGGGGCTTGGCAATAACAGTGAACCAACCCAGATCTAGTGAGCGCACGAGGGAATTGCCCTGAGACTTCAGAATATCAATATCCTTCGGACCAATAAACAGGCGATAGGAGACCGATGTGGACAGACCCGGATTAACCACGAACTGCGGTGATGAAACCACTGATTCAAAAAAACCGTCAGCATTTTTCTTAAGCTCTACCGATGCAATACTATTATTTTCCTCAAGGATCGCACTCAGGAAATATTTGTCTGCAAAACCGGACCACAAAATGCTCTTTTCATATTTTTTAGAAGAACCGCTGACATCCTTGATCTTGTTGGACTGTAGGCTGTTATCCGAGAAAAGGTAGGCACCGGCGGTATCGTAACGGTTGTTTTTAACTTTGGGTTCGGCAGGATAAGTCATTACCTGTTGGATTGATCCGGTAAGAGGAGCTGCAGAGTTGTTAAAGATCTGTGTATCCAGCTTGATGCCGTATGAGCCAGCCGTAAAAGTATATGTCTTCCTGACGGTGAAACCCTGCCCTGAAACATAATTAAAAATAAGCTGTTTGGAACCATTGTTGGTTAAGTTGATGTTATCAGAATCTGACATATAAACAGCGCTGTCAGCTAAGGCAATGCCAGTAGCCCTAGTCGAGAAAGACAGAACATTTGGATCAGCATCAGCGTCAAGCGTAACCAACTTGGATGAAGGGGTATTTTCTTCGCGATATTTTTTCAGAGTTAAACTTTTAAGGCTCCCACCTCGTGATGAAAAGACAGCCGTATAAAGATCAGTTTCAACGTTGACACTCTTTTGTGTAACATTTGTTGGCAGGGATTGCTCAGAGACGATCGGTGCATCCTTTGCTGCGGGTACTGGACTGGATAAAAACTTGGCACTGTCTGCAACAGAGGCCGCAACAGATTTATCAGGTTGATCAAGCGATTTTTTCTCCGGTGCAAAGACCATTGAAAATATATAAAAGACCGCAATTGAAAGACCGACTGCAATAAATGCACGTTTTTCCATGAAAACTCCTGACTTGAATGCTTATTTGTATGAGTTAGAAATCTATGCGTTTTAGTCAGAATAAGGCTGTATAGAATACATCATCCGGATTAACGGTAATCATGGCACAGGGTCATAGCCGCCATTGTTAAAAGGGTGGCACTTACCTACTCTGACTATGGTAAGCAACAAACCCTTAATAATACCATGCCTGATTATTGATTCTCGGTAATACTCGGAACAGGAGGTATAAAAACGACAGGTCTGTGGAAGAAGAGGCGAAATCAGCTTCTGATAAAACGTAATTACAATGAGCAAGCAGCTCTTGAACATTTAGATGTGCCTATAATACTAAAAGCTTTATCAAGTTCCTGAATTATATCTGAGTAGGCCATGAGTGCCGATTCCCGTCGCGCTATTATATTAATATCAACAGGCGAAATATCACCACGCTTATGCCTGAAATATTCCCTCAGATAGCGCTTAACGCGATTACGCACGACAGCACAGCCAATTTTCTTACTAACTGTAATACCTATGCGTGGCACTTCCAGGCTATTTTCACACCAAACCACAAGAAATCCGCGCACAGTTTTTTTATGCTTTGCAGAAGCGAGCTGAAGAAACTCAGCCCGCTTGCGCAAACGCACTGTTTTTGGAAATGTGGCACAACTGTCAATAAGCACGCAAGGAAGAGTTATTTTGCTGCAATTTTTACGGACAGGCTTTTACGTCCCTTTGCTCTTCTCCTCTTAATAACAAGACGGCCATTTTTTGTGGCCATTCTTACTAGAAAACCAT
>JBBQCH010000064.1:0-17047 GCA_038318485.1 Geobacterales bacterium
CTGTCACGAGTGGGAGGCCGACCGGTTTGCAACGGATCTGACCGGCAGGCCGCAGGATCTGGCTTCGGCACTGGTCAAGCTTTCGGTCGAAAATCTTTCCAACCTGTTTCCGCATCCATTGTATGCCGCCTTTTACTATTCGCATCCACCGGCAGTAGAGCGAATCAGAACCTTGCGGGAGTGGGGCGGGGGGGCTCACCATTCCGTTTCAGGTCAGGCAACTGCAACCACGCAATGATGGCTGCTGCGGAGCTGTTCTTCGGACAGTGTTTTTTGCTTGAAATTGCGACGTTCCGGCCCGTCGTATTCGCGGCCGCCATTTCCGCGAACCAGATCGACCCCAACTTTAACCCATCCGTCAGAACGATGAAACGCCAGCACCTCACCGGAAGCTATCAGTTGCCTTAGATCGTGGACATTCACGGTATCAAGCTGGTCGTAATGGGTAAGTATCTGTATTTTCATAAGACACCTCGCTATTCCTTGGTGTACATGACCGCCACCGCCCGGGCTTTCCCTTCTCCGACCGCAACCCAGCCATGCTGCTGGCTTGAATCGTAGTAAATGCTGTCGCCGGCACGCATTCTCAACACCTCGTTGTTATAGTGGAAGTCCAGTTCACCCTCGGTGATGTAGATGAATTCCTCATCTCCGTCGTGTTTGAAAAACAGGGTATCGTCCCACTCCTTCTTGTCGAACTCCACCAGAAACGGTTCCATGTGTTTGTGCCTTAAACCTTGAGCCAGCGAATGATAGGCATAGGGGCGGGCAACATCGTTGGTTACCGGACGAGGTACCTTTTCGTCTTCCCTGACATCTTCGCGTCTGGTCAACACATATTTCTGGCGGTTGCCCTCATCCTCAAAAAAGAAGTGAATGTCAATTTTGAGCCCTTTGGCAATTTTCAGTAATGTTGCCAGGGGAGGGATAACCTGTTGATTTTCAATCTGGGATAAAAGCGGCTTGGAAAGCGTGGTCAGTTCCGACAACTCCTGAAGTGTCAGCCTTTTCTGCTGGCGGAGAGCCCTGATTTTTTCACCGATACGAAACGCTTTGATCTGTGCCTTGATGTCACTCATTCGAGTACCCCCACACGAAACTGTGTAAATGTAATCTGTACTTTTACATAAACAGTCTTGCGATTCAATAACATTATTATGGTGTGTAGAACGTTGGCAGGTTGCATGTGATACGGGCTTATAAATCCTTCAATGCAATTGACATCCTGCCTGAAGATGATTAGTCTTTGTTTGTATGAAATCACCGCATTACGAAAGTGGGATAGATATGAATTCTCGAAAACTGTTGATTGCCCTGCTCTGTTCGGTGGCGCTGTCCGGACTGACCGCTTGCAGCGGCAAGAGCGATTCCCCTCTGTACCTGGAATCAAATCGCAAGGGAGGGTCTGCGGATGCTCCGGTCAAGGACGTGTCGACTGATATCCTCTCGACCCAGAAAGCCTTCAGCAATGTGTCGAAAAAAGTTACCCCTTGTGTTGTTAATATTTCGACTGTCAGCCGCAAGAAGACCGTGCAGCCCTTCTTCGAGATGAACCCGCTTTTTGAGGATTTCTTCGGAGCACCGCAGACCAGGCGTGATAAAAGTCTCGGTTCCGGTTTTCTGATCAGTAAAGATGGTTATATCGTCACCAATGATCATGTCGTGAGGGATGCCGAGACTGTCCAGGTCAAGCTTTCCAACGATAAGGTCTACGATGCAAAGGTTGTTGGCGGCGATGCAAAAAGTGATATTGCCGTTATCAAGATCAATGCCGGAGACCTTCCGACTGCGGTGTTGGGGGATTCTGACAAGCTTGATGTCGGCCAGTGGGCGATTGCCATCGGCAACCCCTTTGGACTGGACCGCACCATGACGGTTGGCGTCATCTCCGCCACCGGGCGTACCAACATGGGCATCGAAACCTATGAAAACTTCATCCAGACCGATGCCTCGATCAATCCGGGCAATTCCGGCGGACCGCTGCTGAATGTATATGGTGAAGTAATCGGCATTAATACTGCCATAGTGGCCGCCGGTCAGGGGATTGGATTTGCAATTCCAATCAATATGGCCAAACCGATTTTTTCCCAGCTGATTCAGAAGGGTAAAGTCAGCCGCGGTTATATGGGGGTAACAATCCAGCCGGTGACCGAAGAACTGGCCCAATCGTTCGGGCTCAAGCACACCAGGGGAGCTCTGGTTAATGATGTTATCAAAGGCAGTCCCGCCGACAAGGCCGGCATCAAGCAGGGGGACGTCATCACCGCCCTGAACGGTGCTGAAGTAAAGGACTCCTCCCATCTTCAGCGCATGGTTGCTGAAACCGGGATTGGCAAAGCTGCCAAGGTGTCAGTGATCCGTGATGGCAAAGAGGTTGAACTCAGCATGACCCTGGCCAGTGCCGATACGGCCCCAAAACAGAGCCGTGAGCAAAACAGCGGCAGACATCAGGGTGGTGAGGTCGACCAGCTTGGTCTGGTGGTGGAAGACAGTGACCAGGGTGATGGGGTAGTCGTGGTCGAAGCTGTCCGGGGCGGCGCTGCAGCCGAGGCGGGTATCCGGCGCGGAGACCTGATTGTGTCGGCCAACCGCAAGCGAATCTCCAATAGTGCCGAATACGAGCGCGCAATCAGTGCCAGCCGCAGCGGCAACCTGACAATTCTGGTTCGGCGCGGCGATGCAAGCATCTACTTTGCATTACGCGCAAAATAGTGCTATTGTGCCTGAACTTCACCGCATGAGGTAAAACTTCCATGAATATGATTGATAATCCAGATCAGGCAAAGCGTCTGGCCAGAGCGATTCTTTCCGACGTGGCCATGTACAACAAGGAAAAGGTTGAGAGCGGCATTAAAAACGATAATATTTTTGATGTGCTTAAAGACGAGCTGGAGGAGGGGCGTCAGCATTTCCTGTCCAGAGTTTCCATGGATGTCGATCCTGAAACAATCTACGGCATAGCCGTGGTGGATGTGTTGATAAAACGGGCCGGCAAGATCGAATCATCAATCTGGTAGTTACAGACAATATTTCATATTCCTGCAAGGCGTGCCTGATTGGGTACGCCTTTGCTTTTTAAAGAACAGATCATGCCTGACCGGGTTGAGAGGTAACATGAACAAATATTCACTGACATATCCTGCTGAAACCGAACCGATCAGAATAGATCTCTTTCTCAGCCGCGAAATGGGTGGCGAGTCGCGGGCCGGTATTCAGCGCCTGATAGAAAACGGCAATGTGCTGGTGGATGGTTCGGCGGTGCGCCCTTCGCATAAACTGAGGGGGAGTGAGCAGATTGAAGTCGAAATCCCTGAACCGCAGCCGGCTGAACCGCAGGCGGAGTCCATTCCGCTGGACGTGCTCTATGAGGACAGCGATCTGATCGTGGTCAATAAAGAGGCCGGTATGGTGGTGCACCCCGGTCCCGGTACCGCCAGCGGCACGCTGGTGAATGCGCTGCTGGCACATTGTACAGACCTGTCCGGCATCGGCGGCGAACTGCGCCCCGGAATCGTTCACCGCCTGGACAAGGGTACTTCCGGCGTGCTTGTCGTCGCCAAAAATGACAAAACCCACCAGGCGCTGTCGACACAGTTCAGCGTCCATTCGGTCAAGCGCATCTACCATGCTTTGATCTATGGTACTCCTGCGGAAGATACCGGCAAGATCGAGGGAATCATCGGCCGGCACCCGACCGAGCGGCTGCGGCTGTCAGGCAAGTCCCGCCACGGCAAGCATGCCGTGACCCGTTGGCGGATTAAGGAGCGTTACAACCGGATTTCACTGGTGGAGCTGCGCCTGGAAACCGGGCGTACCCATCAGATACGGGTACATATGACCGAAGCCGGTTTTCCGCTGTTGGGGGATCCGCTTTACCCGGATGGTGGACGGATCAACAATATTCCCGATACGCAGCTGCGTGGCATGATCAACCGGCTCGGGCGACAGGCACTGCACGCCCGCTGCCTCGGTTTTATCCACCCAACCAGCGGCGAGTATCTGGAGTTTACTGTTGAACCGCCCGAGGATATGCAGGAACTGCTGGCCTATCTGCGGCGCGCTGCGGGGGGAGATAATGGACTGATCGGCTGAAGAGAGTTGCCAATCAGATTCTGCTTTTAAGGCTTCCAATGTGATCGGCAAGAAGTCCTTCCAGCCGCAGCAGCTGTTCGACAGTCCGGCTGAGATAAACCGGGCAGCCATACTGTTCCGGTACTCGCAGATCAACATCGTAACGGTCTCCAACAAAAAGCGCCTCTGCCGGAGCCAGCCCGGTTTCCTTCAGAATTTCTGTCAGCGCCTGTTCATCCGGTTTGGCTACCCAGTCATCGTCGATGGCATAGATGCCGCGGAAGAGGCCGTCAAGTCCGAGATGGCTGATGATGCGACCCGCCAGGGTGCTGTTGTTATTGGTGTAGATATACAACGAAAAGTTTTCCGCCAGGTGTTTCATCAATCCAACCACCCGTTCGTCCCTTGCCAGATAAACTTCCGGCTGCAGATTTTCCTCAAAACAGCGGTGCAGGTCTCTGATGCTGCCGCCAAGCTCCCTGCAGACCGCCGAAAGCGTTTGAACCGTGCCATTCTCCTTTGTGAGGCGTGCCCGGATGTCGGCTATCAGCTGGCAGGCCTGTGACTGCTTGATCCCCAACAGCTCTGCAATATAGCTGACCGCCGCATCCTGGATCGTGTCGGCAAAAGCGCTGCAGGCATACAAGGTGCCGTCCAGATCAAAAACGATTCCACGGATATTAACGGCTGGCAGGTTAGTCATCAGAAACCGATCCTGCGTTGACAGAGCAGTTTGGGGTTGGCAACTCCCTTTGACTGGACCAGTATCCGGAAGGTGTCACCCATCCCACCCTGTGGTACGATCAGCTTTTTGAGAGTCAGACGCAGACGCAGCTTTTCCTCATCGGAAATGCTGGAGCGTTCCAACTCTTCCAGCTCTTCGATAATGCCGGCCGACATCAGGAAACGGTACTGTTCGCCGAACCAGTCATTCTGCATTCCCAGCTCTTCTCCACGCTTCATCAGGCTCGTGAAATCCACATGCGCGGTGATATCCTGCAGCCCCAGGCGAAGGTAGGGATTCTCCTCAGTCTGGTGGCGGTAATAGCAGAGCAGGGTTCCGACTTTACGGAGCGGTGTGTACAACTCCTCGGCCAGGTAGCCGTAATCAACCGTCAGCACGAAACCGCACTGCAGGGCTTTGGAAACCGCCGACAGCCACTCCGGCCCGTTCAGGTTGACTTCAGCCTGTTGCCCGGTGTGAAGCTCGACCGCCACCCGTTTCAACTGTTCGGCAATGGCCGGCGTAGAAAGCTCCCCAACCTCTTCGGTCAATTCGCCATCTTTCAATGTCACGTAAATCTCGCGCAGCCCTTCCGGGGTCATCAGAACCCGGTGTACCGGCAGCGCGTCGATCAATTCGTTGGTGTACAGGCAACCACTGAAGGTAAAACGACCCGAAGCAAACTCATCCGGAGAAAGCCTCTCCATCCGTTCCACATGTGACGCCAGCATGCTGTGCTGAGCATCTTCAAGTGACGGTTCCTTTTCAACCAGCACCAGTCGCAGACCGCGGTACATCTCCGGCTCGCGCTCGGCAAGAAAGTCCATGATGTCGCAGGCCAGGCGGCCATTGCCGGCTCCGCACTCCACCATGGTGAAGCTGGTTGGCTTTTCCATGCAGCGCCACATCTGGGCGATCTCGCGGGCAATCACCCGGCCGAAGGCGGCATGCACCGTGATGCTGGTATAAAAATCCCCTTCGGCGCCGACCTTGCGCCCGGGAGAGGTATAGTAGCCCAGGCCCGGTTCGTACAGGCAGGCTCCCATGAAATCGGCAAATGTAATGCGCCCTTGCTCGGCAATGCGGGTCGCGATGATCTCTTGTAAGGCTGTATCTTCTGACATGTCATATTCTCGCAAGCTAAAGATCGAAGTAAAAAACAGTTAAACTTTATAGTGCACTACGCCAATCTTGTCAAATCTGCTGTATATAGGTTTTCCAGGTTCTTTAACAATAAAACTGCCGCTGCATGACCAGGAGTGCTCTTATGCTTGATCTGTCCAGGCCTTCAAGGCCGACTAGATGGTGAAGTGTTAATTTAATTATGAATCAGGAGGACATTTTGTTCAGATAAAGACTCAACCCGTGAAGAAATGCTTTCATTGCTTTCGCCATCTCCTGGTATGTAACAATCAACCATAAAGACTACTTTACCTGGCTCCGCTTGCCTTTCTTATCCGCTTTGTCACTTTCTTTGTCTTTGCTGCGATAGAACTCGCGCATCTCCTTGACCTGCTGCTTGACCTGGCGGCGCAGTTCAGCCGGTTCCAGTACTTCGGCGTGAGCTCCGTAGGAAAGAATCCAGGAAGCCAGTTCCATCCGGCCGGCCGCCTCGAACTCGATTGTGACCCGCCCGTCGCTGTCGCTGCTGATCTTCTGCTCGGACATCCAGATCCGTTCCTTGACAGTATGGGCCAGTTCGGGTGAAAAACGCACCCGCACCTTCATGGGGGCGTCGCTGACCAGTCCGAATGCACTGCTGAAATGGTCTTCCGGCTGATATCCGTCCGGTATCTCGAAGCGCTGTCGGGTGACCTCCACTCCACAGATCCTCTCCAGGGCAAACAGCCGCATGGCGTCACGATTGTGGGCATTTCCCAGCAGATAGATACCGCCTTTGTGAAATACCAGGGTATAGGGATCGACCTGATACTGGTCCGGCTCGCCTTTACCTTTTTTGGCGTAACTGAGACGAATGCGATACTGATGCAGCAAGGCCCGCTGCAGATCTTCCAGATACTCAGTCGAGCGGGAATAATCCCGGGCCCCGTGCAAGAGCGGCAGCGAGACCCGCGCAATCCGTTCCAGATGGGCGGCATAACGCTCCGGTAATACCGAGTTAATAGTGCGGAACAGATCGTCGATCTCGGCCAGAAAGGGGGTGCCGCTCAGATAAGCTCCCAGCGAGCGCAGCAGGTACAGGGACATCAGTTGCGGCAGGGTGAATGTGATCGGGGGGATGTTTCGCGATTTGGTCAGAAAACTGTAGACCTTTTTCCCGTCTTCCCACCCGGAAGCAAGCGTGTAGCCGGCTTCTTCCACCGCGTTCAGGTCGCGGTGAATCGTGCGTCGATCGACGCCACACTCCTCGGCCAGTTCATCCAGAGTCAGACCCTGCCTGGTTTCCAGCAGCCGGATAATCGAGTGCAGTCGCCCCGCCTGGGAATATTTTTTTGCCGGTTTTCCCTTCTGCATGCTTCCTCCCTTGCCGAAACTGAATTTATCGCTACAATGCGGATCTATGATAATAAAATCAGCAACCAGGAGTATTGTAGCGACTTGGTCCATTTTGACAATACATTTCTGACATATACTGTCATGCTGCACGACTGGCTCAATCAGCCCGGTTATGTCACATTGTTCTGTCTGAGTTTTTTGGCATCGACCCTTCTGCCGCTTGGTTCGGAGTGGCTGCTGGTGATGATGCTGGTCGGTGGTTACGACCCGTTGTCATCAATTGCGGTCGCCACATGCGGCAATTATCTGGGAGCGGTCGCCACCTACCTGATCGGTTTGTGGGGCGGTGGCTGGCTGATTGAGCGGGTGCTGCAGGTATCAAAGGACCAGCAGCAGCGTGCTCATGATTATTACCAGCGCTACGGAGTCTATTCGCTGCTTTTCTCCTGGCTGCCGGTTGTCGGTGATCCGCTCTGCCTGGCAGGCGGCATGCTGCGGATCAATTTCGGGCTGTTTTCACTGCTGGTCGCCTTTGGCAAGCTGGCCCGCTATGCGGTAGTGGCTTGGATAACCCTCAGAAACGTAAGCTAAATGAAACCTTTGGAGAATTTGTGAAATGAATGATCTGCCCCACTTCGATGACAGCAATAACTTCCAACAGCGCTATAGGGGCTATGACCGCATCATGGGCAATATCTCCTGGCTGCTGATCGCGCTGGTGGCGCTCGATATCAAGCTACTGCCGACTGACGGCGCCAATATGGCATTTCTGGCAATCTTCAGTGTTCTGTTGTTTTTCTATAACCTGAACGCCCGCTATGGCTTACTTTCCCGCAGATACAGCCCGTTCAAAACCTTTGTAGATCTGATGGTGTTCCTGGCGTTTATAGTGGCGGTCTGCTGGTATACCGGCAAGGTGACCAGTCCGTTCATGTCGCTGATCTATCTGATACTGATGGCCACCGCTCTGACTCAGGGGCGGCGGGTGACCTATTTCATGGCCGGACTGGCAATCACCTCTTACATCATGCTGGCATCGGGGGAAGTCCGGGAAACCAATTATTATCTGAGCCGAATTCTGGAAATTTTCCCCTTCATGTTGATCGCCCATCTGGGCGCCATGCTGGCCGGTGAAAGCGAAACCGCCCGCCAGGAGGTGGAGCGGCTGTCGCTGACCGATGAAGTCACCGGTATCAACAACATGCGCAATTTTCTGCTGCTGTCGAATATCCAGGAAAAGCTGGCCAAACGCTATGCCAGGCCCTATTCGATCTGCATGATCGATGCCGACAACCTGAAAAAGATCAATGACAAACATGGCCATCTGGCTGGAACGCTACTGATCCAGACCGTGGCCCGGATGATCACCGAAAACGTCCGCAGTTCGGATATCTGTGCCCGATACGGCGGGGATGAATTCGTGATCATGTTCAATGAAACCGCCAAAAAGGACGTGGCTGTCGCAGTTGAGAGGATTGTCAGCCGGATGGCGGCGACTCCCTTCGATTTTGAAGGCAGTTCCATCAGAACGTCTCTTTCGGCTGGTTTGGCCGGATATCCGGAGGATGGGGAAGAGGTGCGCACCATCATGGCCAAAGCCGATGAAGCCATGTACTTCAGCAAGCGCAACGGAAAAAACCGTACTACGGTCTTCAGCGACAGTATCTGCAGCGAATTGCCCGGCAGGCAGGAAGATATCCAGCGATGAATGAAACGATCCAGTTCTCCAGCCTTGACCTTCATTTTGCCGATTTTATTGTCCGGATCGACAAATCTGGCAGCGAGCAACTCTGGCTGGCGGCTGCCCTGACCAGTAACGCCACCGGGCGCGGCCACACCTGTCTGGACCTGACAACCGCTTACCGGTTAAGCATCATGCCCTTTGGACATTCCCTGCGACAGCTGCAGGTGCCGGATTACGAAACCTTGAAAACGGCGCTGTTGCCATGCGATACCGTCGGAGCGCCGGGAGATTATACACCCTTGGTGATGGATGGAGTCGGTCGTATCTATCTGCATCGTTCCTGGGAGTATGAACGGCAGGTGGCAGAGGGAATCCTATCACGCAGTCAGCCATTGGCGGTGGATGAGGCCGGGTTGGAGGATGGGCTGGAACGCTATTTCCCGAACATCGGCAATCAACCCGATTTGCAGCGCGAAGCTGCCTGGATGGCGCTGACCCGCAGCTTTGCAGTCATATCCGGAGGTCCCGGTACCGGAAAGACCGCCACTGTGGCCCGCATTCTGGCATTGGCGATCGAGTTGGCCGGTCAAACGCAACCGAAGATTGCTCTGGCCGCCCCTACCGGCAAGGCCGCCATGCGTTTGCGCCAGTCGATCCTGCAGGCCGCTGAAAAGCTTGATCTGAGAAAAGAAATCAGGGACCGTCTGCCGAATCAGGTCAGCACGATTCATCGCCTGCTGGGTGTCAAGACGGGTGGCAACGGTTTCCGGCACAATCGTGATAACCCACTGCTCTGCGACCTGCTGGTGGTGGACGAAGCCTCCATGGTTGATCTGCCGCTGATGGCCCGGCTCCTGGAGGCGCTCCCCGGTCAGGCCCGTGTCATCCTGTTGGGTGACCGTGACCAGCTGGCTTCGGTTGAAGCCGGTGCGGTACTGGCGGACATCTGCACCGGTACTGATCAGGTCTCGGATCAAACCACTTCAGTCATACAGTTGACCAGAAGTTATCGTTTCAGCGACGACAGCGGTATCGGGGCCTTAAGCCGCCTGATCAATGCCGGGGAAGATGACGCAGCCCTGGGGCTGCTGATCTCCGGCCGTTACCCCGATGTCATCTGGCGTCCGCTACCGCCCGGCGGATCTTTTGAGGCGGCCTTCAGCATGTCAGCCAAAGCCGGCTATGAGGCCTATTTTAATGCTGATACACCGGAGAAGGCCTTGGCCGAACTGGATCGATTCAGGGTGCTGTCACCGCTGCGCTCGGGCCCTTACGGGGTGGCAAATCTGAACCGGCTCTGCGAGACAGCCCTGGGCCTGAAAAGAAGAGAAGGCGAAGCGTACTATAAGCAGATGCCGCTGATGGTGTCGGGTAATAACTATGAACTGGGTCTCTTCAACGGCGACACCGGCGTTGTTATGGAAAACGAAGGGCGTCCGGCGGTCTGGTTCAGTGACCAGGAAAACGGCCTGCGCCATCTCTCGCCACTGCGTCTGCCGGCACACGAAACAGCCTTTGCACTGACAGTCCACAAAAGCCAGGGAAGCGAGTTCGACCGACTGCTGCTGATCCTGCCGGAACGCATGTCCGAAGCGCTCAGTAGAGAATTGCTCTACACGGCAGTCACCCGCGCCCGGCAGCAGGTTGAGGTTTGGAGCACGGAGGAGGTCTTCCGGCAGGCCGTCAAGCGCCGCACCCAGCGCAGTTCCGGTTTGAGGGACAGGCTGGCCGGCCAAATATGATATGTAAAGCTCATTCGCTTGCAAAAATGTGAAGCTGGGTTATAGTTCTTAAAAAAATACAAATTTGGAGGCTAAATGGACAACAGCGGCAGGAGGACCTTTCTTGGAGTATGCTTGGCCGGTCTCGGTGCTATTGCGGCTGCGGCGGTCGGTTGGCCGCTGTTCAGTTATCTGGCCCCCGGATCTAAAACAAAGGCAGCCGGAAAAGTTGTGATACCGGAAACGGATATCACTGAAGGTAATGTGAAATTTTTCGAGTACGCCGGATCGTCAGCGGTTCTGGTGCGCAAGCGGGACGGCACTCTGGTGGCACTTTCGGCAGTCTGTACTCACCTGGGCTGCATCGTGCAGTGGGAAAAGGACAAACAGGATTTTCTCTGTCCCTGTCACGGCGGACATTATACCCCCGATGGCATCGTAACTGCCGGTCCCCCCCCCAAGCCGCTGCCCAAAATTCCCTTCAGCGTAGCTGGCGGAAATATTACCGTAGGATGACCGACTTTTCCGGGGAGGCTGCAAGATGCTAAACATGATTGTCGACTGGATCGACAGGCGCATTGGCGTGCGTGAAGTGCTTAAAAAGGAATTGACCGGTTATCTGCTGCCGCGCAATGTCAACGCCTGGTATTCGCTGGGAAGCGTCCTGCTGTTTGCTTTTGTACTTCAGATAGTCAGTGGCATGCTGCTGTTGATCTATTACGTGCCGGATGCGGACAAGTCCTTCAAAAGTGTCAGCTACATCATGAACGAGGTTCCCTTTGGCTGGCTGATCCGCATGTGTCATGCTGTCGGTTCCAACATGATGGTGCTGGCACTGCTGCTGCACATGCTTTCGGTGCTGTTCATGGGGAGCTACAAGCGTCCGCGCGAGCTGAACTGGCTGACCGGCTTCATCTTGTTCACCATGATACAGGGCATCTCGCTGACCGGCTACCTGCTCCCCTGGAGCCAGCTTTCCTTCTGGGCTACCACGGTAGCCACCAACAGCGCCAATGCGATACCGGTGATAGGTCCCTATCTGGTGGAATTTCTGCGGGGAGGCGTGCTGGTTGGCCCGCCCACCCTGGGACGCTTCTTCGCCCTGCATGTGGCGGTTATTCCGGCCGGCATCGCCGCCCTGATCGGCGCCCACCTGTTTCTGCTGAAACGGACCGGTGTCTCGACACCCCCTTTTGGAGAGAAAGCAGCCGACAGTCAGCCACCAGCTGACGTGTATCATTACGAAGACCATCCGGGCGGGGTTCCGTTCTTCCCGGACTTTGCACTTGAAGATCTGCGGGCAGTTGCCATCTACATGGCCTGTTTGCTGGCGGTAGTATTCTTCGATCCCTATCTGTTTTTTCCAAAGGACGCTTTTCTGCCGGCCAATCCCTTCGTGACCCCGGCCCACATCAAGCCGGAGTGGTACTTTCTGGCCAATTACCAGACCCTTAAAATATTCCCGAACGAGCTGATCGGCCTATCACTGCAGGGGGCCGCCATGACCTTCCTGGCGCTGCTTCCCTTTATTGACCGCGGCCGGGAACGGAGTCCGCTCAAACGGCCGCTGTTCATGGTCTGCTCCATCGGCGGTCTGCTGCTCTGGATCGGACTCAGTATCTGGGGGCATTTCTCATGAAATATCAAACCACGAGTATGATTCCACGAATGTTCACGCTGGTTCTGGTGCTTTTGATTTCACAGCTGATGCCGCAAGCCAGCCAGGCCCAGGAAGCTGCAGAAATAGTCTGCATCCAGTGCCATTCCGCGATGACGGAAAAATACAGCCAGCCGGTCAAGTTATGGCGTGGAAGCATCCATTCTGAAAACGGCATCGCCTGCAACGGCTGCCATGGCGGTGATCCCAGGGATGCCGCCAACGCGATGAACCCCGAGCGGGGTTTTCTGGGTGCCCCGAAAGAACCGGACATTCCGGCTTTCTGCGGTCGTTGCCATGTGGGGGTCATGAAGGATTACCTTGCCAGTGCCCATGGCCGTGCCCTTGGCAAAGGCGGACCAACCTGCGTGACCTGTCATGGCAATCACCTGGTCCTGAAAGCTTCGCTGGATCTGATCAACGAAAAAAGCTGTACTCGCTGCCACACTTTCGACCGGGCCCGGACGATCCGGGATGCGATGCAGGCCACCGAAGGAATGATTGTTGCCACCGAAGCCCGGATCAACTCCTTCAAAAAGACCGGCAGCGACACCGAAAAGCTTGAAAAAGAGCTGTTTGCGCTCCGCAACGGTTTTCACTCACTTTTTCACAACGTAAATGTTGAAGCGGTTAAAAAGGAATCGACCCGCATCCAGTCTGAACTGAATAAAATCCAGGCAGTGCTGGTTTCGTGGGATCAAACCGGGCAAAGGCGGAAACTGGCGGGAGCGGTCGCCGTCTCGTTCATGCTGCTGCTGGCACTTTTTGCACATCTGATTAGGAAAACATTTGACTAGGATCATTCTGATCTCATTGTTGCTGGCATTGTTGACACCATGTCTGGCGATCGCCCACAGTGAAGAAGCCACTGCCGATGCAACCGTATCAGTCGACGAGCGGTTGGGAACCAGGCTTCCGCCAAACCTGGTTTTCCGTGATGAGAATGGACAGCCGGTTCGTCTGGCCGATCTGGTCAGCGGCCCGACCATCATCCTGCCGGTTTATTACAGCTGTGCCAACGTCTGCTACAACCTTCAATGGAGCCTGGCCCGCGCTCTGCCACAGATCAAAAGCAAAGCGGGAGTGGATTACCGGGTTATATCGATCAGCTTCGACGAGAATGAAACACCGCAGTTGGCAACCAAATTCAAGCGGGTTTATCTGACAGCGATGCACGCAATCTTCCCGGAAAACGGATGGCGCTTTCTGACCGGTGATGCGGCCAATATCCGCCTGTTTACTGAAGCGATCGGCTACCATTTCCAGCGCCGCGGGGGTGATTTCATTCACCCGGTGGCAAGCCTGATCGTATCCGGCGACGGCACGATTGTCCGCTATCTGTACGGCTCTAACTTTCTTCCCAAGGATCTTGCTCTATCACTGATCGAGGCCCGGGACGGAACGTCAGGCACCACGATCCGCAAGTTGGTTGAGTACTGCTTTACCTTCGATCCGGGGCAGAAGACCTATGTCTTTAACCTGCTCAGGGTCAGCGCTACGGTGGTGATCCTCTGCACCGGCGGTTTCCTGGTTTTTCTGATTTTTAGCGGTAGAAAACGCACACATCGTAATTCGGAGAAATAATGGCTGCAACGGACAACAAACAACCTGATCAGCGCGGTGGCTTCTGGAACGACAGCGGTAAAGCCGGCATAGGCTCCTGGATCTTCTCCACCGACCATAAGCGGATCGGACTGCTCTACTTCTACAGCACCTTCGGCTTTTTCCTGGTCGGGGTACTGCTGGGACTGCTGCTGCGCATCGAGTTGATGGCGCCGGGGCGCACGATCATGGGACCACAGACCTACAACGCACTTTTTACCGTGCATGGCGTCGTGATGATCTTTCTTTTCATTATCCCAGGCTTTCAGGGCTCCTTCGGCAATCTGGTCATGCCGATCCAGATCGGCGCCAGGGATGTCTCCTTCCCGCGCCTGAATCTTTTTTCCTGGTGGATCTACATGATCGGCGCCCTGGTAGTGCTGACGGCACTCTTCACCGGCGGCGGTCCACCCGATACCGGCTGGACATTCTATGTTCCGTTCAGCGCCAGGACCGGTACCAATGTTTCTCTGGCGGTACTGGGTGTTTTCATCATCGGCTTCTCGTCGATCCTGACCGGCATCAACTTCGTTACCACCATCCACCGGCTGAGGGCGGAAGGAATGGGGTGGTACCGTCTGCCGCTCTTCACCTGGTCGCTGTATGCCACGGCCTGGATTCAGATTCTGGCCACGCCGATCCTGGCCATCACACTGGTGCTGATAATAGCCGAACGCTTGCTGGGCACCGGCCTGTTCGATCCGGGCCAGGGCGGAGACCCGGTCATGTTCCAACACCTGTTCTGGATTTATTCCCACCCGGCGGTTTACATCATGATTCTGCCTGCCATGGGGGTGATCTCGGACATTATCCCGGTTTTCTCGCGCAAGCCGATTTTCGGCTACAAAATGATCGTCTTTTCCAGTATCGCGATTGCCGCCGCCGGCTCCCTGGTCTGGGGCCATCACATGTTTACCAGCGGCATGAGCGACACAGCTGTTCTGGTCTTTTCATTTCTGACCTTTGTCGTCGCAATTCCTTCGGCCATCAAGGTTTTTAACTGGGTTTCCACCCTTTACCGCGGCTCAATTTCGCTGGAAGCGCCGATGCTGTTTGCGCTGACATTCATCCTGCTCTTCTCGATCGGCGGCCTGAGCGGACTGATCCTGGGGGCCGCCGCAACCGACATCCATGTGCACGACACCCATTTCGTGGTGGGGCATTTCCACTACGTCATGTTCGGCGGAACCGGCTTTGCCTTCTTTGCCGCCATGCATTACTGGCTGCCGAAATTCTACGGCCGCCGCTATGCCGAGAAACCGGCTCTGGTGGCCTGGGGGCTGATGTTCGTAGGTTTCAATATTCTCTATTTTACGATGCAGGTGCTTGGAATGAAGGGTATGCCGCGGCGCTACTACGACTACCTGCCGGAGTTTGCCGATCTGAATCTGGTCGCCACAATCGGCAGCTGGATTCTGGCGGTCGGACTGCTGATCATGGTGATCAACCTGTTTCGCGGTCTGTGGTGGGGAGTCCCGTTCGAGGGCAATCCCTGGGGCGGAGCCACGCTGGAGTGGAGCGTCCCGACACCGCCTCCGACCGAAAATTTCGAGCAGGAACCGGTCGTAACCCACGGCCCTTATGACTTCAAAGGAACCGGAATACCATGAGCCAGCCCCACCACAAGGATTACGCCGGGGCCAAACTCGGCATGTGGTTGTTTCTGTTCACCGAACTGTTATTGTTCGGCGGAATGTTCATCCTTTATGCGGTTTACCTGGCGCGCTATCCGCATGAGTTTGCAGCAGGAGGCAAACAGCTGCATTGGGTGATGGGTACGGTCAACACCGTGATTCTGCTCACCAGCAGCCTGTTTGTCGCCATGGCGGTCACCGCCCTGCAGCGGGGCGAAGTGCGTCGCACAATCGGGCTGATCAGCGGGACAATCATCTGCGCCGCAGGATTCTTGGTCATAAAATACTTTGAGTGGAGTGCCAAAATCGGTCACGGCATATTTCCCGGCTCTCCGCACCTGAAAGAAGGCCCGCCCGGCGAATCGGTTTTTTTCAGCCTCTACTACATGACTACCGGCATCCATGGACTGCATGTGGTGATCGGGTCGATCCTGCTGGCGTGGATTGCACTGAAGGTCAAGCACGGCAGTGTCCATTCCGGCGATTATGTGTTGTTGGAGAACGGCGCCCTGTATTGGCATCTGGTGGATCTGATCTGGATTTTTATATTCCCGTTGTACTATCTGGTTTTGTAGTAAGTCAGGTGACAAAATGAAATCGGAAAACAGCTCTGCCCACATACTCAGCTATGGAAAGCTTGTCGCAACCTGGCTGACTCTACTGGCTCTGACCGCTCTGACGGTTGCCATCACCCGCCTGGACCTTGGCAGTTACAAGGTCTGGGGAGCGCTGGCCATTGCCTGTCTCAAGTCGGGACTTGTGATAGCAATTTTCATGCATATGCGCTACGAGGGGCGGCTTCTGCGCCTGTTGCTGTTTGTGGCACTGCTGACATTGTCCATTTTTATCGGCTTCACATTTTTCGATGTTCTGTACCGCTGAGGAATTACCGTGGACCCACGTCTGACAACTACAACCGAAGCAATCGATCCGGTCTTCATGTTCCTCTTCGGCGCCTGCCTGCTGCTGCTGATCGGAATCACCGCGGCCATGCTGCTCTTTGTTGTGCGCTTTCACCGCTCCCGTGTTCCCCAGCCGACCTCTGATGCGGATAACAATCTCTGGCTGGAAATTATCTGGATCACGCTGCCGACGATCCTGGTGATGGCCATGTTCTATTACGGCTGGAGAGGGTATCTGACGCTACGGACGGTGCCGCCGGATGCCCTGCCGGTGACAGCCACCGCCCGCATGTGGTCTTGGAGTTTCAGCTACCCCAACGGAGTAACCAGCCCCAAGCTGGTAGTGCCGGTCGGAAAAGCGGTGAGGGTCGAGCTGGTTTCGACCGATGTGATCCACGGCTTCTTTCTGCCGGCCTTCCGGGTCAAACGGGATGTGGTGCCGGGCATGAAGAACCACGCCTGGTTTGTGGCTTCCAAGGCCGGCAGCTATGATCTGTTCTGTTCCCAGTATTGCGGCACCGGCCATTCGGCCATGATAACAACCGTAGAGGCGCTTCCGGAAGCGGAGTTCAATCTCTGGCTGAACCAGGACCGC
>JBBQCH010000065.1:0-16985 GCA_038318485.1 Geobacterales bacterium
CGTAAGTCCAAAAGCCGTGGTCTGGTATTCTATCGTCTCATGGAGCAATCTGTTGCAACCAAACCAGTTGTCTTAGATGATGTAACATTTGGTTATGACTGGCTAAATCACGTGAGGAGGAGCTAACTACCTACCCCATTATAATTATTCAGGGTTGCGGAAAAGATATCGTGGACGGTACTCGGATTTTTGGAATCACGGCCATCAAAGACGGTGCTAAAAGAAATGGGCAGGTCATAGTACATGATGGAATCATCGCCAAGCATGTCCGGCAGTTCAAAAGACTGGCTGATGCTGCTGGTTCCGGCACTGGTATTAGCACTAATGTTTCCAGAAACACTTCCCAGCACGGCGAAGGTACTGGTAAAGAAACCGTTAAATCCATAATTTCCAGTAGAAGTGTTAATGGTATTGGAGCTTGAACGGGCATTCGCAACTCCTGTTTGAACCCATCCGTTCAAGTTGGTGCCGAACCCACCGTTGTAGATCAGTTCACCAGTCGGGATCGGCAGGGCTTGAGCCTGCTGCAACCCGACAACAAAAAACAGCCCAAGGGTAACAGACAGGATTTTTTTAAGAGATTTTGAATAATTCATCAGAGAATATCCTTATCGGCTAAGATACATGCAGTTTACAGCAGCTTCAGCGATATTAGTGCCAATATCTAATTAATTAGAATTCAAGGCAAATTTCGGATCAACATGATGGCCCAACGAACATTGTAAAGCATACCGACAGTGGTTATGGAAAAGCTTACACTTGGATAAACGTCGATCCGCTTTCAAAAAAATACGCACGAGATAGCGAGCTACGGACCAATAGGTGCTGATCGTTCCCCCCATAAACGGTTTTGCCAGATGCACCACGAAAATACGGCAAGTGCTCCTAAATTATTCTTGGCAGAAAACACTCTCCGATCATTCAAGCGAGCAATCAGAAGGTGCGCGGCCAGCTACACCAGGACATTCTCCGTAAGAGAATCCAGGCAGAAAACTGCCGATATCCTTGATTCATTTACAATTTGAATCATTTCTGCCGTTGACATGCCAGGCTCTATGCCGAAAATATTTACATCACTGTTACGATACAGTTTTGTATTATCAATCAGTTCACCCTGTTTGACATGAATGGTCGTATTCACTGGAAATCTGATCATGGTCTGAAAATCATCAACATCGTGTTCTGTGAACATCGATGGCGTTTCATTATCAATAATAAAAACGTCAATCGTCCCTTTCCAGTTCTTGCAGATCAATAGTGCCAGAAGCGTTGCAAGATCGTTATTGCCTATATTAAACACGGTGTTCCAGTCCTGCGGGATATCGGTCAGCCAGAGACTGATACTTTTTTCAATAGCCAGACTTGCAGTTGAAAACGGAATATAAATAATCATCCCGAAATCGTTCTTTTTGGCATCCAATAGCAGCCGGTCGTAATATTCAGGATTTACATCCCCCATATCAATGCTGGCAAAAATAACGTTCGGCTTGAAAAAGGCGCATTGAGTGACTGCATGCTGATGTTGACGGTCGTGTTAAATTCCTTGTTCTCAATAAATGCATAAGAAGCTGAAATACGGCTTTCTTTGAATTTGATGGCCGCATTTTTCAAAAACTGCTCTATATTTTTCTGCTCCACCGGATTTTAGTTGATCAGGGATAATATTTTAATGGAGCCTTTTGGATGAACAATGGAATGGAGCAGCTTGTACGAACTTCTGATTTCCTTCGGCATAGTCATTGGTATCAGCAGGTCTGGCCGCCACGAACGGACCTCTTTTTGCGGGCTCAGATTACTGGATTTTTTGGTTGCCCACTCGGCAGTGAGGTAAAAAGGCCACTGCGGGAATCGCCGACATCTGATTTCAGATTCAGTTTTACCAGATAAAAGTATAACACACAAATAAAGATCAGTGAGAACAGCGCAACGATGACATTCATAACGAACATGATCGCAATCGAACCGAAAGCCCCCAGTGCCGGTAAAATCAGGGGAACCTTCAGGGTGGGCCGGTAACTGGGCAGTCCCAGTGATTGTTCGACAAGCACGACAATGTTGACCATGGCGTAGGTGATCATGAAAAACATGGTCAGGATCGGAGCAATCCGGTTCAAATCGCGTAAAGAAATGCCGATGAAGACGATGATTGCAGTCATCAGCATGGCGTTTACCGGTTCTCCCTTTGTCGATGTTTTGGCAAGCTGCTTGCTTTGCGGCAGAATTCCCTTCTCGGCCAGTGCCAGCAATATTCGCGGAGCCCCAATAAACGACCCTAATGCAGACGACAAGGTTGCTCCAAGCAAACCGGCGATCACAATCGGCCCGTAAAGCGCCTTGTCTGTGAAGAGATAATAGTTTGAAGTCATCTCTTCGGGAGTGGCTATCATTGCCGCAACAAAAATCAGGCTGATGTAAATGATGGTGGTTAAAATAACGGAGGAAATTGTTCCACTGGGAATGCTCTTGCCCGGATTAGTGAGGTCTCCGGACATATTGGCGCCGGCCATTACCCCGGTCACCGCCGGGAAGAATACAGCAAAAACCCCCCAAAAGGATGTTCCTCCAAAATTGGTTTCCGCAGAACCGGGATACGTGCCGAACAGTACAAAATCGTAGTTCAGCTTATTTACGAAAAGGAGATCCATAAATTGAAATCAGGGAGAGCGCAATAATGCCAAGAATTACATACTGTATTTTAAAAGCAAAACTTGTGCTGATGAAGGCAATGCCCATTCCGATTATGAAAACGCTTATATCAACCACCAGCGGGTTCAGGTCGGGCAGCAGTGTGACCAGACCTTCCCGGAAGCCGAAAATATACATGGCAACTGCCAGCGCCTGGGCAATATAAAATGGAATCCCTATTGCGCCGCCGATTTCCAGGCCCAGCGATTTAGAGATGATGCTGAATGCTCCGCCCGCACCGATTCTCACGTTGGTAGTGATGGAAGACAGGCTCAGGGCGGTAGTCAGGGTAATTGATACTGACAGCAGCACTATCGCCAGAGCGCCAATGATACCGGCATTGCCAACCACCCACGGCTGACGGATATACATGATTACACCAAGGATTGTCAGCGTCGTCGGTGTAAAGACCCCGGCGAAAGTTCCGAACGTTTTCCTGGTCACATCCATAACAGTTCACCTCAAACCAGAGCCGCCAATCGGTAATATTGGGGCGCAACATCAGGGGCAGTTATCTATTTATCTATAGGCGCAAGGTGAAATCAAGAAGCGCACATAAGTACGTCAGCAGCCCATTGATTCAGGCTCTTTCCATGAGCTTCAGCCATCATTGCAGCGTGGGCATGAACTTCTGGTGAAACTCTTAACATCAGTTTGCCTGAATAGGGCTTTTGCGGCGGTCTCTCAAGTTTTTCACATGTTGCCAGATAGTCGTCTACAGCCTCAGCAAAGGCCGCACGCAACTCTTTAACTGAATCTGCGTGATAACCGATAACGTCTTTAATCCCTGCTATGTGGCCAATGAAGCATCCATCTTCATCACTGTATTCGATTCTGGCGGCATATCCTTTATAAATCATAGTGTTCATGGCTTTACTCCTGCGTTCTCTAAAAATGTTTTCGCGTCTCTAACTTGATATGGTTTGGCCTCTTTTGCCGGATGCGGCCGGTGAAATGCGGCTATGACACCGTTTAATTCAAATCTAACTCGTGATCCTGCACCCTCGATAGCCTGTGCGCCTAAAGAAACAAAAAGAGATTCGATTCGTCGCCATTCCAATGTCGCAGGAACCGGTTGCGAGAAAATATCGTTTAAAGTTTTTCGATGCGATTTATTCATATAGTGATAATAGCCATGAAATCATGCAAATTGCAATCATATTTTGATAGCAATTTAAGTGTTATTGGTTTTGATATTCATATTCTGTCCAGCGGCTCGGGGTTTGACCGGCCGGTTTTTAGAGCGGGTCGTAACCCTGGTTGGCAATTTTGTCGATCTGGCGCTCTTAAAGGCCTCTTTTTGCCACCAAAAACGTGCATTTAAGGCCTAAAACGAGGCTTTTTATGCCATATTATTTCGTAAGTTCAGATAGTTGACTTGGTCCGACCCTCATTGAAACCCGCAAAAAGGGGCCAACCTTTCTGGTCAGCCCCCATTTCATAAATCTTATTTCTGCCTTGCCTCAGCAACCTGACAACAATCAGACAGCAAAATTATCATTTTTCAAACGCCCCTTCCCGTATCCCGCTCCACTCAGTTCCAAAGCTGATCCCGAATACTCCGCCCGCAGTTGATAATAATCCGCCGGAGTATTTACATTGCGAAACGAATCAAAAGCCGGGTCAATAACGGCAATCTGCTCCTGACGAAAATGCTGTACCCGTACCTGCGGAAAGAAGGATACGATCCGGCGACGGTTAGCGGCCAGTGATTCCTCCATCGGTCCCAGACAGGGTTTGCCGTAGAGGGCGTGCAGCGGCTCCAGACCATTTTCGCCTTGTGGAATAACCACATCGGCGTCATGCCGCAACGCCGTCAGCCGCCTGACCAGAGTGCTGTTCAGCCAGGGCATATCGCAGGCCACCGCGAAAATGTGCGGGGTTGTGGCATGCTGTAGTCCGGCGTGCAGTCCGGCTAGCGCCCCCAGGCCGGGGTAGATATCGGCCACCTTGAGGCAGGGGAGGAAGTTGTACTGTTCCGGTGTGTTGGTGACCAGCAGCATTTCCGGAAACAACTCCGAAAGCTTACGGTAGATCGCCTCGATGAAGCGCCCCCCCTGGATGGGGAGCAACGCCTTGTTGCTCCCCATCCGGGAGGATTGGCCACCAGCCAGGATCACTCCGGTTACGTCGGTGATGATGCTCTTGCTTTTATTGTTCACGCCTCGACACCCTTGACCTCTTCATGCCCGGCAACCGGATGGAAACGATCGGGAAGAGAATAGTCAACCGTCTCGGGATGGTGCTCGAAGATCGGGAAATACTTGGCCAGCAGGACGAAGAACAGAACATGGCCGGCAATGATCCCGATAGTTACCAGTGATTCAACTATCGACGGGTAGTAGACGGCCTGATCGGCCTGTATCATGCCGAACATGGATACATTGAAGCGGTTCAGCACGACCCCGAAAATAATCATGTTGGCACCGCGCAGCTGCATGCGGCTGTCCTCGCGGTTGGATTCTTTCATAAACATGATCATCGGTATGATCACGCCGACAATGATCTCCACCAGGAACAGCATCAGCAATACCGGGCGATCGAAGAGCGGCCCGTGGGAAAGAAAGGCCATTGCGGCAAATTTGACCGCCAGATAAGCCCCCAGCACCCAGGGAAGTATCTTGGCCAGCACTTCCAGCAGCTCCGATTCATCCGGCTGCCCCAGGTAGCGATGGACCATGGTCGCTTCCAGGATGATGATCGACATTCCGGTGAAAATGGCCGACATCCAGAACTGCAGCGGCAGCAACGGGTTGTACCAGAGATTGTGCAGCTTATCGACCGCGATCAGGAAGAAGGTTCCCAGCGAGGATTGGTGCAGGGTCGAAATCGCCGCCGCCGCAATCACCAGCGGCATCTCCAGCCAGCGCAGCACCCGCATCGGCATGTGATAACCGAACTTTTCGCAGACCGGCGAAAGGAATTCCAGGAAAAGCACAGTCGTGTAGGCCATTACACACATGGAAACCTCAAACATCGGCGAATGAACATTCCAGTAGACCAGCGTGTGCCAACCTTTTTGCGGCTGTCCCAGGTCCAGCAGCAGTCCGATGCAGACCAGTGAATAGCCCAGAAAACCGGTCACAATGGCCGGACGGATCAGCGGCTCAAGCTTTTTGATATGAAAACAGTGCACGATGGCGCCCAGCGTAAAGGCTCCGGCCGCCAGCGGTACGGCGGTGACAACGTCGAACGAGATCCACAAGCCCCAGGGGTAGGTGTCGTTCATATTGGTGGTGGCGCCCAGACCGAAGATGAAGCGGACGGCCGAAGCCAGCACTGCCAGTGCGACCAGGAAGATCATGAACTTCAGAAAATTGTGATAGCCCTTGACTTCATTGATGATGAAACGTGCCGCTGCGGTCATTGCATTTCCTCCTTCGTTTCCGGCGCTGCCGTTTCAGGCTTGACCTTGCTGTTTTTAAAGGCCTCTTCGTTCTTGATACGCTCCTTGCGGTGGTTGAACCAGGAAAGCAGCGACAGGCCGCCGCCCATGGTCAGGAAGATACCCGGCACCAGGCGCAACGCCTGCCAGGTGTAGGAGGGCAGCGGACGGGTGGTGACTTTTTTGAAGCCTAGTTCATCCAACGGCTGATGGGTCAGGTAGATCACGCTGGTTCCGCCGGCTTCTTCCTTGCCGTAGATGGCAGGATAATAATGTTTGGGACGATTCTTGATGCGTCGTTCGGCTTCGGCCAGCATTTCGGTGCGGTTGCCGTAGCTGATGGCGGTCGGGCAGGTCGTGGCACAGGCCGGCTGCAGTCCTTCCTTGATCCGGCTGTAGCAGCCGGTGCATTTCTTGACCAGCGGGAAGGCCTTGCTCCATTCGTATTTGGGTATGCCGAAGGGGCAGGCGATCATGCAGAAGCGGCAGCCGATGCAGCGGCCGGCGTCATAGACCACCGGGCCTTCGGCGGTTTTCTTGAAAGCGCCGACCGGACAGACCGAAGCACAGGCCGGTTCGTTGCAGTGCATGCACATCTCTTTGTAGAAGGCGAACTCGTTCTGGCCGTTCTTCTGGTAATCCTTGAACTTGATCCGCGTGAAAGTGTACTCCGACATGGCCGGAGGGTTCTGGTACCCCTCGCCGCTGAAAAACTTGGTATTCTCGGCGCCAAGCTGGTTCCACTGTTTGCAGGCCACCTGACAGCCGCGGCAACCGGTGCATTTGGTGGTATCGATCAGGAATGTCTTATGTTTGGAAACATCTGGATTGTTGCTGCTCATACCTTGTTACCCCCTTTCTCGATATTGCAGAGAAACGCCTTGAACTCGGGGATGCTGGTGTTGGCGCAACCCACCGACGGTGTCAGCATGTTGGCGCTGTCCCCCTTGGCTGTTCCGGCATAGCCGAAGTGCCACGGCATACCGACCTGCTCGATCATCTTTCCTTCCACTTTGAATGGTTTGAGACGCGATGTGATCAGCACAACCGCTTCGATCGAGCCACGCTCGGTCGTCACCTTGACCTTGTCGCCTTTTTTGAGCCCTTTCTGCCTGGCGAGACTTTCGCTGATCTCCACGAACATATCCGGCACCAGTTCCACCAGCCAGGGCACACTGCGGGTCATACCGCCGGTCTGCCAATGCTCGGTCATACGGTAGGTCGTACCAATGAACGGGAACTTGCCGGTGTTGCTGCTGACGTTCTTCGGAACCTTGACAACAGGGCTGTTCTGGGTTTTTGAAAGCAGGTTGCGGGCGGGGCTCTCCATCGGCTCGTAATGCTCCGGGAAAGGGCCGTCCTTCAGGTCCAGCGCATACAGACGGCCATGCCCTTCCGCCAGCATGATGAAGGGGTATTTGCCCTCTTTATCATCCTTCATCGGCGGCCAGGGGCCGTCCGGCACATCGCCCTTCCACTTTTTCTCCAGCCCGTCCCAGGCGATGACAACTTTTTTGGGATTGAACGGTTCACCGGCTGGATTGACCGAGGCTCGGTTGTACAGAACACGGCGGTTTACCGGCCAGCACCAGGACCACTTGGGGAACATCCCCAGGCCGGTCGGATCGGACTGGTCGCGACGGGCCATCTGGTTGCCCTCCTTGGTGTAGGATCCGGCATAGATCCAGCAGCCGCCCACGGTGGAGCCGTCGGCCTGCAGGTACTTGAACATCGGCACCTGATCCCCTTTCTTGAATTCCAGGGTTTTGTCCTTGTCGACGATAGTGGTGTCCTTGGTGAAGTAGCCGTTGATCTCCTTGGCCACCAGATGCACGTCCGGTTCGTGACCATTGCCGTAGTTCCAGGAGAGCTTGGTGATCGGCTCAGGGAAAGCCCCTTTTTCCTTGCTGTAGAGATTGCGGACCCGCTTGAAAAACTGGTCAATGATCGCCAAATCGCTCATGGATTTCCCGACCGGCTCGACCGCTTTGTAGCGCCACTGCGCCCAGCGGCCGGAGTTGGAAATGGAACCTTCTTTCTCGACTGATGAGGCTGCAGGAAGCATGAAAACCTCGGTCTGAATATCCTTGGGATTGACGCCGGGACGTTTCCAGAAAATGGAGGTCTCGGTTTCCCACAGGTCAACCGTCACCAGCCATTTCAGCTTGGATAACGCGGTGCGGGCATTGCCGGAATCCGGGCCGCCCACGGCCGGATTCATACCCATGCAGACCAACCCTTCCAGATCGCCTTTCAGCATTTTATCCATAATCTTATTGTAGGCGTAGCTTCCCATCCGCTTGGGCAGGTAGGAATAGCAGAAGTCGTTGGCCGCAGTGGCGTTGTCGCCGTACCATGCTTTCAGCAGGCTGGTGATGTATTTGGGGGTGTTGCTCCACCAGTTGGCGCTTTTGCTGTCCTTGGTGGTGGGAGTCCACTTCTCGACGTAGGCTTTCAGATCCACATTGTCGAATTCAGGGGATTTGAGGTAACCGGGCAGCAGGTGGAACAGCAGACCGTAATCGGTGGAACCCTGCACGTTTGATTCGCCACGCAGCGCGTTTACGCCGCCGCCAGCGATGCCGATGTTGCCCAGCAGCATCTGCAGCATGGCGGTTGCACGCACATTCTGAGTACCGTGGGTAGACTGGGTGATGCCCATGGCGTACAGCAGGGTACCGGCCTTGTCAGCCCGACCGGTCGCACAGAATGCCTGGGCTACCTTGAGGTAATCTTCCTTGTTGGTGCCGGTAATCGAACAGACCATGTCCACGTTGTAACGGCTGAAGTGCTTCTTCATCAACTGCAGTACGCAACGCGGATCCTTCATCGACATATCGCGCTTGGGCTTGCCGTCCGCACCGGTCTCATAAGCCCAGGATTTCGGATCGTAGGTTTTTTCCTGATCATCGAAAGAGCAGAACAGGCCGTCCTGGAAATCATACTTCTCGGAAATCAGGAAAGCGGCGTTGGTGTACTCGCGTACATACTCTTCATGGATCAGATTATTCTGCAGGGCATAATTGATCATGCCACCCAGAAAGGCGATATCGGTGCCGGGACGGATTTGGGCATAAATGTCTGCTTTGGAAGCACTGCGGGTGTAGCGCGGATCAACAACGAGCAGTTTGGCCCCTTTATCCATCGCCTCTTCGATCCACTTGAAGGAGATCGGGTGGTTTTCAGCCGGGTTGCAGCCGATAATAAAAATGGTGTCACTGTTTTTCAGATCTATCCAATGGTTGGTCATGGCACCACGACCGAATGAAGCCGCCAGACCGGCGACTGTTGAGGAGTGTCAAAGCCGGGCCTGATGTTCCAGCTGAGAAACACCCATGGCGCGGGCAAATTTCGCCCAGAGGTAACATTCCTCGTTATCCAGACCGGCGCCGCCGAAGAAAGCCATCCCGTTGGTGCGGTTCACCACATATTCTTTGTTGTCCTTCTTGTTCAGCTCGTTGACCTTGAAGGTCTTGTCACGGGTTTCCTTCATGCGCAGGGCAATCTTGTCCAGTGCCCAGTCCCATGATTTCTCTTCGAACTTGTCCGAACCGGGTGCGCGGTACATGACCTTCTGCAATCGCTTATCGTTGACCGCGATCTGGTACAGGGAGCTGCCCTTGGAGCAGAGCGCGCCTTGGTTGATCGGATGCTGCGGGTCACCCTCAATGTTGACGACCTTGCCGTTTTTTGTGTGGACCAGAAGTCCGCACCCTACTGCACAAAACGGGCAGATGGTGGTGGAGGCTTTCAGCCCCTTGATCCTGGTTACGGAGCTATCTACACCTGCCTCTCCCGTTTTGCCGGAAATGGCAACACCGGCCGCCGCCAGTGCCCCTCCCTGCAAAAATTGCCTGCGTGACATACCCATACTGAATTTTCTCCTTTCGTTATAAAAACGCGACAAATTGCCACTTTTATTGGTGATCTGTTCCGTATACATCAATTGCTGTGCCAATAACGTTTACAGAATATGTACAGCGGACAAGAACGGCATAAACAGTGGTTTTGCAGAGGTTTCAGGATATTTCACGACCCGGACTCCGGGAAACATATTATAAATATTGCGCAAATATGCCGATTAATGTACAAATTTGCCGACGGTGGAATTCGTTGGGAACTGGTATTAGAAGGGAGAAGAACAATGGCTCATATCTGTATCTGTGATGATGAAGAGGGCATCCTGCGCTACCTTAAAAAACAGATGAAGGACTACCAGGTGGAGACCTTCAGCCGCGGTAAGGATCTGCTGGCACTGCTGGAATCGCCGGCTGGAGCAGAGGTTGATCTGCTGCTGCAGGATGTGCGCATGCCGGATATGGATGGGGTGCAGATCCTGAAACAGGTAAAAAAGCTGCGGCCCGACCTGCCGGTGATAATGATGACCGCCTTCGGCACTGTCGATGATGCGGTGCAGGCCATCAAACAGGGTGCCTATGATTATCTGATCAAGCCCTTTCCGAAGGAAAAGGTGCTGGGATTGGTGGAGAATGTCCTGGAACATCGCCGTCTGGCATCTGAGAACCAGCGTCTGCGGGAGGAATTGTGCGGAGTTGACAGCCGGGAGAGCGCCGTTTTTGTCAGTCGTGTTTTCCGGGAAGTTTACGACCTGACCCTCAAGGTGGCCGCCAGTGATGCCAACATCATGATCCTGGGAGAATCGGGCACCGGCAAGGAGCTGATCGCCAGCGCCCTGCACAGAAACAGCCTGCGACGCGACCGCCCGTTTGTCTCGCTGAACTGCGCCGCCCTGTCCGATACGCTGCTGGAAAGCCAGCTCTTCGGGCATCTGAAGGGCGCCTTTACCGGGGCTGTCATGAACCAAAAGGGGTTGCTGGAGGAAGCCGACGGCGGCACCCTCTTTCTGGATGAAATCGGCGATGTCAGTCCGGCGGTGCAGGCCAAACTGCTGCGGGTGATCCAGGAACGGGACTTCATCCCGGTCGGATCAACCCGCTCCAAAAAGGTAGATGTGCGTTTTGTAGCTGCCACCAACAAGAATCTGGAACTGGAGGTTGCTGAAGGCCGTTTCCGTGAAGATCTGTACTACCGCCTGAACGTGATCAGCATTCCGCTGCCGCCGCTGCGGGATCGCCCCGAGGATATCGAACCGCTGGCGATCCATTTCCTGCGCCGCTTTGCTACCCGCATGTCCAAGCAGATCCACACGATTTCACCGGAAGCCCTGACCGCTTTGCGTGGCTACAATTGGCCCGGCAATGTACGCGAGCTGGGAAACGTCATGGAACGGGCTGTAATACTGACCAGTGGAAGCAGTGTTCAGGGCAACGTAATTCCGCTCAAGGGAACCGTTCGGACAGCACAGACGCCGCTTTCTGTCGACGCAATCATTCCCAAGGCACCCAGGGCTGTTATGGTGCCGCTGGAAGAAATGGAGCGGCAGCACATAGAGATGGTGCTGAAGGGGACCGGCTACCACAAAAGCCGTACCGCTGAAATATTGGGAATTTCCCGCCGGACCCTGGATCGTCGCATCGAGGATTTCGGGTTAATCGAAGAAACAAATGTCTTCACTGAAAAATAATGTTTATTGCCACACATTTAACCGGCTTAAAAAGGAAACAAATTGACAAAACCATTAAAATAGCGGAGAAAACATGGATCAGCACACAAAATATGTCTGATTTGGAAGCACCTTTTGAAAACACTTTTATTGATATTGACGCTGGTGACTTCTAACGCCTTTGCCTCCGTCATCATCAATTTCAAAATCGGCATGTTATTTAATCACAAGTCCCGTCAAACAGACAAAGTCGGCAAATGATACGTCCGTCATGACAATGTAGCGGTTTCCGAGGACACCAAGACAATCACCGCAACGGCGCCCGGCAAAATCAAAGGATTCGGCGAAGAGTGGGCACATAAATACTGTACGGATTGCCATGAATTATTCGGTGAAGGTACTGTTACCTGTGATGACTGACACAAAATGTAGTTTTCACCCACAGAACTACGAGACACCATCCGCATAAACCTTGCTAAGAGTTCAATCACAATGCATCGACTACGCACCCCCATCCGCCGCAAACTGCTGTTCGCCACACTGATCCCCCTTTGTGCCGCCATTCTGTTCAGCTGGCTGATCGGCGCCACCCTGATTACCGACCGCATCTTCAAACAGGCCCAGCAGAAAGTTGTCAGCGACCTTAATACGGCCCGCAAGGTTTATTGGGGTGAGGTTGAGCACCTGATCGGCACCGTCAAGGTGGCCGGACTGAGCTCCGACCTGTCCGGACCGCTCCAGGCCGGCAGATTTTCAGCGCACAAAATCATGCTGGACAAGCTTCTGCATAGTGAGCGGCTCAGTTTTATCAATATTATCGACAGCAAGGGGACTGTGCGCTACCGGGCCGCCAACCCACAGGTCGAAGGCGACTCGCTGGTTGAAGATCCGCTTATCGCTCAGGCTTTGCAGGGAACCGCGGCCGGCGGTAGCCAGGTTTATGACCGCCGGCAGCTGGCTCTGGAAAACCCGACACTGGCACAGGCCACTTCTATCGCAATCAAGTCAACTCCCCGTTCCCGCTCGACTACCCGAAAAAGAGAAGACCGCAGCCTGTTGCTGGTGGCAGCCGCTCCACTGCTGGCGGAGGACGGCAGCGTGATCGGTGTACTGCAGGCCGGCCAGCTGCTGAATGGCGACAGCCGGGTGGTGGACAGCATCACCAGCATTGTTTATGAAATGGAGGAGGGGGGCGCTGCTACCATTTTCCTGGAGGATGTGCGGATTGCCACCAGCGTCCGGGATATGGAAGGAGAACGGGCTACCGGCTCTTTGATGTCCAGCGAAGTGGCCTCGGTCGTTTTGGAAAAGAACAAACTCTGGAGCGACCGCGCTTTCGTGCTGAATGACTGGTATTTTTCCGCTTACGAGCCGATCCGGGACCCGGCCGGAACGACCATTGGAGCGCTCTACGTCGGCATGCCGGAGCGCCCTTTCCTGGCAATGCGGACCAAATTCAACCTGATCTTCGGCAGCGTACTGGTTTTTGCAACACTGATCGGCATTATTCTTTCGGGCTGGATTAGCAACAAATTGGCCAAACCGGTACGGGCGCTGGCCGAGGGAGCCCGGCGCATGGCTGTCGGTGAGCGGATCGATCCGATTGTAGTCAACACCCATGATGAAATCGCTCTGCTGGCCGATGAGTTCAACACGATGGCCCACGAAGTCAGCACACTGAAAAACACTCTGGAACAAAAGGTGGAACGTCGCACAGCCCAGCTGGCGGAAAAAAACCGGGAATTACTGGCGATTCAGAAAGAGCTGGCAAAGGCCGAACGATTGGCAGGATTGGGATTATTGGCCGCCGGAGTGGCACACGAAATCAACAATCCGCTGGCCATCATTCGAGGAAATACAGAACTGCTGCTGGATGAGCTCCCTGGGGACGCCGAAGAGCAGGAGGAGGTTGAGGCGATCATGATGGAGATCGGCCGAATCGAGCGGATTGTCAATAATCTGCGCGTATTTTCCCGCAGCGGGATGAAGCGAGTCAGCAAATTTTTGCTGGGCAGCTTGTTGGACAGTATCCTGGATCAGGTTGGTCATCAGATACCGTTGGAGACATACCGGATAGCTCGTAATTACCGGGGCAAGGATCTGGAAATAGAAGGCGATCAGGACCAGATCCGCCAGATTTTCACCAATCTGATCATAAATGGACTGCAGGCCATGGAGGGAGGCGGCATACTGACCCTGGATATTTCGCCTGATGCTGGCGGAGAAACTGTCAGTATAACAGTTGCCGACAGCGGCCCCGGTATCAGCCAGGAACATCTGGAAAAATTGTTCACCCCGTTTTTCAGCACCAAATCGAGTGGTACCGGCCTGGGGTTGGCGGTTTCCTACGGCATCGTCAGAGACCATGGCGGTGAAATCCGAGTGGAAAGCGAGCAAGGCAAAGGAGCGATTTTTACAGTGATTCTGCCCGTCAGATAAGGGCTTGTTGCTAACAGGCTAATTTGCCCATCCCCTCTAAAATGCAATCGAAGCGCTATCGCTAGTCGGCTTGATTCCGGCCACGCAGACTCGCACATGATCTATCATGGGGGCCGTGGTGCACAATGTTGGCTCAATTTTGGTGGTGTTATTGTCAGCCAGTATGGCACTTATGGCCGAAGAGAACGTTTAGCGGTTAAACTTGGGATAGAATATGTTATTAATTACAGATATTTTACATACCGAAATTATGAAAAAACGTAATCCTGAAAAACTTCTCGAGTGGCTGCAATCAGCTCCGTCATTGAACGAACTCCAATCCGAGTTTCCTGAAGTGTGGGAGTCGGTACGGCAGGATGTGGCTAAAATAGTCGAATCTGGTGCAGCCGGTGATTTGCAGGCGTATCTAAAATTTTCAGCTGCGCAGGGTGCACTTCTTACAAAAAAACTCCAAAAGAGCCCTGACAAAAAAAATCTTGCAGACATTGTGTCGCAACATGTGAGAAACCGCGTGGCATATCTTGTGGTCAAGCAGCACTATATATCAGTGGCCACCGGAATAGAGAAGGGCAAAGTAAAATTTAATTTGATAAATAGCCTGTTGGCGCAGTTTCTATTGTTCTCGCAGGGACTGGAGCGCAAGCCTGTATCAATGTTCTGGTTCAGATTGATCTGGCCTCTAATCCGGCAAAAGAGACTGCTGATGCCTCTTGTTCAGCCTGAGGGAATCTACTGTTTCTATTCAATGCCGCTTATTGATTCGCTGGCGGCAATGATTGGTTTACGCCCCTGTCTGGAAATCGCGGCAGGAGACGGCTCCTTGACACGCTTCCTTGCTCAAAAAGGAGTAAATATCATCGCAACCGATGATTACAGTTGGAGTCATGAGGTAAAATACCCGGAATGGGTTGTCAGGCAGGATGCGCCGGAGGCGCTGAAGACGTACTCACCGGAAGTGGTGATATGTTCATGGCCTCCGGCGAACAACACTTTTGAAAGGCAAGTATTCAGATCCAAAAAAGTTGGGCTATATATTGTTATCGGCAGCCGCCATCATTTTGCAGCCGGGAACTGGAATGAGTACAACTCGCAGTCGTCCTTCAGATTTTGTGAAGACAAAAGGTTAAACAATCTCGTTCTGCCCCCGGAATTGGACCCCGCTGTCTATATTTTCGAAAGAAAAACGGATTAACATATAATCAGGCCAGTGGTGCGAGGTTCATGACTCCTATCATGGGTGCCGTAGCACACAACGTTGGCTCGATTTTGGTGGTGCTCTCTTCCGCCAGTATGGCATTCACTGCTGATAAACCCGCATAGACCTGTTGAGTAAATGATAGGAGGATCGTAACCTGCTTGCGCTAACTGGACAATTACTCGCAATCCTTTCCGCCGTACTGTTCGGCGTCTCACCGGTTTTCTGCAAACAGCTGATCGGCGACATGTCGCCGGCACTCCTGGCAGGGCTCCTGTATCTCGGTTCAGGAATCGGCCTGCAGCTCATGCTGCTGTTCCAACGCAGGAGTCCCTTCCGCGAGTTGCAGCAGCTATCTTCTCAACATCGCATCAAGCTTATTGGAGCGATCCTTTCCGGCGGCGTTATCGCCCCGCTCTGCCTTACCTACGGCATCAAATATGGTACGGCTTCCGAAGTGACGCTGTTGCTCAATCTGGAGACCGTGGCGACAACGGCAATTGCCTGGCTGATCTTCAAAGAACAAATTGGTCCCCGAGTCTGGGCAGGCAAGGTACTTATTCTCGTTGCTGCGTCTATCGTCGTACTGCAGACAGAAAGAGGTCTTGCCTTCTCCCTGTCCGGTTTTTTGGTCGTTCTGGCATGTTTATTCTGGGGTATTGACAACAATCTGACCCGTGATGTGGAGGGGCTATCTTCAACCGTCTTGGCTAGTATCAAGGGGTTTAGCGCTGGTCTTTTCACTATTGTGCTGGCTCTCCTGTTTTCTTCCGGCCCGGTGACCGGTTATCAAATCGGTGGCGCTCTCCTGATTGGCGCATTGAGTTACGGCCTGAGCCTTGTCCTGTTCGTTGAAGCATTGCGCAAGATTGGCTCTGCCAGGACTGCGACTTTCTTTGCCATTGGTCCTTTTATCGGCACACTCCTCTCGGTAGTTATGCTTGGCGAACGCCCGACAGTTGCATACTGGTTCGCCGCATCATTGATGCTTGCCGGAATTTTCTTACTATACAGGGAAATTCACCGACATCTACATACACATGAGGTCATTGCGCATAGCCACAAACACTTACATGATGAGCATCACCGACACAATCATGGTAAAAACGAAGGTGTGGAACCGCATGAGCACCAACATGTCCATAAGCCCATGGAACATTCCCATGCCCACTGGCCCGACATCCATCATCGGCATACCCATTGAGATATTATCAACTTCAAGGAGTTTGCATCTTAAATTTCTTGACAGTTAGCAGAAAAGCAACCTATAGGTGGCAATTGAAAATATACTTGATAGCCGATGGTTTATGACTTATCTGAATTTTAAAAAACTTATTGCCTTAACTTTGATTGCGATCATCATCAGCATATCGGTCAACACCTTTATTTCTGTCGCCCATCAGAGTGAGGAGGCAGGGTTTAGCTTCCCACATAAAGTTACAATAGGACTATTTCACGGCGACACTTCAGGTCACTGCCCGTCCTGCCCCACAGAGAACCATCCGAGTACCGACCACGACCATCATAACTGCGATCACCACAGTAATTCTTCGTTAGCGGCTCAAAGCCCATACCTTGCCCCATCTCTAACTGTCACCCTTCTTACCTTTTTCGAACCATTCAAATTTATCCCCGAAGTCTATCTGGACAAATTTATTCCTCCGCATCGCATCGTCTAAAAAGCTGAACTGACAAGATTTCCAGTAATATTGTGGAGAACTTAGCGATTAATTACGTTGATCTTTCTCTATTCAGTG
>JBBQCH010000066.1:0-16537 GCA_038318485.1 Geobacterales bacterium
GATAAACTTGTCGTCCGGCGTCTGAAAAACGCGATGCATTGCAATGGTCAGCTCGACCACCCCCAGGCTGGGAGCAAGATGGCCGCCGTTTTTCGAACAGGTTTCAATGATAAGCTGACGCAACTCGGCCGCCACATCCGGCAGCTGGTGGGCAGGAATCAGTTTCAAATCATCGGGAGAGTTTATTGATTCAAGTTTGGACATTTAAGAAACCTTTACCTTCATAAAAGCAGCTTTACCTCGACCGGAAAGAGGTTGCTGATTAGTCTTGAGTTCGTTTCAGTTTTTCCGTTTTAAGATGTACGCGGCGATCTCACGCAGGGGATCGGCCTCAGTTCCGAATACCTCCAGTGCCCTCATGGCCTCGTCCATCATGGACTGAGCTTCAACCTTGGCTGCAGCCAGTCCCATCACTGCCGGATAGGTCGCCTTGCCGCGAGCTTCGTCACTGCCGGCGTCCTTACCGATTTCCTCGGTGGTACCCTCGATATCAAGTATATCGTCGGCAATCTGGAAAGCCAACCCGGCAGCTTCGCCATAGCGGGTTATGGCGGCCAGTTTCTGCTCGTCAGCACCGCCCAGCAGAGCACCGGCCACAACTGAAGCTTTTATCAGGGCACCAGTCTTATGGGTATGGATATACTGGACAGTCGGCAGGTCTAAATCTGATTTCCCTTCGCTTTCCATATCCACCACCTGACCGCCAACCATACCGCAGGAACCGGCGCAACTGGCGATCTCATGGATCACTGCCAACCGAGCGGCAGGCTCACAGCCGGCAGCAGAACGGGGATCGCTGACCAGCTTGAAAGCCTCAGTCAACAGAGCATCTCCAGCCAAAATGGCAATGGCCTCGCCGAAGACCTTGTGGTTGGTCGGGTTACCCCTTCGGAAATCATCATCGTCCATGGCGGGGAGATCATCGTGAATCAATGAATAAGTGTGGATCATTTCCATGGCGCAAGCAGCCGGAATGACGCATTCAGTATCGCCCCCCACCGCTTGGCAGGCTGCCAGCATAAGGATCGGACGCACCCGTTTACCACCGGCAAAAACCGAATAGCGCATGGCTTTGTGCAGGCTGTGCGGAAGATGGGTTTCTTGGGGAAGAAAACGGTCAAGTGCAGCATCAACAAGGGAGCATTGTTCTTTAAGATATGATTTCAGGTCCATTGATAGTTACCTTTCAGTTGTCTTCGGATTCAAATGGTTCCCGTTTCAGGGAGCCGTCTTTCTGTTTCAGGAGGATATCAACCCGGCGTTCAGCCTCGTCCAGCTTGGTAGAACAGAAAACAGAGAGCTTGACACCTTCTTCAAAGGCCTTCAGCGAATCTTCCAGGGAAAGTGAGCCCCCCTCCAGCTTCTTAACGATCTCTTCCAGCTTCTTCAGGGATGCTTCAAATTTGTCAGTTGCCATAGCGTCTCGACCCTCAAAATTTTTTATTATACAGATATGCCGTTGGGCGTCAAGTTTTGGCAATTTCCAGCGACTCAATCAGGCAATGAACCCTGCCGCGATGCAGAGTAACCAGCAATGGTTCCCCCACGCTCAGGCCGGACGCGTCGGTCACCACCTGGCCGCTATCGGCTCTGGCGGCAATTGAATATCCGCGAGCCATTGTTTTGAGCGGGGAAAGGACTTCCAGGCGGGCGGCGTTGTCTCCAAACAGCTGCCTGTCATGATCAATTCTGCGTTCAAGCAGACTTTCCGCCTGTGCCGACAACAGGCCGACAGTCTGGCGCAAGGTATTGATCCGGCCTGCGGGACTAAGATACTGCAAACTGTTTTCCAGACGATTAAACCCTTCCAGACGATGTTTGACACTGTTGAACAGCGCCATATGAAGGCGGCCATCCAGATCATCCATGCGCTGGGCCAGATGCCCCAGCATGGGTCTCGGATCATGCAGTGCCCTCCGCAACGCTACAACGGCTGCATCCAGTGCCGCCAGACGAGTTTCAATCAACCTCAGCAACTGACGGGAAAGGGCCTCAACCTGGCCGCGCAACTCGTCAGCTGTTGCAATAACAATCTCGGCCGCGGCAGACGGGGTCGGGGCACGCAGATCTGCCACAAAATCACAGATGCTCCAGTCGGTTTCATGGCCAACAGCCGATATTACCGGGATTTTCGAGCGATATACGGCGCGGGCCACAACCTCTTCGTTGAAGGCCCACAAATCCTCCAAAGACCCTCCACCACGCCCGACAATCAACACATCCACTTCTGCCATGCGGTTCATGTCATCAATCGCCCGCGCAATCTCCAGCGCCGCCCCCTCACCCTGCACCCGCACAGGGTAGATCTGCACCTCAAGGGATGCAAAACGCCGCTTAAGTACGTTCAGGACATCATGGATCGCCGCGCCGGTCGGAGAGGTTATCACCCCCACCCTGCGTGGAAAGCGGGGCAGGATTCGTTTATGCTCCTCGGCAAACAGACCTTCGCCGGCCAGTTTTTCCTTGAGCTGAACAAAGGCCATCTGCAGCGCACCAACGCCGGCCGGTTCCAGGTATTCACAGATCAGCTGATATTCTCCGCGCTGGTCATAAACCGAGATATGGCCCCGGACAATTAGAGCCATACCGTCAGCCGGACGGAACTTGAGGTTCTTGACGGAGCTTTTGAACATCACGCAGCGCACCTGGGCTCCGCTGTCCTTAAGAGTAAAATAGCAATGGCCGGAGGAGGGTAACGAAAGGTTGGAGATCTCGCCCTGCACCCAGAGCTGCTCGAAGTTTTCTTCCAGCACTCCGCGCAGCAGGGCCGTCAGACGACTGACCGTCAGAATTGTTTTTTCGGAGAAAATATCCATCACATCATTGTCTTATGTAAACCATGGTCGAGGTCAAACAAAAATTGCTCCATATCAGAAATCGCCAGATGATCCACCACCGTCAAAACCACCGCCGCCACCGGAGAAGATATCACCGCCGCCACCGCCATAGAATCCGCCGCCGCCCAAGCCACTACCATAGAAGCCTCCGCCGCCGCCACCACCTCCGCCGCCACCCAACAGACTGGAAACCAGTATGCTCAGTAGAAAACCTCCCACCAGTCCGCCTCCCGCCAGCAGAAGCAGTGTCAGCATTCCCATACCTGGAAAAAGTGAGTAGGTGACCAGCGGCAGACCAATTGCGCCGGCGGCGCTCCCCAGATAACGTGAAAACAGCCCCAATACAGCGGCAATGACAACAACGGACAAGAATATTCTGACAGTTGATGGTGATTGCCTGGATGTGCGCTGACCGGGTTGTTGGCCGTCCCCCTTGAATTCCCCTTTGGTGGCAGCGATAATTGCATCCACACCGACACTGATGCCCTGATCAAAATCATTGGATTTAAGATAAGGCCGCATCGTATCCCGAATAATCCTGGAAGCGGTTACATCGGGGAGCACACCCTGCAAACCCATGCCGACCTCGATCCTGACCTTGCGCTCAGCCGGGGCCAGAATCAGCAGAACACCATTGTCCCTCCCTTCCTGGCCAATTTTCCACGCATCAGCCACGCGGATCGCGAACTGATCGATATCATCCCCCTCCAGCGTCGGTACGGTCAGCACCGCAACCTGGTTGGATGTTTCACGTTCGAAAGCGGCCAGTTTTTGTTCAAGGCGCTGCTGCGTTTCCGCTGAAAGCACTTTGGCCAGGTCGTTGACCCTTCCAGTCAAACGGGGAGCGTCAAGCGCCAGAAGTTGGAGCGGAAAAAGCAGCAGCGTTATGAACAGGATAATCCGTTTCATAATCACTCAGGTCAAAACTTCACCTTGGGTGCAACCTTTGCGCCTTCTTCGGCCTTGAAGGCTTCCTTGCGCTGCAGGTGAAGCATCAGCGAGTTGGTCAGCGAGTTGGGGAAAGTACGGATACTGGTGTTGAAAATCTGGACCGACTTGTTATAACGCTCACGAGCCACATTGATTCGATTTTCGGTACCTTCCAGCTGTTTCTGCAGATCCATGAAATTCTGGTTGGCCTTCAGGTCCGGGTACTTTTCAACCACCACCATCAAGCGCGACAATGCGCCCGAGAGTTCGCCCTGGGCCTGCTGAAACTTGTTCAGACTTTCAGGATTATTGAGCACATCCTTGTTGACCTGCATCGAGCCGACCTTGGCCCTGGCCTCGGTGACCGCCTTGAGCGTATCGGCTTCATGCTTGGCATAACCCTTGACGACTTCGACCAGATTTGGGATCAGATCGGCCCGCCTCTGGTAGGATGATTCGACGTTGCCCCAGGCAGCGGTTACCGCTTCTTCATTGGCCTGCATCGTGTTGTAGCCACAGCCGGACAGCAGAGCCAGCAGGGTGACCATTAAAAGTGTAGTCAGGAAACGCTTCATAATAATTATTCCTCCTTTGTGTCTAATTGTGCAGATAAGGCCCGGTGGTAAATGTCATTTTTCCCATAGTAGATTTTCATGCCGGTCAGCAGGATATTACAGGCTAGCGGAATTATGTTGGCAACTATCAGTGGCATGTCACCAATAAGGATACCGTAAACCATCCAAAGAGCAACACCTACCGACAACAGAATCGGCTGCCAGATAGAAATGTCACGAACATGACGACTTTTCAGGGTTTTTACAACCTGAGGTATAGCGGCAAGACTTGTCAGAGTTCCAGCAACAAGTCCGATAATGGTCGGATTCAAGATCTCTTCCTTCCGTCAAAGCCGGAACTGGCCCAATCGATCTGGGTCAACATGCCGCGCAGCACGGTTACCTCCCGGTTGTCCAGACTGGCCCTGAAGAAGATACGGCGCAGCGAACGCATGATATGATCCGGGTTCTGCTCATTCAGGAACCCGATTCTGTCCAGACTGACGCGCATATGAGTGAAAAGTGTTTCCATCTCCTGAGAAGCCGCCAGATCAAGAGGGCGTCCGCCACCGGGAGACTCTACAGCCTTACCCAGTTCATAGCAGAAAAGCAGCACGGACTGGGACAGATTCAGTGAACCGTATTCAGCCGAAGTCGGGATCGTGGCATGCCAGCGGCAAAGGGAGAGCTCTTCCGTCGTCAGGCCGTTGTCCTCGCGCCCGAAAACCAGTGCCGCCCGGCAATCGGTTGTCGCCGATTCCCTGAAGCGGGTCGCTACCTCCGGGGGGGTCAAAATCTCCTGACGATATTTGCCATGTCGTCGCGTTGTGCCGACAGACAGCGTGCAATCGGCCAGAGCCGAGGCCAGATCGGGAAAAATCTGGGCGGCTTCTAGCACATCCTTGGCGGCAACAGCAAACTTTAACGATTCAGGATGGAAACGGTCGCACCCTTTAACGATTCGAAGTTGTGTAAAGCCCATATTTTTCATGGCCCTGCAGGCCATACCAATATTTCCGGGCGACTGTGGTTCAACTAAAACAATGCAGATATCGTTATTCAAGATTGTATCCTTCGTGAGTTGCGGATTGCCCTGATGCGGGCCAGACGATCCCTGACCGGCTTTTTGAGCTTCCAGACGTGATAGACATGCACACACCAGATCGATGCGATGATGCCAAGCAGAGCAAGGACCAGATAATGTTCGTAATTGCTGACGTTATCAAGCAGCAGCGAGGCGCTTTTACCGAACAGATAGCCCCCCAGAGCAAATACCAAAGCCCAGGAAAGTGCGCTGACCAGATTTATCCAGAGAAATGTGCGGGGAGCAAGCTTGGTAATACCCAGAATTATGGGCAGAACAATTCTGAATCCGTAGGTATAACGGGATATGAACGCTACAAATGCGCCGTATTTTTCAATCAGCTTCAAAGCTTCACGGAATTTGCGGGCAATCGAATGAAAACGCCTAAGTAGAGCCCTTCCCTTCCAGCGGCCAAGATAGAAATAGAACTGATCACCAAGAAAAGATCCTGCCCAGGCAGTCAGAACGACACCACTGATATCAAGATATCCTCGAAAGGCCAAAAATCCTGCCATCAGCAGGATCGCTTCCCCCTCCAGAAAGGTACCGACAAACAGGACCCAGTATCCGTGGAGCTCCAGGTACTCCTTAAGTATCTGATGAATGTGCACCATCAGCTCCCGTGACCAGCCATGCTAAACCGCCAGTCTACCGGCAATCTCCGATCTAATCAGATCTATCATTTCATCGATGCGGGCATCACTGTCAACAGCCCTGGCATCTGCCTCAATCAGTGTCAGGAAATGCGCCCGGCGGGCATTGTCTAGTAACAGGTCAGAACCTCCGCCCTCATTCATTCTATTTTCAACAATATAGCGCCCTGCCCGGGACAGATAGGCGCTGGCAACTTCAGCAATATCTTCAGCCAATTCACTCAATCGCTGATCATCCACCACCGAAGTTTCGCTTGCCACAGTAAGCGGCACTTTAATTGGAACAACAATGTGCCGTGACCGGGCTGTTTCCCATAATTTTTCCAGATTGACCATTTGAAGCAAATCATATTGCAATAACTCTTCAAGCGGCTTGGTTGAACAGACATCAATCCGAGCTCCTGGAAGAGCAGCTACTTTGCGGGATTCGTCCGGTTTGGATTCAATATTGGTTGCAGTGTCGTAGGAAAAACCGATCGGTAATCCATCTTTATAAAACATCACTGCATAACGTTCGTGAGTGTAAAAACATACCATTCCGTTCAATCCCTGAACTTTCAAACGGGCCAGAATCCCTTTGACATTGACCTGACGAACCTCATCCCCCTTGAACAGCCTTTGGCCAACCATCAGAGCGTGGGCGCACATGGCAAGATCAGGGGTCAACCGGTACACATTGATTACACCACCGGCAGTCAAGACCGCATCAAACAACATTACAAGCGCCTCAAAGCCGGCTTTGTCGCGCCCCCCCTTACTACTGACTGCACACAAAAGTTTTCCTTTGCCAAAGACGCAACATGACTCAAAGTCAGGAGCTAAATGGCTCAGATATCCGGTGAAATCGCTTTTTGCGAGTTTTTCAAGCAGATCCGGGATGATAATTTTTGTGGCAGATATATTTTTGTAGAGCGGGTTTACTGTGGGCAGGAAACGCATTTCCTAAGCCTCCGTTGCATTGAAAAAAATTTGAGGTTTGGTACGCAAGTGGATATAGCCAGCCTGTAGAGTGAGAGTACCGTAAAGTATTTCAATTGTCATCTCAAAACAAAACCAGCGTGAGGCAACATGCCGATTATGCTAATATAACCGATATATTAAGCTTGACAAGCACCACCCGTTAAAGTAGCTTTTAGCAGTTCAATCAGACCCTGCCACCGGTAGCAGCGGTTATTTTTTAGCCTAAGGAATCTGATGGCTGTAGCTTCTAAAAAAGACAAACTCATTGAAGAAGCACAAAAGTTAGCCCTGCGAGGTCAGTTTGACAAGGCGGTCAAACTATACGAGCAGGTCATGACTATGGAACCGGCTGCAATAAACCTGAGGCAAAAACTTGCTGAAACCATGATCAAGGCTGGCCGAATCGACGATGCCCGTAACGAATTTGAAACTATCGGTAAGTACTTTTCCAAAAACGGTTTTTACCTGAAGGCAATTGCCGTTTACAAACAGTTACAGAAGCTTTCCCCCTCCGAGTTTTCAACCACTCTCACTATGACGCTTGCCGAGCTCAACGAAAAGCTTGGACTGACGGCTAATGCACTCTCGGAATACAAATTGGTCTTCGTTCATTTCGATAAATCCGGCCTCAATAATGAGGCTCTCAAAATTCTCGATAAAATGCAGACCGTTGACCCCGCTAATATAGCTATAAAGATCAAACTTGCAGAAGCCTATGTTAATAGCGGCAATAAAGATGACTCTTACGCACTTTTTTCCAAAATTGCTGCAACGCTGCAGGAACGCGGCGATAACACGACCTTGGGCAGGATAACTGCCCGAATCCAACAACTTTTTCCGGACAAAACAGACTTCGTGCTGGATGCACTTGCCGACCTGGTAAAAAACGGCAATACGAAAAACGCAGTCAAAGCCCTGCAAGTGTTTCTTCGAAATAACACAAATAACAAACGAGTATGGGATCTGATCATCGATGCCTACCGGAAACTTGACCAACCACAACGTATCAGAATTGCTTATCAGCATTATCTCAAATATTTCCCCGAAGACCCGACACCAATTATCGGCCTGATAACCTGCTGCACCGAAGATGGTGATATTGCATCCGCAATGGAACTGCTGGACCATTACGAATCCAGCCTGAATTCAGCCGAAACGATGGTTGATCTAGAAAATATCTACCGAGCACTGCATGCTATAGATCCAGTCAACATCAAGATACTTGAAGTGCTGGTCAAATTGACCAAGGCGACCGGTAATACTCATGACTTGGAAAACTTTTCCTCAAGACTGGAATCGCTGCGCACTGTTCCGGGTGCCAAGCGCTTGGATGCGCAAGTCTCTAACCATAAGAATTCAGCTCACTCTGACGAAACTGTTTTTCCACTCTCCGCTGAAGCGTCTGAAACGTTGCTTACCGAAATCGACCAGCTTGAAGCTCATGATTTCGGAGAGAATCTTCTCGAAGAGAAGGAACAGGCTGCCGCAGAAGCCGAAGGATCTGATACTGAAAGTGAAACAAGCCCACCCTGCGATGAAGACATTGAAATTGAAATTGATTTCGACATCGATATCAATTCCGATTTTGAAATCGAAAAAGGTCAGACCTGCGAAGAAGGCCCTGACAGCAAATGGCTTGACTCCATCGGTGGAATGTTTGAGGCAATCGCTACTTCTCCCAGCGGTGTCAGGTTCAGCAGCGAAATGGATAACTCGGATGCCCAGTCACATTTTGACCTCGGACTGGCATTCAAGGAAATGGGGTTGTATGACGAGGCCATCAACGAATTTCGCAAGGCTTCGGCGGACTCGGCACGTCGTCTAAGTTGTCTGATTATGCAGGGCGCATGCCTGCGCGAACGGGGAGAATACGACACGGCAGCTAACATGCTGAATGCTCTTTTGAAACCCGGCCTGAGCCAGGAGGATTCAATAGCCGTGAAACATGAATTGATGCTGACCTATGAATTGGCTGGAAAGATTGATCAGGCCGCACAGCTGCAAAGTGAGCTGGAATCCGCCTCCACCGCTCTTCGGGATGTCAGCTCTGTTTTAAATGACACCAACCTTGATAACTGCCTTGATTTTTCCGACGAAGATTTGAAAGATTTTGATCTTTAGGTAGCCTACTCTGTTTGTTTGCTGGTTGTAAAACGCATCAGTCGCGATGGTGCCGTTATCTTTAGCGGCGCTGTAAAAACATCCTGGCCGGAAGCGCCGGCAGTGGAACCGCTCTGTCAATCGAATCCAGCAGCGCCTGATCAACCTCCCTGGAACCGGTGCCGCGTCAAATGCCCCTGTCAACAAGAGTTCCGTCTCGCTTGATAACAATCAATGCGATTCCATCCTGGCCGATAGCATCAGACAATGTTCCGGCCCGTTCCCACCAGACTTTGTTTATCTTTTCCACCAGCACAAGATAGTATTCACGAACGTCTTCCCGAAGTGTTGCGCCATTACCCAGACTGCTCACAAAACCATACGTCATGCCGAGTCCAAGCGATGTCGCACTGGCATCCTCCGGGACTTTTCGTTCGGTACTGTTTACCTCAGGCTCAGCCGGATTTTCCGTGCTTTGAGACGGTTCCGGAATCGACTGCTGGACCGGTTCTTTTTCCCGGACACTTCTGGATACCATTGCGACTGATGAATCGGGCGGAGCTGGCATCAGGTCTCGCATTTCCAAGTAGTTGACTTTGCCTGCCCCGACCAGAGTTGTCCAGACATAGGCAACCAGCAGAGCCGAAATAAGGTGCAGGCCAATTGAAACGCCCAGGAATAGCGCAAATACGGCACTGACTGATCGGGCTGAGAAATTTTTTTGAGACACTGTAATACGGTCTACAGAGACTTTCTCAAATAATAAGTGAAATATTAAGTTGATGTGATATAACTCAGCCAGTCAAACCTTGCACATTTGAATACGACTCGGAGGGTACCATAATGAAAAAACTTCGATCAATCCTGGCTACTATTGCCATGCTTGCATTTGCCTGTTCCAGCGCCACCGCTGCTGCTCTGCTTGCCGTCAAACCGGTGGATAACAACAATTCGGTTTCAGTGGAAATATCGGCCGACATTCCAATGACATATACATTCTATAACATTCCGGGGCAGCCGCGTGCAGTGGTTGATATCGCTAATGCAGATCCGGAGAATGTCGAGCCGCTGATCGTTGTAAACAAAGGGGTGGTCTCAAGCATCAGCGTCGACAAAGCTCAGATTGCCGGAATGTTAGTAAGCAGGATCGTATTCAATCTGGTAACCGAGTCCAAAATATCAGTTACGGCAAGTCCTGACCGTAAAATATTGACGGCTACCTTTGGTGAAACGGTTGCAGCGACACCTGCCGCAGTTGCGTTTAAAACCAAGCCGCAGCAGGTGCCGGAAGCTAAACAGATCGAACTAAAACAGCCTGCATTGGAAAACAAACCGACAGGCCAGGCGGAACCTTCCAACCACGGAACAAAAGATGAGGACCCGCTGGGACTTGACGAACAATTTGCATCGCCAACATCTACAGATTTGCCTGCAGTCAATCCTGTACCTGCCACTCCTGCCAATAAACTGGAACCGTTTGAACCGGCAACGCTCAGCACGACCCCGGTATCCATTGAAAAAATAGTAACAGGAGACACTTACATCGAAATTCAGACCAATGGCACCGTCGGCAAATACAAGATCATGGAACTGACAAAACCTGAGCGGATCGTGATCGATATACCAGACTCTAACAATGCCCTTACAACCAAATCAGTTTCTATCAACAAGTTCGGCATTACCAGGGCACGGATCGGAATAAATCCCGGATTTATCAGAATAGTGCTAGATAGTTCAAAATCTTCTTTTCCGAAGCACACCATTACAAACGAGAGCGATGCACTCAGGATCACATTCAAGTAAAGAACTTTTAAGAGCCTCATTTCTTACTAAATCAACTATTCCAGAGTCTAATACAAGTCTGGCCGCACCGTACCAGCTCAATCAGATGGCAACGGGCGGCCAGTTGAACAACAATCCGGATTCAGTGCGAATACTCACTTCATCTCACACGGTATCCGCTTGATTGATCAGTTTTCAGACATAAAATGCTGCTCATAGAGATCTTCAAGGGCCTGCAGGTGCCGGCTTTCTTCCTTGTGCAGTTGCGCAAACAACTTGCCCATCGGGGCGCCGGCGCAGCCATCAGAAACCTTCCCGTAAAAATCCACGGCGCCTTTTTCGAGATGAATGGCGTAGACCAGAGCTTCGCGTACTCCAGAATGTGGCCCCAGTTCCTGCTTTTTAAAGACGTAATCCAGACCCATGGTCGGAATTATCTGGGCAAGAACTTCTTCGCCTTCCATGCGTCCATCCAGGAGGGCTTTTTCCAATTGATGTTTGTGATCCAGCTCATCAAGGGCATTTTCACGCAGGAGTTCTTTGGCGCCTTTGTTGGTCACCAGGCGAATTGCAGACAGATACGTGCGAAAGCCTTCCTCTTCCATCTTGATAGCCATTTCAACGGCAGCATCAAAGGTATAACAGACTTGATTGTTGTCCATGATTAAGCCTCCTGTTCAACCAGCTTGGCTGATTTAATGAATACCGGCTCAACAGGAACGTCTGAATGCCCGTTTTTATTGCCGGTTTTGACCGCACGGATCTGATCTACCACATCCAAGCCATCAATTACCTGCCCGAAAACACAATAGCCGAATTTATCCTGATGTTTGCCCTGATGATCCAGAAATGAGTTATCCACAGTATTGATAAAAAACTGGCTGGTAGCTGAATCAATGACGGCAGTACGGGCCATGGCCAATGTGCCGCGTGTATTCTTGAGACCGTTCGCAGCTTCGTTCTTGATAGCGAACTTGGTCTTTTTCACTTCCATATTTTCATTCATTCCGCCACCCTGAACCATAAAGTCCCTGATAACTCGATGAAATATAAGACCGTCATAATGACCATCCTTGACGTATGAAAGGAAATTTTTAATCGTAATGGGAGCTTTTTCCTTGAATAGTTCGATTTTGATGTTCCCCATGGAAGTTTCCAGCATAACCTGCGGGTTCTGTTCTGACATTGTCAATCCTCCGAAATAATTGATTTGTATTCTGCCTTGATCCGTATACAGCTTTGTTTGTGTATCATAGTACGAGAAAAATTTAAACTTCATTTTAAAACAGTTGCATTTTTAGAACCAGTTAACCAATTACATAAAAAACAAGGGGCCGTCCCCACTGGACGCGCCCCCTTGTCGATACAAAAAGACAAACCTGTTTTGCGGTTATTACTGAATTCTCAGCACTATTTTACCGAAATGCTTATCCTCTTCCATCATGCGGTGCGCATCCGCAACCTGATCAATAGTGAATACCTTTTCGATGATTGGCACAATGCTGCGATCGGAAAACTTGGGCAGAGCGCGCCGGGTAAATTCTGCGACGATCTCCCCTTTTTCAGCCACCGGACGGGAACGGAGCACACTACCAATGATCTGCTGGCGCTTAACCATCATCAGTGCCAGATTTAGCTCGGCCTTAATACCGCTGATAACCCCGATAACCACCAAGCGTCCCTTGTAGCCCAGTGAGTTCATGTTGGGAGCCAGGTACTTGGCTCCGACATGGTCAAGTATAAGATCGACACCTTTCTTGCCGGTATACTCCTTGACGACTTCGGTAAAATCCGGGGTTTCCTGAAAATTGATCAAAAAATCGGCCCCGATTTCCTTGACCCGCTCCATTTTGGCAGCAGAAGCGGTCACAATCAGTTTGCTGGCTGGTGTCAACGCCCGGCAGAGCTGAATTGCAGCTGTATTCACTCCACCGCCGCCACCATGCAGAATGGCACTCTGACCATCCTTGAACTCGCCGATCATAAAGACATTCAGGAAGGCCGTAATATATGATTCACATACGCAGGCAGCTTCCTCAAAACTCATGCTTTCCGGAATCTTCATCAGATGACTGGCGTAAGCCACGGCAAATTCGGCATAACCGCCGCCGCCGACCAGAGTCATTACACGATCCCCAACCTGCCAACCGGTAACGCCGGCCCCCAGTTTCTCTATGACACCGGATACTTCCAAACCAAGAATAGTAGAATCACCGGGTGGTGGTGGGTATTTGCCTTCACGCTGCACCAAATCCGGTCGGTTGATTGAAGAAGCAAACACTTTGACCAATACCTGACCTTCACCAGGAGCAGGTTTTTCCGCCTCGCCCACCTTGAGAACTTCAACTCCGCCAAAAGCATCCATTAGAACAGCCTTCATAATGATACCTCCTGATAATTATACCTGTGATAGACTTTAGTAACCTGTTTTTGGTTCTGAATGTAGCGACTTGGAGCTATTTTGTAAATACAAAATCATAAACTTTGATCACCTTGATTTAATGATATTTTTCTGCCATAAATGGTTCGAAATGCAATCAGCGACCAAAGGATCGGCAATATGAACATAATGGTCACCAATGACGACGGCATCCATGCCCCAGGCATCCGGGCCCTGGCCGAGGCGATGCGCGAACTGGGACAGGTAACGGTTGTGGCGCCTGATCGCGAGCGCAGTGCCGCCAGCCATTCTCTGACCTTGCATTCCCCCTTGCGGGTGTTCGAGCTCCACGAAGGGTGGTACGCCGTTGACGGTACCCCTACCGACTGCGTCAACATGGGCATTCACAACCTGCTGCCGATTAAGCCCGATCTGGTGGTTTCAGGCATTAACCAGGGTCTCAACCTGGGAGACGATATCACTTACTCCGGCACAGTAGCAGCCGCCATGGAAGCCAACCTGATGGGTATTCCGGCTATCGCCTTTTCGCTGGCAGCATCAGGAATCAGCAATCATCTCGGCGATGCCGCCCAAGTTGCCCTGCGCGTGGCACAGCAGGTCATTGCCAATGGACTGCCGGGTGACACGTTCCTGAATGTCAACATACCTGACCAGCCACTGTCGGAGATGCTGCCCCCCATGATTACCCGCCAAGGGAAGCGCTCCTTTGTCGGCAAGATCGTTGACAAGACCGATCCTCGCGGACGCAAGTATTTCTGGATCGGCAGTGATAAACCGGACTTCAATGATGACAGCGGAACCGACTTCCATGCCATCAACCGGCAGCGCGTTTCAATCTCCCCCTTGCACCTTGATCTGACCAACCATAAATCACTGAACATTTTGACTGGCTGGTCGTTTTGACGCGACTGGACTTTCCGGCACACTCCTGCTATAATATTGCCCATTTTTGAGGCACACCATGAACTTCGATATCGTCAGAAAAAAAATGGTACAGGAACAGATCGTGGCGCGCGGTGTCAGCGACCGGCGGGTAATTGACGCCATGCTGAAAATCCCACGTCATATTTTCGTCCAGGAGGCCTTCGCAGTCCAGGCCTACAGCGACAAGGCACTTCCGATCGGCGAAAAACAGACCATTTCGCAGCCGTACATGGTTGCCCTGATGACTGAACAGCTGGCCCTGACCGGAAAAGAGAAAGTGCTGGAAATCGGCACAGGATCCGGCTACCAGACCGCCATCCTGGCCACCCTGGCCGATCGTGTCTACTCGGCCGAACGGATACGGCCATTGGCACTACAGGCCCGCAAGTGTCTTGATTCTCTCAAGCTTTTCAATGTGCAGCTTCGGATCAATGACAATGAAGGAAGTCCGATCGGCTGGGAAGAGGAAGCTCCCTTTGATGCCATCATCGTCACCGCAGGTGCGCCTGCCGTTCCCAGAGTACTGACTGACCAGCTGGCACCCGGTGGACGGCTGGTAATACCAGTAGGCAATGATTCCGAACAACGATTGATAAAGATCATCAAAAATGATCAGGGCGAACTGGAAACCGAGACGTCGGTAGCTTGCCGCTTCGTTCCACTAATTGGCAAACAGGGCTGGCAGCACTAACAATTCCGCAATGGGGGAGTTTCCGAATATGCACAAGAACAACTTTCTTGACACCGCTTTAACCGGAAAAAATGTAACTTTGAAACTCCCGGCAATTTCACTGGACGAAATAGAAGAACCGCTGCTGTTTTCCGAAGATGATTCTAACGGTGATGACAATATCGAGGTTGAAATACCGCCGGTTGAACTTGAACGCTACGATGATGCCATCAAGATTTACCTGCGCGACATCCAGCGCACACCACTTCTGAATGCCGAATCAGAAAAGGAACTTGCCCGTAAAATTGAAAAAGGAGACAAAGCAGCCCGCAACAAGATGATTGAATCAAACCTGCGGCTGGTAGTTAAAATAGCCAAGCGCTATGTAAACCGCGGCTTGCCATTTCTCGACCTGATTGAAGAGGGCAACCTGGGCCTGATCAAAGCGGTTGAGCGTTTCAATCTGGCAAAAGAATGCAGATTTTCCACCTACGCCACCTGGTGGATCCGTCAGTCCATTGAACGATCACTGATTAATCACTCCCGAACAATACGTCTCCCAGTACATGTTTCCGACGACATCAACCGCATGTTGCGAACCACTCGAAAACTTTTGCAGGAATTGCAGCGGGATCCTGGGGTCCAGGAAATTGCCGATGGCATGAATGTCAAACCGCCATATGTCCGCCGCTTGATGACACTGTTACGCCGGACCTGCTCAATTGAGGCTCCCCTTGGCGATGATAACGACTTTTCCATTATCGACATGATCGAAGACGGTTCCATGACAGCGCCGTCCACACAGCTTGAAAATATTGATGATTACGAAATGATCTCCGAACATTTCGATGCACTCACCGATAGCGAGAAAACAATTCTGACTCTCCGCTTCGGTCTCAACGACAAGGAACCACAAACCCTGGACACAATCGGTCATCTTTTTGGCGTTACACGAGAACGCATCAGACAGATTGAAGCCAAATGCATTGCAAAATTGCGCAAGAGTTCTAATTCAGAACGACTTTAATTAAAATTTGACAAGGAGAGAAGAACATGAACGACCTGAAAGACATCATCCGCGACATACCTGACTTTCCCAAAAAGGGCATTATCTTCAAAGACATCACGACACTGCTGCAGGATGCAAAATCGTACCAGAAAATGATTGACCTGCTCTCGCATCGCTACATCGGCAAGCGCATTGACAAAGTGGTAGGCGTAGAAGCCCGAGGTTTCATAATCGGCTCAGCCCTGGCCTACAAATTGGGAGCTGGAATCGTACTTGTACGCAAACCGGGCAAACTACCTTCCGAAACTTTCAGCAAAACCTACGACCTGGAATATGGCACCGACACTCTGGAGATCCATAAAGACGCCATCAAACCGGGCGAGCGCGTCCTGATTGCCGACGACCTGCTTGCCACTGGAGGAACGATGGAGGCAGTGGTTGACATGGTTCAAAGCATGGGTGGCGAAATTATCGAATGCACTTTCATGGCCGAACTTGATTTTCTGAATGGCCGCAGCAGACTACCGGAAGGCAAGGTCTTTTCACTGCTCACCTTTTAAGGAAAGGGGTTGAACAGAAGCCTCAACTCTGCTATACCACATCAGCATTTCAAACAAGTCCCCGTAGCTCAGC
>JBBQCH010000067.1:0-16178 GCA_038318485.1 Geobacterales bacterium
GGAAGTAGTACACGGTGGAAAAAATCCACCAGCCAAACAGGAAAGCGGTCTTTTTGTGATGCAGTTCAATGAAACGCGGATCTTTGGCAATCTTTGCCCAATCATACTGTTTTTCTGCCATTAGTTACTCCTTTCGTACAATAATGATGGTGTCACACTCTGTTCTCCTCGCTTTACAGCACAATCCCCCTTTCAATACAATTTCTTCCCGATAATCAAACCGGTATTTTTATATAACCAAATTTCATGGAAAGTTCCTCAGCACCTTGCAGCATGGATGGAATGATCTCCTGTTCCAGGCGATCCTGTAACATACGAAAAGAGGGGGCCAGCAGTGTCAGGGCCCCAACAACTTTACCTGCATAGTCACGTACAACCACCGCTACAGCACAGATGCCCTCGCCCAACCCGCCGAAATCGACCGCCACCCCTTTCTGGCGAATCTCATCCAGTTCTTTTTCGAGTTGTTGCGGATTGGGAATATCTCGCCTTTTGACTCCCCGACTGCGAATGTCGATAGACGTCACTGATTTAATCACCTTGCCGGCGGCATTGGTAAAAAAAGGGAATCGCTTGCCGACCAGGTCAACCGCCTTGATCTGCTGAAGCGAATCAACCATGTCGAGAAACAATACCTCGTCGTTGTTCATGACGGTGATGTAGACCGCCTCGTCAAGCTTGCGGGCCAGTTTTTCCATTACCGGGTGGGCCAGACGTATCAGGTTGGTGCTTTTCAAAATATGCTGTGCCATCTGAAAGGCCTGGATACCGAGAACATATGAGCCCGATACCCCATTCTTTTCAACCAAACCTTTTTCCTCAAGGGTAGCCAACAGTCGAAATGTTTTATTTCGGCTCAACTCCAGCTTGTTGGCCAAGACCTGAACTGTCGGGTTGGAACCGTCCTGGGCAAGTGTTTCGAGCAAATCGATAGCCTTGATGACGGCTTGAACCGAGTATGTCCCCTTCTCACTTGCCATAGTGCCTGCCCCCGCCGACTGCATCGGATAATTCATATTGTATCCGTAGTTATTCATTTTTTAGAATGAATTTTCACAACTATTAGTACATCGTTTTATAATTGTCAATCTAAAATTCAATTATTTTTTCAAAGTTTAAAAATACCATTTAAATAAGACATGTTACATTGATATTTTCAACAACTTGCTTTGCATTTTCATTTAATTTTGGGTTTTAATTTCCGATAATATCACTCCGGTAAAGCGTGTATACACTTTACTTTTCACCATGATATTTATTTTTTCAGAACTGTTTTAAATATTCTGTTGATTGTTTTTATTTTACCTGTGCAGGCCTTGCAAATCACTTTTTGACTTTTTTTATTGAATGATCGATAAATGTACAGGAGCATGTACCAGTAGATCTAATTCAGGAAATAAAGTTTGTCATGATTGGCGGATATCAATGATTTATCGTTCCAGTATACTTTGCACTTTTATTTTCGTGTCCAGTTTTGCGTTTGCATCTGAAAACAGGCCATCATTGGCGCTCAAAAACCTTAAACAGCAGATTATTTCCCGCTACAACGACCGCAGACCCTCCCAGTGGGGGGAAAAGGTGACTGGTGTAAAAACCCAGCTGGATACTAATGATAAGGTCATAGCCGTTACACTGGATGCTTGCGGCAGCGCCAAAGGCAAAGGTGTTGACGCCAGGTTAATGGATTTTCTGGTTAGAGAGCAGATTCCTGCCACGCTTTTCATCAATTCGCGTTGGATTGATGCCAATCCGGAGCTGTTCAAAAGCCTGGCTGCCAATCCGCTGTTCGAGATAGCCAATCACGGAACCTGGCATAAACCGGCCTCGATTAGCGGACGTTCAATATATGGTATCAAGGGGACGAAAGATGTGGGCGATTTGGTGGATGAGATCGAGTTGAATGCGCTCAAGATTGAGACTATTACGGGCAAGCGTCCAACACTCTATCGCTCGGGCACAGCCTATTATGATGAAGTAGCGGTGGAAATAGCCAATGACCTCCATCAACAGGTGGTCGGTTTTTCTCTGCTGGGAGATGCGGGGGCAACCTACAGTTCGGCACATGTTACGGCGGCACTTCTGAAAGCCGTACCTGGCGATATTGCCCTGCTGCACATGAATCACCCAGAGTCCGGCACCGGAGCAGGAATCATAGCCGCTGTACCGGAATTGAAACGCCGGGGATTCCGCTTTGTGCGCATAACCGAATATCCACTGAAATAGAGGACCATTCCCATGCTGCATATCATTCAGAACGACCCTGAAGTACCACCAGGCAACCTCACCGAAAAGCTGGATCTTCTCGCGATGCCATACTTCATCAATCACCCATACACTGGAAATCCGTTACCCGACCTGCGCGATGTAACCGCCCTGATCGTGCTGGGCGGTGCCATGGATGCCAATGACGATCAGCGTTTTCCATTCCTGAAGGATGTGAAAAGTTTTATTCGAAATATTGTCGAGCTGCAGAAGCCCTACTTGGGGATCTGTCTGGGAGGCCAACTGCTGGCGGCAGCCTGTGGTGGCCGTGTCACATCGAAGCGTTGGGAGGAACTGGGCACGTTGACGGTAACCCTGACAAATCAAGGAAAGCTTGACACGCTCTTTTCTGGGGTCGATACAACATTCTCAACTTTCCATTGGCATAATGACAGCTTTGACATTCCTCCAGGCGCCAAACTGTTGGCTAAGTCAGCGGCTTGCCCGCATCAGGCTTTCCGGATCGGCAGTTGCGCCTGAGCTACTCAATTTCACCCCGAAGTAACCGAAACAATCATCCGTGACTGTTGCGCCTGGGATCCGCAGACGAAAGAGCGTTCAGATGAACTTGTAAACGAATGGCAGACAGCGTCGGAATATGTCAAGACTTCGAGGCAGTTGTTGGAAAACTTTTTGAAGGTTTTCTGAAGGGACATTTAATCTGCAAGTTACTAGGGATTCTTACTTTGGCGCAATTCCTGCAAAATTTTAAGGCATTAATTGTGGTGCGGTTCGAGACTGCATCTTGACCGCCTTGGGAGTAACCGGACAGATATATTCACAGGTGCCGCAACCGTTACAAAGATGTGAATTGATCCTGATTCCGACCCTTGGTATCAGCCGGATAGCGTTTGCGTTGCAACGCTTTACGCAGGCGAAACATTCGCTGTTTTTAGCAAGGCAGTGTTCGCTGTGAGCAACGGCAAACTGGTCGGCATGCGGTGTGGGTACGAAGATTGCCACATCCGGCAGGTCCATGTGTACTTCAGCAGAGCCCCTCAGAGTATCGCTGACCTTACATACAGCTTCTCCGAGAGACTTCAGACTCTTTCTGAAAAACTCTTTTCGACTAATGTTCATTTATGGGTACACACCTCAAGTTAATTTTCCACTACGTAATTTCCAGATAGCTGTCTCGGGTTTACGTTACTGTTACCTGCCTCATGCTACCACAGGGCAACTCACTTGTAACAGTTACGGCAACAGTTCTCAAACCTTAATCCTTCCACTTACATTATCATATCCTCCAATAGCATCCTTAATTGCATCAACTACGTCAATGGCACATTACTTTCTTTATGATCAATATTTTTTTGAAGCATCAGTATAGAGACTAAAATCATCATAGTTTGAATGTTATATTTTTATTCTTGAATTTTCACAAAGGCATGCTAAACTGGACTGGAATTGTCTTGTTATGAACTAAGGAGGATTTGTCATGTCACTGGAAGGTAAAAAAGCCCCCGATTTCACTCTCAACGGCAGCGATGGGAAGCAGCACACCCTTCAGCAGTATGCCGGAAAAACGGTTGTCATATATTTTTATCCGAAGGACAATACCACTGGGTGCACTAAAGAAGCCTGTGCCTTCCGCGACAATTACAGGGATCTGACCGATAAAGGCATTGTCCTTTTAGGTGTCAGCAAGGACAATATTACTGCCCATAACAAATTCATCACCAACTACAGCCTGCCTTTTGCTTTGCTGAGCGACCCCGATACTTCCATGATGCGGTCTTATGGTGCAGTCGGCGAGAAGGTCACGTATGGCAAGAAGACCACTGGTACAATTCGCTCAACGGTCATAATTGGGCCTGACGGGATTGTATTAAAGCATTGGGCCAAGGTACCCAAGGCAGATCAGCACCCTGCGCAGGTGCTGGATTTTTTACGGAGTTGATTTCGAATTTCAAGGAGGAGTTAAAATTATGAAATTTGTAACACTGGATGAAGTCATTAAGTTTGCTATTGATCGCGAAGACACCGCCTACAAACTTTACAAAAGGGCGGCAGAGTTGTCCACCAGCATCGCCTCTAAGAAAATGTTCGAAGAACTTGCGGCCGAAGAAGCTACTCACAAAGATGTTTTCAGTAAGATCGACGACGAGAAGGCTGAGAATCATAAACTTTGCAAGCTGCCTGAATCCAGCATTGCCAAGTATCTGGCGGATGTGACCTTCAGAGCCGACTTGACCTATAGCGAAATTTTGGCCTATGCGCTCAAAACCGAAGAGAACGCTTACCAGCTCTACAAAGCTGCTGCCGGCATGACCGATGACCCGAAACTACAGAAAGTATTGATGAACTTTGCCGATGTGGAATTGGGACATCGGCGCAGAATCGAAGCGATTTATGAGGAACGGGTGCTGACAGAGGGTTAAATCAATATTTATTTTTTGAAAATAAATAAGGCGGCCACGTTGGCCGCCTTTGTAAAAAATATTTGAAAGCACTTTTGAATCTTTATATTTTCACTTTCCCTTGACCGCATATATACCTGCAGCATTACGCCAGTAGCCTTTGTAATCCAACCCGTAGCCAAACAGAAAACGATCACCGACCTCAATTCCACAGTAGTCAGCCCGCATTCCAGGCGTCACCTTGCGAAGGTGCAGTTTTTCAATCAACGCAGCCATATGTACAATAGCTGCGCCCTGCTGACGGCAGTATTCTGCGATAGCCGCCAATGTGATCCCCTCGTCCAGAATATCATCCAGAAGCAGAACAGTTCTCCCATGTAGATTGCCTTTCGGCTTGACGATCCAATCCAAAGTGGTTCCGACGGTTTCGTGCCCGTAGCGTGTTGCATGGATGTATTCGACTTCCAGCGGAAAAGCCAGCTTCGTAAGCAGTTGACCAGCAAAGATAAGTGCTCCATTCATTACACATAATACTAAAGGATTGGCTTCTATAAGGTCAGTGGTAATCTCTTTTGCAACCCTTTTGATGGCAGCAACAACTTCCGTTTCTGACACAAGCAGGTCTGCCTCGGCCATTACTTTTTTAGCTTCAACATGTGTCATAGTAAGTCCTTTCGTTTAGCAGCCACAACCCGTTCAATTCCACCCGGGTCAACAGCCGTAATCGGCTCGCAATAACCGCCGGTTTCGTTGAATAATTTAATCACATCAAAAGATTGCCCACTACCAACTTCAACCAGCAGCCAACCTCCTGAGTTCAGGTGCGAGAGCGCGCCTGGAACAAGCTTTCGATATATATCCAAACCATCTGCACCACCGTCTAATGCTCCAAAAGGGTCGAAGTCTCGCACCTCCGGCTCAAGTTCGGAAATATCAGCGGTGGGGATATAGGGTGGGTTTGAGACTATCAGATCAAATCTGCGTTGACCAACCGGTTCGAAAAGAGAACCCTGTAGTATTTCAAGATTAACAGCATGCTTTTTCAGGTTACGCCTTGCAACCTCCAATGCCGATTCTGATATGTCAGTAGCAGTGACGGCCGCCAGAGGAAGACGGGCTGCAATGGTAACAGCAATACAGCCGCTACCTGTGCCGATATCCAACACAGATCTGGCATCCGGCTTCAGAGAGACTGCCTGTGTAATCAAAACCTCAGTATCGTATCGAGGAACCAGGACACTTGCAGTCACCTCGAAATCAAGACCACAAAATTCCTGAGTTCCCAATATGTGTTGTAACGGTTCTCGCCTTGCACGCCTGGCAACCATGGCGCGATAAGTTCCCAATTCGTCTTCACTGAGTGGCCTGTCAAACTGAAGGTATAAACCAACCCGGTCAAGCCCTGTAGCAGCGCAGAGCATCCATTCTGACTCCAGACGAGCGTTAGCAATCCCTTTGCCGGCGAGAAAATCTTTTGTCCAGGCCAGAACTTTCAATGTCGTCCAAACATCCAGCGGCGTCATTCTGCTATTTCTCATAATGTTGCGATATTATCTGAAGTGGTTCAATACATCAAACATATTAAATAAACAGAAAAGGGCAGCTCCATAATGAAGCCGCCCTTTAAGGAGTTTTATATATTCGACAAAGATTAAATCAGTTTGACCGCTTGCTGTGCATACTCAAGAAGGATTGACGGCACAATACCCGGGATCAAAGATCCAGCAACAGATATTGCAAGTGCCAGAGCAACCGGAGCAGTAATCTGGGTCCACTCAAACTCTTCGGTTGGCTCCTTCATATACATGTACACCATTACGCGCAGATAGTAGTAAACTGAAGCTGCACTATTCAGAACGCCTATAACGGCCAGCCAGATGTAGCCTTTCTGGACAGCGCCAGAGAAAAGATAGAATTTTCCGATAAAACCGGCTGTTGGCGGCATGCCTGCCAGAGAAAACAGGAAGATGGTCATGACAACAGCCAGAACTGGTCGTTTAAAACCAAGTCCGGCAAAGTCCATTACATTGCCGTTAGTTTCGCCCTTTTTAGCCACCAGAATAATGATTGCAAAAGCACCGATGTTCATAAATGCATAAGAGAGCATGTAAAACAATATACCAGCAGTACCGGTGCCATTTCCTGCAGTAAGACCTACCAATGCATAACCTGCATGTGCAATCGATGAGTACGCCAGCATGCGCTTAATATTGTCCTGACGCAGAGCGGTAATATTACCAACGGTCATGGTTAAAACAGCCAGAACCCAAAGCACTTGGCTCCACTCAACCTGCAGTGTTGGCATTGCAACCAGCAGGACACGCAACATCGCAGCAAAACCGGCAGCCTTAGGCCCAGCAGACATAAAAGCGGTAATTGGTGTCGGTGCACCTTCATAGACATCCGGAGTCCACATATGGAAAGGGGCTGCTGCAATTTTGAATGCAAAACCGGTCATCATCAGCAACATTCCGGCAACCAGCATGATGTTTCCTGAGGGGAGCGTCATCTGACCGACAATTTCAGCAATTTTATAAACTCGGGTTGTGCCGGTAGCACCATATGTCAGCGCCATACCATAAAGCAGGAAACCAGTCGAAAATGCGCCCAGCAGAAAATATTTCAGGCCGGCTTCATTGGACTTTTTGTTAGCACGATTAAAACCGGCCAAAACATAAAGAGATACCGACATAACCTCGAGACCGAGGAAGATCGTCATCAAATCCGTGCCGGAGGCCATAAACATCATTCCGACTACAGTAAACAGAATTAATGGATAAAGTTCACCCTGATTACATCCTTCGCGCTCCATGTACTGATCTGCAATAAGAACCGTCAGTCCAGCAGCCAAAAGGAAAATCATTTTGAAAAAAGTGGCAAAGTTATCCAGCACAACCGAACCGCTGAAAGCTTCGATGTGTCCACCCCACCCTGCCCCTACCAGCACCGCCGTCGCAACAATACCGAAAAAGCTGATGTAGGCCAGGTAAGACTTATTGCCGCTTGGAGAAAATACATTGATCAGCAGCAGGGCCATGGCCAGCACGGAGAGAAATATCTCCGGCAGGATCGGTGTCATGTTGACGACTGGAATTGAAATCATGTCCATCTAAAATATCCTCCGGTCGGATTGACTCATTGTTAGTTACTTAATTACTTAGCTTCGTGTGGGTTAACAACATTCTCTGTAACAGGTTCAGTCGCAAGTGGCATACCGGGATGACCGGCGGGCATTTCTTCTACTGCAGGGTGTCCTTCAGGCATGGATGCAGGAACAGCCTGTGCAGTTACTGAAGCAATTCTGGCTTGAGCCACAAGTTTTTTGATGGCAGGGTCCATTTTATCAATAATAGGTTTCGGATATAGTCCCATGAAGAAGATCATTACAACCAGGGGGACCATGATAACAATTTCACGAGCATTCAAATCGAGAAGCTTCTGATTTTTGGGATTATCAAGTTCGCCAAACATGACACGCTGGAAAACCCACAACATATAGACAGCCGAGAGAATAACACCGCTGGTTGCAATCACAGTCCACCATCGCAGTTCACTTTCAAAACCGCCAAGCAAAATCAGGAACTCGCCGACAAAACCGTTGGTGCCAGGCAAGCCGATTGAAGAGAATGTAACAATCATGAATATGGTGGCGAATATCGGCATTTGTTTGGAAAGACCGCCAAAGTCGGTAATTAGCCTTGTGTGTCGGCGTTCGTAAATGAAGCCGACGATAAGGAAGAGTGCGCCGGTAGAAATACCATGATTCAGCATCTGCAGCATGCCCCCTGAGATTCCTTCTGTATTGAAGGCAAATACTCCCAGCATTACAAAACCAAGGTGGGCAACTGATGAATAAGCAACCAGTTTTTTAACATCTTCCTGAACCATCGCAACCAGAGCTGCGTAGATGATACCTATCACGGCAAGAGTGGCAATCATCGGTGCAAATTTGTGTGCTGCCTCGGGGAAGAGCGGAATTGCGAAACGGACATAACCGTAAGTGCCCATTTTAAGAAGTACAGCTGCCAAGATAACAGAACCGGCTGTCGGTGCTTCAGTATGTGCGTCCGGCAACCAGGTATGCAGTGGAAACATAGGGACCTTGATCGCGAAAGCAAAGGCAAATGCGAGGAACAACCAGATCTGAGTAGCCATATCAAGCTTGAGGTTATAGAATTGCAGCAGACCGAAGTCGGCAATTCCAGCGTCCAATCCCTTGAAGTACAGGAAGATCAAAGCGACAAGCATCAACAAAGAACCAACCATAGTGTAAATGAAGAACTTGACAGCTGCATAGATTTTGTTCTTGCCACCCCAAATTCCGATCATGAAATACATCGGGATCAGCATAACTTCCCAGAAGATGTAGAAAAGGAAAAGATCGAGTGAAATAAAAGCACCCAGCATGCCGGTCTCAAGCAAAAGCAGACAGATCATGTACTCCTTTACCTTCTCCTCAACTGCAGTATAAGTGGAAAGTACGGCAATCGGCATTATGAACGTAGTCAGAATGACCAGCCACAGGCTGATTCCGTCGATACCAATGTTATAGCGCATGACGAACGGTCCGGCTGCGATCCACGGCATGTTCTCAACAAACTGGAACTCAGCATTAGTCTGGAATCCGGTAAGAATAGTCAAAGATACCAGAAAGGTTACCAGTGTTACCGCGAGGGTTACATTCCGAAGTACTCCCTTGCTGTCTTTTGGAATGAACAGCAACAGCAGGACACCCAGTATAGGCAGGAATGTCGTCAAGCTCAGTACGTTACTCATGAATTCGTGCTCCTTTATACAAAGTGCGAATGATTTGTTATTTAAAGATGTAATAACCGAGTATTACTACAACACCAAGTGCCATTGAAAAAGCGTAGTTGTAGATGTAACCGGACTGCATGTAGCGGAAGATCCCGCTGAAACCCATTACAACATTTGCAACACCGTTAACGACGCCATCAACTACGATCACATCAAATCCCTTCCAAAGGAATTGGCCAAATGCCTTGCAGGGATTTACGAAGATATAATCATACAATTCATCGACATACCATTTGTTGTAGACTGCACGATGCAAGGCAGGAAACGCAGCAACGAATTTGCCCGGCAGTTCTGTATTTTTGACATACATTGTGAAAGCTATACCGATACCAATCAACGCTATCAGGACAGATAGGCCCATCAGGCCCCATTCAACTGCATGACTTGGGTGAGCTCCCTGGCTAGCATATTGGTGGCTATATTCTGTTGCCATTTCAAAAACAGGCTCCAGCCAGTGTTCGAAATAGTTAGGCAACATTCCCAGAATCTTTGGCATACCAAGGTAACCACCAACTGCTGCAAGAGTTGCGAGAACCATCAATGGTAATGTTATGACAAGCGGAGATTCATGAAGATAACTTTTAGCCTTGGAATTAATCCGGCATTCACCGAAGAACGTCATGAAAACCAGGCGGAACATGTAGAAGGCAGTGAGAAAGGCCGCAAAAGCACCGATACCCCATAAGAAAATGTTAAGTTTACCGTGGTAAGGGTTCGAAAAAGCCATCCAAAGGATTTCATCCTTGGAGAAAAAACCTGATAAACCGGGGATACCGGAAATGGCAATGGTAGATATCAGGAATGTAATGAACGTAATAGGCATCGCCTTGCGAAGGCCACCCATATTCCGCATATCCTGCGCATCATCGTGTGCATGTATCTTATGCAATGCGTGGTGCATGGAATGAATAACTGAACCCGAACCAAGGAACAAACAAGCTTTGAAGAAGGCATGTGTCATCAGATGGAAGATACCGGCAGTGAAAGCCCCAACCCCAAGGGCCAGAAACATATATCCGAGTTGTGAAACAGTAGAGTAAGCCAGTACACGTTTGATATCGTTCTGAGCAGTGCCAATTGTTGCAGCAAATATAGCGGTAGCAGCACCAACAACGGCAATGACCATCATCGTGTCCGGCGACTTTACGAAAACAAAACTCATCCTGGAAATCATGTATACACCGGCGGTAACCATAGTAGCAGCATGAATAAGAGCAGAAACCGGTGTAGGACCTTCCATCGCGTCAGGCAACCAGGTAAAGAGCGGAATTTGAGCCGACTTGCCGGTTGCTCCTACAAAAAAGCAGAGTGTGGCAACAGTAACTACGCCACCATATGGAAGCAGGTGAGATGCCGCTTTGATTTCAGTAAAGTTTACAGTCCAGATATTGTGGTTACTGCCAAACCACCAGTAGAGCGTAAAGAGACCGATCAGAAAACCGAAGTCGCCGACCCTGTTCATAACAAAGGCTTTCTTGGCAGCGTCACCGGCAGACTTCTTGTGGAAATAATAACCGATTAACAAATATGAGCAGAGACCAACTCCTTCCCAGCCGATAAACATTACCAGCATGTTGTTGCCAAGCACCAGCAGCAGCATTGACATACAGAAAAGGTTCAGATAGGCAAAAAATCGGTAGAAGCCCTCCTCGCCATGCATATAACCAATTGAATACAGGTGAATCAAGGAACCTACACCGGTTACAACCATGATCATTATGACGGAAAGAGGGTCAACCAGGAAAGCCATATCAGCTTTGAAGTTGCCGGAATGAATCCATGGAAACATGACTTTTTCAAAAACACGCTGCTCAGGTGGCAAACCAATCATCTGCATGAGAATTCCGCACGACACGATGAATGACATGAAGATCATAAGCGTACCGATTCCGCCGATAACCGCCTCGTTTTTGATCTTTTTCCCGAAGAAACCGTTGATCAGGAATCCGATGAGCGGGAAGAGCGGGATTAGCCATACGTTGTCAAACATGTAAGACTCCTTTTATACAATCGTTAAACGTTTTTTGCAGGGATGGTATAACGGGTACTACCACTTCATCATGTTGACATCATCTACGTCGATAGACTCTTTATTCTTGTAGAATGAAATCATCAGAGCCAAACCAACAGATGCCTCTGCCGCAGCAACAGTCATTACAAACAACACGAATATTTGACCGTCGAGATGTCCAAAATGGCGAGAGAAAGCAATAAAAGTCAGATTGACCGCGTTAAGCATCAACTCGATGCACATGAAGATAACGATGGCATTTTTGCGGGTCAGCACACCTATGGTACCGATTGAAAAGAGGATTGCGCTTACAATGAGATAGCCGGTCAGGTTTTCCATGAATATATCCCTCTTATATTTTTTTCTTGGCCAGAACTACCGAACCAATGATGGCGACCAAAAGCAGGATTGAAGTAATCTCAAAAGGCAGCAGGAATGTGGTGAACATCTCTTTACCTATCAGTTCGGAATGGCCGATTTTATTGATCATCTCCACTGAGTAAGTACCGACAGGCTTGGCAGCTTGGCTCTTGAAGAGAAGCGCAACAGCATTGATAAGTGTAAACAGGCCGATTATTGATCCGAGCAGAACCTTGTGTGAATGTTTTTGAGTAGCATTGACACGTATATTGAGCAGCATGATGGTAAAAACAATCAGTACCATAATCGCACCGGCGTAAACCATGACCTGGACGGCTGCCATGAATGGCGCATCGAGCATGACATAATAAGTAGCCAGACAGAAAAATGTCATAATGAGCGCCAAAGCACTGTTAATCGGGTTCTTGCAGGTAATCACCAGGATCGCCGATATAATTGCCACCAGCGAGATGATTGCGAAGAAAAGGGTTTCCATGCACTGCTCCTTTATTTCTTTTCTAAGAGACGCTCTTTACTGTAAATGAAGTCTTTGCGATGATAGTTAGCCAACTCAAACTCACCGGTCATCCTGATAGCATCAACCGGACAGGCTTCCACACAGTAACCGCAAAAGATGCAGCGCAGCATGTCGATCTCGTATTTGGATGCAAATTTATCGTGATTGGAGTCTTCACCGGCTTCAACTGTGATGCACTTGGCAGGGCACACTGTCGGGCAAAGGTAACATGCAACGCACTTGGCCTTGTTATGTGAAACATTCAGGGCATGCAATCCACGAAAACGTGCCGCTACCTTCGGTCGCTCATCCGGGTACTGCAGGGTGACCGGCTTCATGAACAGATGCTTTAGAGTAATTGCCAGGCCGTTTATAATAGGTGTAATCGGATTCATGTTGTCTATCCTTGTCCTTGGAGTTGCGTGATTCGTTACAGCAAGCGTTAGATAAAGTAACCGATGATTCCAGTGATAACTATGTTGACCAGAGCCAGTGGCAGGAAAACCTTCCAACCAAGATGCATAAGTTGGTCATAACGATAACGGGGCAGCGTTGCGCGGATCCACATGCAGAAAAACATCAGGAAGTAAACCTTGGCAACAAAGTAAACCGGTCCAAGCAGCGGAAAAGCTACGGCAAGAGGGCCATTCCAGCCACCAAGGAAAAGAGTCGCGGTTAAGGCGCATACGGTAACCATATTGGCATATTCAGCCATGAAGAACATGGCATACTTCATTGAAGAATACTCTGTACAGAAACCGGAGACCAACTCTGTTTCAGCCTCGGGAAGGTCGAAAGGGGTACGGTTGATTTCAGCCAGTGAACAGATGAAGAACATGAATGCGGCCAATGGCTGTTTAAAAATGTACCATTCAAAACCACCGAAACCTGACTGTAGTTCAACAATCTTGCCCAATGAAAGCGTTCCGGAAAGCATGAATACGGCAATAATTGCAAGACCTGCGGAGAGTTCATACGAAATCATCTGTGCAGAGGCGCGCAAACCACCCATCAGAGAGTATTTGCTGTTGGATGCCCAACCGGCCAGAACTATGCCGTATACGCCAAGTGATGACATTGCCAGGATGTACAATACACCGACATTAACATCGAATACCTGCCCGGCAGCTGTGTCATAGTAGGCAGCTATCTGTAGCGGAACCTTGTAGCCAAAAACCTCAATGACACCGCCGAAAGGTATGACCGCAAAGGTTATAAATGCCGGTACGAGCGCTATTAAAGGTGCTATCAGGAAGGCAAAGGTGCTGGCCTGTGAAGGAATGATCTCTTCCTTGAAAAAGAGCTTAACTCCATCGGCTATCGGCTGTAGAAGTCCATGCCACCCAGTACGCATAGGCCCAAGGCGAACCTGCATGTGGCCAATAATCTTGCGTTCAGCGTAAGTGGCATAGGCCACTGTTAGCAGTACAAAGACAAAAGCCACCAGGACCTTAACAACCATTGCGATGTAGTACATCATCGGCAGTCCTAATATCTCGATTCCCATCTGTCCCTCTTTCCTTGCTAGTATGAATTAACTCTGAATTGAAGCTTGGTTTACTTGGCTATCGTTACCATCGTAACTGCTGAACCGCTCCAGATCGTATTAACTGAATCTGCACTGAAGTGATAAGGCACGAAAACGACACCTTCCGGCATACGCAATGCTACTTTGGCTTTGAGCTTGAGACTGCCTGTCGAAGATGAGACTGTTACAACATCTTTGTCCTGAACTTTCAATCGAGCGGCATCTGTACGTGATATTTCAACATATGCATCCGGACAAACATGCATCGGCCCTTCACCAAACTGTGAAAGAGTACCGCTGTGGTAAAGTGCACTTCCGGTTACCATAGCCATTTTGCCAGACTCCGGGGAAGCAGCAGGTGCAGACTTGGGAACAACCAGTTTAGGCAATACATTTACAGGAGCAAAAGCACCGTCGTTACTTAGAGATACGTAATTCATACCGGCATAACCTGGAGTGTTTGCAGATATCTCAGCAAATACTGCAGAAGTTGAAACCGGTGCCTGACCGCCCAGCTTCGTGATCAGAGCAGAAATAATTTCTAAATCGGTCTTGCATTTTGCACCCTTACGTATAGCCGGCTTAATATACTGAACACGGCGGTCAGTACTGGTAAAGGTGCCTTCTTTTTCAGCGAACGAGCAGGCTGGCAGAACAACATCAGCCATAGCAGCTGTTTCGGTCATGAACAACTCGGAAACCACCATAAATTCGACGGACTCAAGCGCTGCTATTACTTTTGCCTTATCAGGATAAGAAACTACCGGATTCTCGCCAGCGATAAACAGTGTCTTAACTGAACCGTTTTTACATGCATCCAGGATTTGTGGAGCACTCATGCCGCCATTCTGAGCGAAAAACCCCATGTCAACAGCACCCTGACTGTTGTTTTTCTCAGACATGCAGAGAACGCCACAACCTTCCTTGCCGAGTTTTCCTGTTAAGATTGAAAGGTTTGCAACTGCGCTGGCCATTTCCTGATTATGGGCGGTGTAGGCTTGGCCTGTGGGGAAAAGGATCATTGCTTTTTCAGCTGAAGCATATTCCTGGGCAATTTTATTGATATTTTCGACAGACAAGCCGCTTAATGCAGCTGTTTCTTCCAGATTTAAGCTTGAAAGGGAACTTTCAAGCTCAACATAACCTGGAACCGATGCTGCAGAACTGTCTGCCAGTTTGTTATCCAGTATCGACTTTGCAATTGCATTCAATACAGCAACTTCACATCCAGGCTTATGCACAAAAGTGTTCGCACCTGGCAGTTTTGAAAGTTTGCCACGTTTGTCAGATATTATATTCAGCTTAATGCCTTTGTTTTTAACCCCCATGTTGATTTCAAAGCCGATCACAGGATGTGTCTCATAGGCATCTGTTTTGACTACCAGCAGCAGGTCAGACTTCTGTATATCAAGAATTGTAGCCGGAGAAGCGGCAGCTCCAAAGCTTCGTGCTAAGCCTTCAGTCAGAGCGCTATGAGCATTACCTGCCGAATGGTCGAAATTATTGGATCCAACATTTTCAATCAACATCTTTTTAAAAAGGGTCAGTTCCTCGTTAGTCAGTCGTGCTGAAGCAAGAGCTGCTACTGAATTGCCTCCCTTGAGTCGTCCGGCTACAACGTCAAGAGCCTCATCCCATGTAGATTCAATCAGTCTACCGTTTCTACGGATCATTGGCGCAGTCAGACGTTGTTCTGAACTGATAAACTGATATCCGAAGCGACCACGGACACAAAGCTGTCCATTGTGAAATCCCTGGTTTTCATCATACAATGTAGTCAGAACTTTGTTGTCCTTAACACCGAGAGTCAAATTGCAGCCAGTCCCACAATATCCACAGACAGATTTCTGTTTTGTAAGCGACCAGAAGCGGGCCTTGAACTTGAACGGCCGAGAAAGTAGAGAACCAACTGGACAGACCGCGATACAGGATCCGCAGAATTCGCAGTTAAGACCCTCCTCAAATTCACAGCCGATTTTTGTTTCAATACCTCGATCAATAAATGTCCAAGCACCAAAGCTTACAATTTCATCGCAGATTCGGACACACTTGCCGCATAGAACGCAACGGTTCATGTCGCGCTCAATCAACGGATTATTATAATCAATCTCATGATGAAACTTTTCATCAACGAAACGGTTACTGTCAACCTTGTGTTCATAAGTCAGGTTTTGAAGATCGCAATCGCCGGATTTATCACAAACCGGGCAATCCAGCGGATGTTTAAGTAGCAGTAGTTCAAGTACCATCTTGCGAGCCTTAACAATTTCCGGAGTTGATGTACGTATTATCATCCCCTCAGTTACCGGAGTAGTACAGGCA